>JAEEPF010000202.1 GCA_016284635.1 Prevotella sp.
TTCTGTTATTCAGAAGCGGTGACTCCTACAACACCTATAATGAAGATGCAAAGACCACGTCATCCAAGCTGGGAATCACCCTTACCACTCCAAAGGAGCTGAAAGGTATAGACCATTTGGCATCCTTCCCCCACCATCAACTGGATGTGTACCTGCCGAAGCTTGTCCGTGCTGGCCTGCGTGTGGCTATCGTTGACGAGCCGTTGAAAAATGAGGTCAGAACCTCCAAGATACAGGAAACCAGACAGGAGAAGGAGGCAGAGGAGCGGATGAAAGTCCTCGTCGAGCAGCTGAACAAACGCCTTGTTCCTATCAAGGCCGCTTCTTCCATCGAGCGTACGCATTATGACTCAGCCAAGGATGCTGTTCTCGTGTCACCCTTGGAGAGCTATGACAGCTATACAGACTATGCCCATGACATGGCCGTTGCTCTGGTTGCCTCTACAGGCAGTGAGAAACGCCTGAACCGTGAAGTACGCTCTGTCACTCAGCCTGAGAATGCAGAGAAATATGAGCATCTTGTTCAGGAGTTGTCCGCCGGGGCTATCGTCTCAGGCCTTGGGCTACGTGCAAAGATCTCTCCGGAGAACATGCAGCATATAGACTATTGGACTCGTGAGTTGAAGGAAGATACGAAACTCATGAACAGATTGGAGAAAGACGTGAACAACGTCTTGGAGAGTATCGATAAGCTGACCAAGGGAGAGACTGTTGACTTTGCCTCCCTGAGAGGCGAAAAGCCCATGCAGGTGGAGATGCCGATGAACTATAGTATCTCCAGAGAGTTGGCTAAGTTGCCAAGTGCAGAGAGAAAGGAGTTCGTTGTTATCACAGACAAGTCAAGCAAATCTGCAGAAGTCATCCTTCCTGCAGGAGCATCGATGAAGGTCAATAATGAGATACCAGGCATGAACAAGAGTCGTATCGCATCAGCCTTGAAAAAAGAAGGTATCGATGGCGACAAGATCACTTTCTACAATGCTGGAGGTGCTTTGGGCCTTCATCAGCCCAATGGATATTTCGAGGGCAAGGATATCATGGTCAACCGCCTGAAGCAGTACAACCTGATTCCCGTTACCCGTCTGAACGTGTCTTCCCTTATTGCCCAAAAAGCAGAGATAGAAAAGGTGAACCTCTTTGCAGATGAAGATAATAACTATGCTATCTTTATCAAGGCTAAAGGAGAGCAGCCTATTACCATGTATCCTGCCAAGGAAGATATCACCTTGTTCTTCAAGTCTCTCAAAGAGCCGAATGGCAATGCCGTCCGTAGTGATTTGGGCCAGAAATACTATCAGCTGTCCCACGAGCACCCGGAATTGAAGAAAGATCTCCTGACCATTGACGTTGGTGATGTGGACTTGGGCAGAATCTCTAATGTGAACCTCTTCAAGTCCGATTCTAAGGCCGGCATCTTTATGACCGCCACCATCGATGGTAAAAAGCAGGAGTCAAGGGAAGTACCCAAGGCAGACTGGAACCGTTTCTGGTTGGTGGAAGACCAGAACCTGTTCAAGACCCAGCTTGCCACAAGGATTTACGATAACGTACTGCACGAGACAAAGAAGTTGGAAGCCGAGCCGGAGGTCCGGCAGGACAACGGGTTTCACCGCTGATAAGAAGCCCGATGGAGGTGTTTACATTGATCCCAGATTCGATGAGAGTATCAATAAAGATAAAAAAGACAGTATATGAGCGATTATAAGGCTGAGTTTTTCGAGAAATATGCTGCTGCAGCTATTGAAGAGCAGAAACGCTATGGCATCCCTGCCAGCGTGACGCTTGCACAGATGGCCGTGGAAAGCGGATATGGCGAGAGCAGTCTTGCCCGTCAGGATAATAACTACTTCGGCATCAAGGCCAGTGACAAGTGGATCAAGGCCGGAAAGCCCTGGAGCTATCATCATGACGACCATTATAATGACAAGTTCTGCACCTTTTCCAATCCGTTGGAAAGCCTGGAATACCATTCCAAGGTATTGATGGCAGACCGTTACAAGGCTTGCCGCCAATATGCCTCAGATGACCATACCCACTGGATAGAAGGCATCAAGAAAGGCGGCTATGCCACCGATCCGCGATATGTTTCTACTATAGAAGGTGTCATCAGGAAATACGGGCTGGAGAAATATGACCGTCAGGCCATCAGTGAGGCACAGTCTCAGGGATTAGCCATTGGCTATATGCGAGGCCAGAAACAGCCTGCACCATCTGTAACCATTACCAGCCCTGTTCAGAATAGTCACTATTCCTTTCCGCTGGAGCGGGATGCCAATACGGGTGTGATAACTGTCACTTCACCCTTCGGACATCGGAATGCGCCAAAGGCCGGTGCTTCCACTGAACATATGGGACTGGATATGAGAGCCAGCTATGAACGTGTGGTGGCCACTGAGGATTATGGCCGCGTCCTTTCAGCCAAGAATGAAGGGAAAGGCGGTAATGTCGTAAGGGTAGAGTACTCACGAGCTAATGGCGAGAAATACCAGGTCGCCTACATGCACCTCAGCCAGTTTAACGTCAAGGAAGGTGACGTGGTAATGGCCGGACAGCAACTTGGTGTGTCTGGCAATACAGGCAACAGCACTGGTCCGCATCTGCATTTTTCCGTCAAGAAGGTCGCTAACGACGGCACAAGCAATATGATAGATCCATCCATCTATCTGGCCGATATTGCCGTGCGTGGCCATATCAATACGAAGGTTGAATATCAGGGAAACGACCTTCTGGCATCCCATAAGTCAGCAGTCATAGAAGAACAGCCTGCACCCCAGCAGGACATGTATCTGTCACAGCTGACCCAGTCTGACGATCCGAAAGACTGGCTGTCTTACCTGATGAACGGCTCAGAGTCGGCTATCAGCCATTCTGCTGACCCTATGGCAGCACTCATCGGTTCTGTCTTCAGTGGTCTCTTCATGCTGGCGGCACAACTTGACATGGATGATAACAGCCAAGCGGTAAGCAATGATATTCCCCAAGTCACCAAGCAGTCGGATGTTGCCCAGGTCATCACACGTGAGAGGTCTGAGGAGAATCACGACTACAGTAAAGTCCTACAGTCATCAGCAGCCTATTTTGAGGCAGGGATGCAGCAGGAGCAGACAACAGACAATAATGTCGCAATCAAATAATTATTCAAATTAAATTTTTCGCTATGATTAAATGTAAGGTAACGCTGGCAGGCGTTGTAAATAAAGCTGCCACTACACATGCAGGAAAGGATAACAAGCCTTTCGTTTCTTTTAGTGTGATTCTGCCTCTCGGCGATAAGAATGGCAATGTCCGTGAGTTTGAGGTTGGCGTAGCTGCCGATCCTGGACTTATTACCGCCGGACTTGTGAGCATCGGTAAGAGGGTACAGGTCGTAGGAACCTTGTATTTCCGCAAGCGCGAGGATGTCATCTACATGAACATGTATGCGGACAGCGTGTCGATAGATGTCAGTGAGGTTGACCGTCTGGAGGGAGAAATGGAGTTCAAGGGTCGTACTGGCAATAAGGAGATTCATCTCCTGACTGACAAGCGGAATAAGCAGTTTCAGACATTCTCAGCCTTTTCCAAGGAGGCATCGGTGGAGAGTGCCACGTTCATTTGGGTTCACTTCCTGAATTTCAATCCTGAAAAGGCCGATTGGCTAAAGCCTGCCACCAGTATCTCCGTTCGCGGCACCCTTGACCTGAAGCTCTATAATAACAACCTCGATCTCGGCTGTCAGGTGAAGGAAATCTCTGAGTGGAAGTTCGAGGAGAAAAAAGCAGAGGAGGCACAGCAGTAACTATGGGATATAACAGAAAACAATACCACTGGACTGGCGAGGACACCAAAAGCGCGGAAGACCGTGCTCTTGATACCTTTGCAGAGCTGATGATGGAACGCATCAAGGCCATTGACAAGGACTGGCAGAAACCTTGGATTGAGAAAGGCAGCTTTATGATGCCCCGAAATCTGAGCGGCAGGCCTTATAATGGAATCAATACCTTCCTGCTGCTGTTGTACAGTGCCAAGCAGAAGTTCGATATGCCGGTGTTCGTGACCCATAATCAGATAGCCTACGACCTGAACAACAAGAGTAAGCTTAAGGAGGACAAGACGGAGAAGCCAGCAGTTGACTTGAACCCTGCAGAGGGAGAGAATCCCGGTTTTGTTCATGTCTTGAAAGGTGAAAAGGCCTTCCCTGTATTCCTCTCCATTCCTACAGTCAGGGAGAAGGACACCAACAAGCCCATCACGCTCAGCGAGTATAATGACATGACCAAGGAGGAGCAGGAACGGTACTATGTACGCTCCTATACCCATGTCTATAATGTGTACAACCTCCAGCAGACCAATCTGAAGGAAGCCCGTCCGGAGTTGTATGCTAAGATTGAAGCGAAGTTCAAGGAACTGGACAAGAACGGCATCGTCCCTATGGAGGAAGGTCAGATGTTCAAGTTTGCACCGCTCGACAAGATGGTTGCCGAGAACAAATGGATCTGTCCTGTCCGTTTTGAGGAGAACAAAGGTGCCTACTACAGTCCTTCCAAGAATGAGATAGTTTTCCCTCCCAAGAAAAACTTTATTGATGGAGAGTCTTTCTATGGCAACCTGCTTCATGAAATGACGCACTCCACAGGCAGTAAGGAACTTTTTGGCCGTCTGGAGAACAAGACCGATGACCGTAAGTTTGATTATGCCAGGGAAGAGCTGGTAGCCGAGATGAGTGCAGCCGTCGTAGCCCATCAGTACGGCTTTGACAAGCATATCAAGGATGATAGTGCTGCCTATCTTAAATCGTGGCTGGGTAGTCTGAAAGAAGATCCGTCTTTCCTGAAGACCACCCTTGATGATGTCAAGCGTGCCTCCGGTTTCATCAATGGCAAGATTGAGGAAATGCGCCTTGATGTCAGGGAGATTGAGACTATCACTGTCGATGTCAATGATGACGGCATTGCAGACATGGCCATCTCAGATGCCCTTGCCGACAAGAAGCAGGGTGAGAATGAGAGAGGACAGGAAGAACTGGCTGCGAAGGAAATACCTACCCGTCACGGACGTTCAATGT
>JAEEPF010000203.1 GCA_016284635.1 Prevotella sp.
AGGTGGCTACAGACTTCCGCGGCATTGTGGCGGCTACGGTCCGCGATGCTGAGGAGACCATCGTCTGCAAACTCAACGACACTTCATCGCAGGGTGCTGAGACACCCTTCGTCTATAAAGACCGCACGAAGACGCTCTATCAAGGCTCTGACAGCGTGAGCCAGGGCGTGTTCCACTTCACCTTTGCCGTGCCTAAGGATATCAGTTATACGGACGGCAGCGGCCTGATGACACTCTATGCCGTCGATAATGACAAGACGGAGACTGCCCATGGCCAGACGGACGGTTTCTACCTCACAGACAGCGAGATTGCCAGCAACGACTCCATCGGCCCCTCCATCTTCTGTTACCTCAACAGCCGCTCGTTCTCCAATGGTGACAAGGTCAACACTACGCCCTATTTCTTTGCAGAACTCTATGATGAGAGCGGCATCAACGCCTCTGGCAGCAGCATCGGCCACGACCTCGAACTCGTCATCGACGGCGAGACGTCGCAGACCTATAACCTCAACGATTATTTTACCTTCAATTTTGGTGACTATCGCAGCGGTACGGTCAGCTTCAGCATACCTGCACTTTCCTACGGCTCCCACACCCTGCAGTTTAGGGCTTGGGACGTGCTGAACAACTCGTCCGTCTCCCACCTCTCATTCGTGGTGTCTGACGACATATCCTCTGGCAACTTGAATGTCATCTGCACGAAGAATCCTGCCTGGGATTGGACCACATTAATCATCACCCAGAGTATGGCCGGGTCGGAGATGGATGTGCTGATGGAGGTGTTTGACGTCGCAGGTCGCCAACTCTATAAGCGTACAGTCAAAGGTGCTACCACAAACGGTTCCTTCGTCTTCAACTGGAACATCAATCTCAGTGGCGGCTCCTACCTGCAAACAGGTGTCTATCTCTGTCGTTTTACCGTGGGTGGAGCCTCTAAAACCGTTAAATTGATCATCCTCAAACAATAAATGGGTGGCGGAAACGTTATATAAAGGTAAAAAAGTAAAAAGGTAAAAAAGTAAAAAGGTAAGAAAGTAAAAAAGTAAGAAAGTCTAAGAATAAAAAGAAATTAATAAAGATGGTGAATATAATATATGATAAGGTGACGGGGTGGGTAAAATGGTTTTTACCTTTTTACCTTTTTACCTTTTTACCTTTAAGTCTCTTTGCCCAGGACGAAGACAAGGTCCAGATGTTCAATCCCGTAGAATACGCGGTCATCTCGCAGACCATCGCCCCTGATGCCCGTGGTGCCTCTATGGGTGACATCGGTGCGGCTACAGACCCGGATGTAAACTCCCAGCACTGGAACCCCGCCAAGTACCCCTTCTGCATCAGCCGCTCGGGTATCTCCCTGAACTACACTCCGTGGCTGCGACAGCTCGTCAGCGATATCGACCTAGCCTACGTGGCTGGTTACTATCGCATCGGCGACTACTCTGCCATTTCAGGATCGGTGCGCTATTTCTCCCTCGGTGAGGTGTTTGCCGACGACGGTATGAGTGTGAAACCCTATGAGATGGCCCTTGACGTCGCCTATTCGATGATGCTCAGCGAGAAGTTCTCCCTGGCTGCTGCCATCCGATGGATTCACAGCGACCTGCGCTATGACTATAGCGAGGACTCCAAACCCGCCTCGGCATTCGCTGCTGACTTGGCGATGTACTACAATAACTATGTTATGCTCGGCAGTCGTGAGTGTCAGTTGGGTTTGGGTATGAACATTTCGAACATCGGCTCAAAGATCTCCTTCTATGGCGACGACGAGAGCCAGTTCCTGCCTGCCAACCTCCGTCTGGGTGCCTCGCTGATGGTGCCTGTCGACGAGTATAACCGTTTCACTATCACGGCCGATGCCAATAAGTTCCTGGTGCCCACCGTGCCTCGTCAGGAGGAGGGAGAGTCGAACAGCGACTATCAGGACCGTGTGCGTCGGGAATATAGTGATGTGAGTTCAATCAGTGGTATCTTCAAGAGTTTCGGCGACGCCCCCGGTGGC
The DNA here is from genome assembly GCA_016284635.1 of Prevotella sp. Classification (GTDB taxonomy): domain Bacteria; phylum Bacteroidota; class Bacteroidia; order Bacteroidales; family Bacteroidaceae; genus Prevotella. The sequence goes on from JAEEPF010000203.1 coordinate 2,000, forward strand.
TTCAAGGAGGAGATGGAAGAGATTGTCTGGAGCATAGGTGCCGAGTATGTCTACCACGATCAGTTCTCCCTTCGTGCTGGTTATCACCATCAGGCGGAGTCAAAAGGCAACATGAAGTACTTCACCGTTGGTGGTGGCTTCCGTATGAGTGTCTTCTCTCTCGATGTGGGTTATGTCATCTCCACGGCCAAGAGCAATCCGCTCGACCAGACCCTCCGTTTCACCCTCGCCTTCGATATGGATGGAATTAAAGACTTGTTTAGGAGATGAAAATAAGAGTTGGCTTTGGATTTGACGTCCATCAGTTAGTGGAAGGCCGCGACCTATGGATGGGCGGCATTAAGATCGAACACAGTAAGGGCCTCCTGGGCCACAGTGATGCAGACGTGCTGCTGCATGCCGTCTGCGATGCCCTATTGGGTGCAGCGAATATGCGCGACATCGGTTACCACTTCCCTGATACCTCTGCCGAGACTGATGGCATGGATAGCAAGATTATCCTCCGCGACACCATCGCCCTGATTGCCACAAAAGGCTATCATCTGGTGAACATTGATGCAACCATCTGTGCCGAGCGCCCCAAGATGAATCCCCACATCCCTGCTATGAAAGCCTGTATGGCTCAAATCTGCGGTTGCGATGAGGACGATATCTCCATCAAGGCCACGACCACCGAGAAACTCGGCTTCACAGGCCGCGAGGAAGGCATCTCCGCTTATGCCGTCTGCCTGATAGAGAAATAGCAAGATAATCGAAACCGGTTACTCCGTATCAGATGTTCATGTAACGGCATCAGGCTATGTACGCACCAGCGTTAGCCAGAGAGAACTCTCGCGTGGTAATTCCAATGAGATACGCCCCGAAGACGTAAGCATCACATCTATCTCGGAAGCCGAGGCAAATGCCTTGTCGACGGGCGAGTCTGGAGACGACGGCGAGCAGTCCGTTGGATAATCCAGAATACTGACCATCACAAACACTAAAAAAGGCCCGCTTGTAAGAGCGAGCCTTTAATGTTTTCAGCGATGAAGCCATTACTTCCACCAGAAGTCATCCACGAAATTGCCTTGTACGTAGTCGGTGAAATTACCATTCGCGTCAGCGATGTTCTTTCTCTCGGGTACAGGAGTGAATGTGTCGTCAACCAGAATCTTACATGCAGCCTTACCTGTTTCAGCTTTAAGCTCCATCCATTTGTCATCCTTCTTCACCTCGATGATGATATTCCGGATCTGCTCAGGCGTCGTGTAAGTGCCCTCAACGGTAAATTCCACCTCTGGCATCTTAGGACTGAGACCTGTGTTATACATATTATACTGACCATTCGCGTTAGGCTCATTCTCGCCGAATAGACTGTGGATCTCTGTACCCTCAGCCTGATTTGCACCTCTGACTCTCAGCGGCAGCACACCACCTGCACAGATCAGCTTCAGAGTGGTCACGCCACCTTCAGCCTTCACCACGTCGAAGACAACATCGTTAAAGTCGAAGTCGCCTGCTTCCGAAGCCGACAGGTCCTCAGCAATCACGCGGTAGAGCGGATCACCACCCTGGAATCCCGGGCTACAAGTCGTCTTAGGAATGTTGATGCTGGGCTTGCCAGACTTGAAGCCTGCGGCAAAGATATTGTCAGCGATGCTGAAGCCGTCCTGCTCGATAATAAACTTGTGAGATTCCATGCCGTCGTTCCCCTGTGCAAAATGCGTCTCTGCAGAAACGTATAAGTGTCCGCGATAGGTCACAGCACCCCAGGTATTTGCTATCGACGCTTCTCTGACAATATTCTTGGCCTGGAATACGGCATATCCTCCCGTTAAGGGACCAAAGATTCCATAGGCATATTTATCATTATCAATCTCGCTACGCCCTGACTCAAACTGAGCTTTGTTCTCAACAACGAAGACAGCATTCTCGGCCATCTCGATTTTAAATGGACCAGATTTGGCTATAGGATTAGTACTTGAATCCCTACCTCCATAGAAATTCTGTGCCAGCACACCGCCGCCACTATTAATCTTGAATGAACCCTTCGCTGATGAAATATTCATTTCAAAATCATGAGTCACCTCAAGGTAACAGTTATTGATTACGTCCTCGCTTCCACCGATATAGGCGTAATCATAAGTCTTCCAATGATTATTGTTGATCCAGCCCGAGTTGTTAGAGTTGATTTTAGTAGTGCCAGAAACAGTCCACTCAAAAATGTTCAGCACAGCACCAGCGTTCACAACAACATCTGCACATTCAATGGTGCCATTATTTACGATTCGGCTTGAATTGCTTTCTGCACTTACAGTTCCTGTGGCTTTTACAGTACCACTATTATAGAGTACACTGTTCGTGTTAACTTGAAGATCCTTTACGTTGAAGGTTCCATGATTGTATACATCCATTCCAGAGTTCAAGAGGATGGGATAGTCTGTCGCAAGTGTTGCACCTTCTGCAATATATATGGCAGCACAAACGAGTTTCTCGGCACTAACTTGGCCTATTTTTAAGGTTGCGCCTTCAAGCAGATAGATTTCTGAAGTTGTGGATACTTGGAATCTGGGTACGTCAGGATTGGTATCACCTTCGGATAAATCAATGTCACCTTTTACATAAAGTTTTGCAGCGCCATTATAGATTTGAACGTTGTAGGCTTTATCAATATAAAAAGCATCTTTAAGACCTGCATTACCACCCCAATCAGGCAGTTCGCTGACACCTGCGGGCACATCAGCTAAGAAATTTCTGTCATCACAATCTTCTGGGAAAGTAATATCAGTGCTAAAGGCCACACCACCAGCACGGGTGAGGGCACGCGTACTAGATGGCTGGCGGCCGAAACCCCAGTCTACATTAGCACCGACCTTACCGAATGCTTTCTCAAAAGCAGCGGCGTACTTTTCGTTTACAGTTAATTCCTTCTGCTGATCTTTCTTCTCTTGCTCTTGTCTGTTCCGCTCGTCGACAGCACCTTGATCATAAAGATCATTCTTTGAGCAGCCCGTGAATGCAATGAGAAATG
>JAEEPF010000204.1 GCA_016284635.1 Prevotella sp.
TGCAAAAGTACAAATAAAAATGGATAATTCTTCATTTTTCACTTTTTTTGTCGTAACTTTGCGCCGAAAAAACGAATAACATGACACGAACACCACTTTTCCGATGGACTTGTCTGCTGACGCTTCTTGCCGCCGTTGCCTCCTGCAACTGGGGCGATCAGGCAGGCAGTCGCGTCGCTCTCACTCCCGAACAGATACGTCTCGAGCACATCAACACCATCGACAGCACCACCCTCAGCACCATCCTCAACCCCGATTCTGTCGAGGGAGCCGACACGCTGGCATCCCTCTCTGCCGACGCCTGGATGCTCATCGACGACGCCACAGGTATGGTCATCAGTCAGAAATACGCCAACGAACCCCGTTTCATGGCCTCGCTCACAAAGATGATGACCTGTCTGCTTGCCCTCGAGTACGGCAATCTGACTGATACCGTCCGCATCACCGAGGATGTCTTTATCTGCCGTGACTCCCGTGTGCGCCTGGGCGAAGGATATCTGCTGGGCGACCTGCTCTACGAGATGATGCTCCAGAGCGACAACGATGCCGCCTATGCCCTGGCGAAGCACGTCGGAGGCGACACCATCCGTTTCTGTGAGATGATGAACGAGAAGGCTGCCTACCTCGGCATGGAGAACACCCACTTCGCCAACCCCAATGGCATGCCTGCCCCCGACAACTACAGTTCGGCCAACGACCTTATCCGCTTGGCCCGTTATGCTATGCGCGACAGCCTGTTTGCCACCATCGTGGGCACGAAAGAACAGAAAGTTCCTATGATTGACGGTCGTCACATGAACTGTTATAACACCAACGTGCTACTCTCTTCCTACGACGGCTGCATCGGCGTCAAGACGGGTTACACGCGCCAGGCTGGCTACTGTCTCGCCTCTGCCGCCACTCGCGACGGTCGTACGCTCTACTGCGTCCTCCTCCACAGCCGTTCCCAGCGTACCCGCTTCACCGAGTCCGCCATCCTCCTCGACTACGGCTTCCGCGTCATGAAGAAAATGTCTTCATGAATATTTTTTTATATCAAGAATTAGAGAATTTCCTCTAAATTCAAAGCATCTTTAGATGAATCTCACATTGTATAATTCTCTAATTCTCAAATTCTTGATAAATAGAGATTACGTGTGGCCATTTTCTTTTTCGATGACCAGCTGGCGCATATTCTTGAGCAGGTCGCTGGCGAAGATGAAGTCCGTGAGGCGGGTGTTCGTCGAGTGCATGATCTCGTCGCTCTTCCCCTGCCACTCCTTGTGGCCCTCATAGATAAAGATGATATTCTCGCCAATGCCCATCACCGAGTTCATATCGTGCGTATTGATGATCGTGGTGATGTCAAACTCCTTCGTGATGCCCTGCAGCAGGTCGTCGATCACGAGGCTCGTCTTCGGATCCAGTCCTGAGTTCGGCTCGTCGCAGAAGAGGTATTTCGGATTCAGTGCGATGGCACGTGCTATAGCCACGCGCTTCTGCATACCACCCGATATCTCCCCAGGGAACTTCTCCTCCGCTCCTACGAGATTCACACGGTCCAGACAATCCATCGCCCGTTTCCTGCGCTCGCGCAGGTTCATCGTCGAGAACATATCCAGGGGGAACATCACGTTCTCCAAGACCGTCATCGAGTCAAACAGAGCAGCACTCTGGAAGATCATGCCCATCTCCCGGCGCATGTGCACCTTCTCGCTCTTCGACATCGCCACAAAGTCGCGCCCGTCGTAGAGCACCTGTCCGCTCGTCGGGTCGAACAGTCCCACGAGGTTCTTCATCAGCACCGTCTTTCCCGATCCGCTCTGGCCGATGATGAGGTTCGTCTTGCCATCCTCAAACACGGTCGAGATGTCCTTCAGCACCTCTCGGCCCTCAAAGCTCTTGCAAAGATTCTTCGTCTCGATCATGACAGCAGCTGGGTTAGGAAGACATCACTAAACAATATGAGTACGCTCGAGGTGACGACGGCATCGGTCGAGGCCTTGCCTACGTTCACCGATCCGCCCTCCACGGTATAGCCGCAGAAAGCCGGCACACTCGAGATGATAAAGGCGAAGAACTGGCTCTTGATGATCGACATCCACATGAACCAGGGCTTGAACGAGTGCTGCAGACCCAGCGTCAGATCGTCGGGAGGCAGTACGTGGCCGACGTATGCGGTGGCGTAGGCGCCGAGGATACCCGTGGCCGAAGAGAAGATCACGAGGAACGGCATGATCGTCAGCATACCCATGATCTTCGGCAGGATGAGATACGAGGCAGAGTTCACGCCCATGATCTCCAGGGCGTCGATCTGCTGCGTCACGCGCATTGTGCCCAGCTCCGAGGCGATGTTCGACCCCACCTTGCCGGCGAGGATCAGACACATGATCGAACTCGAGAATTCCAGTAGCAGGATCTCACGCGTGGTATAGCCCGACACCCATCGTGGCATCCACGGGCTCTGGATGTTCAGCTTCATCTGGATGCAGATCACGGCTCCGATGAAGAACGAGATGAGCAGCACGATGCCGATGGAGTTCACGCCCAACTGCGCCATCTCCTTCACATACGACTTGAAGAACATGCGCATCCGTTCAGGCACCGAGAACGTTCGTCCCATCACGATCAGGTAGCGACCTAATATTGCTAAGTATTTCAGTATTATCATTTTGTTTACTCCCAAGCCTTCCACCACCAAGCCATCATCTTGACATCGTTGTTATACCGTCTGTAATAGCCGTAGTTCGGATCCTGCGGCACGAACATCGACACGCCGTGGAATTTCTCCTTCGTCACCTCGAAGTCCGTGTAGTAGATGTACCATGACTTGTTCACCGCCCAGCTCGTGGCGAGCGTCTTGTCGACGACCACTCGGTCGAACACCTGCTTCCACTGCTTGTACTCCGCGTCGGTGGCATATTGCTTCACGAAGTCACCGGCATCGTAGAAGATATTATAATTAGAATTGAATCTCCCGGGCGACTCGTTGTAATAATGTATCAGCCCCGTCATGTCCGGATACTCCGTGTCCATACGGCCGTAGATGGCCTTCAGCACGTCGTGCGTCGCCTCGGCCAGCGCTTCCATGTCGCTCGTCTTCGCCACTGATAGCGGAATATAGTCCTCATAGCATTCGGCATACTTCTGCATGATGCCCCTCGCAGCATTCTCGCGCTTGAACATCTCGGGCACCACCGTGGCATAAGGTGCTCCGGGGTCTGGGATTTCTGCCGGCGAGCCGACGACATAGTCCGTCGCGTTCCGCAGCTCGTAGATCGACTCTAAGCACATGAAGTTACAGCAGTCGCCCATGATAAATTCCAGATGCGGCTGCTTCTCCAGTATGCGTCCGATGGTGGGGAAATTCATAAGTGGACCGTTGTTTGAATACGGACTGTTGGAACCGTTGTCCACGCCGTAGGCCCTCGAATAGGCGATGGAGTCTGCTTTCAGCCAGCCCGAGGCGTGGCTCCACAGCACCAGGCCGTAGCCTTGGGTGGCGGGGTAGTGGCCGTAGGCATACGTCAGCACCTTCTCAAACACGTGCGGGTCGCTCGAATATTCGTCCTTGTCACTGATCTGCATATCGGCGATCGACACCGAGTCCTTCAGCTGACCGTTCACCATGCGGGCCAGCCAGGGCAGTTCGTCTTCCTTCGCCCGGTCAAACCACACCAGCAACTGGTCGTCCTCCGTCAGCAGAAACGAAGCATCCATGATCTCCTTGAGGTCTTCCTCAGCATAGTCCGACAGCGAGTTCTCTCCCGCCATATAGACGAGCACCGTCCGTGTCTGTGGCGTCTTCGTTTCGTCGTCGTCCTTACCGCAGGCCGACAGCAGCGCCACGCAAACCAGTACTATTATAATCTTATATTTCATCTTCTTCATTTTCTTCTTTGACGTTGCAAAGGTACAACTTTTTTCTGACACCACAAAAAAATCAAAAGAAAATGCAGAAAACGGACTTACAAACACACAAAAGAGGACCGACAGTTCCTCCTTCACCTCTACATTAGGAGTGAACACGGTGCGGCGAACGCTGATCAGGTTGGTCTTTACTTTAATAGCCATAATTCAATCTAGTTTAGTTTTTGTGTTTGTAAATAAAATTATTAATACTCTGATTGTCGCCTTACTCAGCTTCATTGAGGTGCAGTTAAGGTAAATAATTGCAACTGTTAATGCGTACAATTCCGTTTTGGAACTTTATCTATACCGGCACGCTGTATGCCCTGCACCGCAAGGTGAACCAGAGGAATTTCGGTACGGGTATGAGCACCCGACTTGCTGTGATCCCATTGCCTGACAAGGGTATGGCTCAGCGGCATCAGAAGAGAGATCCCAGTGCCAATGAGACCCTTCGCACTTGGGCTTATCGTTTGGATCGGGTCGAAGGGGAAATCCCCATCGAACCTCTCAACGACGAGACCTTTGATTGGCAGTCCAGCCGCTTGGAGATTGCAGAGTTCAACGGCGATAAAGCAGATAGAACACTCTTGAAGCGAATCCCGTACTACGGCATAGGCGTTTCATTGCCCTTCATCCTGATGCGCCATTGGGATGAGTGGCAGGAGTCCAAGACGCTGACAATGGATGATGTTGACAAGCGGCTTTGCCGCCTGGCAATGGAAATCCAATACAAGTGCCAGCAGTTCTTCTTTGGTGAGATGGCGTTCAACTACTTTGCCGACCAGAACAAGGAGTTCGTGGTACGCCGCAGGACTACCCGTTTTGACGATTGCTACCGAAAACTGCCTGATGAGTTCAAGACGCAGCAGATGATGGATTCATTCCAGTGCTCTCAGCCAACGGCTTCGCGCAACATCACCCGATTCCTTCAGGATGGCATCATCGAGCGCATAGCCCACGGCACCTATAGGAAAATCCTTCAGGAACTGCCGTAAACTTTGTGAGGTAGAAACATTCAAATATTCAAGTATTCAACTAGGACAGGAAGGTTTTAAGGAAATTGAAAATTGATAATTCTTGCGTCCCTTCGGTAGCAAGCGGCAAAGCCGAGCGG
>JAEEPF010000036.1 GCA_016284635.1 Prevotella sp.
ACAATCGACCGTGACGTCTTCCTGCGAATCACTGCCGACGGAGTGGAGGAAATCGGCCTTGAGCCCAGCGTGAAGCACGACGGCTATGCTGTATTCGTATATGATGAGACAGGCTGGGATGCACTGACGCTCTATATGTGGGGTGACGTGAACAACCTTAATGGTGACTGGCCTGGCATGGAGGTGACTGGAGAACAGACGGTCAACGGTTTTACCTATAAGTACTTCGATATGGGTGAGGCTAATGCAGGTTTGGGCGAGAACCTTATCTTCAGCAATGCAGGCTCCAGTCAGTTGGCCGACTTCGCTTATACCATCGACCACGACGTTTATCTGCACATCACCACCGCAGGTGTTACCGAGATTGATCCAGCTACATTCCAGCCTGGCGGCGATACCCCTGCGCCAGATCCTGATCCAGAACCCCAACCCACAGGCGAGACCGTGATGATTGCAGTCAAAAACTCTGTAGGCTATGCCGACCCTCATCTCTACGTATGGGGCGATAGCGAGGCATGTGGCGGATGGCCTGGTGCAGCTCCTGTCAAGACGACAGATAATGGTTGGCTGCTGTTTGAACTGCCTGCCGACGGCACTTACAACCTCATCCTCAATGATAACGGAAGTCCACAGATTGATGGTCCTGAAGTATTCACTAGCGGTAGTCACTTCTACGATGTAAACACCGAGTGGGCAGAATCTGCCAATACCGTTACCATCCAGAATGAAGCGGGCTATAACGACCCACGCCTCTATGCTTGGGGCGATGGTGAGATCTACGGTGGTTGGCGTGGAATCAAACCTACCAGCAACGAGAACGGCACACTGGTATTCCCGCTGCCTCATGATGGCGGCACCTACAATCTCATTCTCAATGGCGAGGGTGACGGCGTGCAGCAAGATATTGCAACGGTTGTGGCAGATCAGAGTTATTCGTTCACTGCGAAATGATCATGGATATGAGAAAAAGACATCTATCAGTCTGGGCTCTCGCCGCAGTGCTGCTCATGGCAGCCTGCGGCGGGGGTGCCCCCCGAAGCCTTGAGGTCGATGGCACAGAGCCTGTCAGCGACGAGAACCGCGTTATCTATCAGATGAACATCGGAGCCTTCACGCCGGATGGTACGTTCCTGGCCGCTATGCGGCAGCTGGACCGGCTCGACACGCTTGGCGTCGATATCATCTGGCTGATGCCCGTCTATCCACGTGGTGTCACAATGAACAGTCCTTACGCAGTGATGGACTACAAGGCTGTGAACCCGAAATATGGCACGCTCGAAGACCTAAAGACGTTCGTTGCCCGTGCCCATGAACTGGGCATGAAGGTGTGGCTCGACTGGGTGCCCAACCATGTGGCCCAGGAGAATCCTTGGACAGAAACTCATCCCGAGTATTTCACAAAGGATGCGAAAGGCCAGATAATTCATCCCCATGGATGGGGTGATGTGCTCGAGCTGAATTATCAGGATAAAGGTCTAGTCAATGAAGTCAACACCGCCATGAAATTCTGGATAGAAGCATGCGACATCGACGGCTATCGTTGCGACTATGTGTCCAGCCCCACCATCCCCGTCACTTATTGGCAGGACATCATTGCCCAACTAAAGAGCCTGAAGCCAGGCAAGAAGATTGAGATGATGAGCGAAACCGATATCACCGATCGGGCAAACCTACGCATCGACTCCTGTGGCTTCGACTACGATTACGCCTGGAGTCTGCAGGGTTCCATCGCACGCCTGTGCCGAAGGGGCTTCGATGCCGACAGTCTGAAACAGATCTGGCTGCGATTCCTCGAGAAGTCGTCGAAGGTGAAGAACCGCCGGATGGTCTATCTCACGAACCACGACCAGAACTATAACGACGGCGGGCACACACTGCGGCAGTTCTATGGCGAATACCGTTATGGCCTGACCGTCATGGAGTTCACCTTCTACGGTATGCCCCTCATCTATAACGGACAGGAGATCGGCGACCCTGATACGCTGAACTATTTTACGGACGCCAAGGTGAAATGGCAGCGCGTGGATCATAAGATGCTCAATACTGTCCGGACGCTCATAGCCCTGCATCACCAACAACCGTCGTTGGCTGACAATGCCCCCGTGGAATTCCTCAGCACGAGCGATGAGCATGTGCTGGCCTGGCGGCGGGGTAATGTGGTGGCTGTGGTCAACTTTGCCGACTACGACACAGCGGCAGTCATCGAGGGCCTCGATTCGGGCACATATCAACAGTGGCTGAACAGTCAGACCATCTTCAATGGCCCAAGCATGACGACGCTCGCCCTTGATGCTTCGTCCTCTATTTCCTTAGAGGCGAAAGGCTATGCAGTGTATGTTAAACAGTAATGACCTGCTTCATCACAAGGTATTACTGATATTTGAGTACTCACAGGGGCTGGCTGCTCTGCGAAGAATGGCCGCCCCGTTTTAACTATAAACAATTAAAATATAACATGATGATTACCAAAAGACTTCTGCTGAGCTTATCATTTTTCATTTGTCATTTAGCATTCTGCGTAGCGTCGGATTACGTCGATCAGATCAACAGCTCGACAGAGAAACGGGCTGAAGGAAGGCGCGTCGTCTATGAGATGAACGTTGGTTCGTTCACCCCAGAAGGCACCTTCGCAGCAGCCCAAACCCGACTGCGGGAACTCAGGACCCTGGGCATCGACGTCGTCTGGCTCATGCCCGTCTACCCCAGAGGCGGAGGCATCAACAGCCCTTATGCGGCCACAAACTTCCAAAAGACAAACCCTAAGTATGGTACCATTGCCGACCTGAGAGCCCTCGTCGCAGAGGCACATCGTCTGGGAATAGAGGTGTGGCTAGACTGGGTGCCCAACCACACCGCCACCAATGCTGACTGGGTAACATCACATCCAGAATACTATGCCAAAAGCGGCGGACAGATGATCCACCCGAATGGCTATGGGGACGTATGGCAACTTGACTATAACAATGTCGGGCTGGTGAATGCCATGAACGACTGCCTGAAGTTCTGGATCGACGAGACTGACATTGACGGCTACCGGTGCGACTACATCAGTAGTCAGAAGATTCCCACCTCATATTGGGAGGCTACCATCCCTATGATTAAATCATATCAAGAAGGCAAGACTATCACATTCCTTGGAGAGGCTGATATCGCCTCAGATGCCACACGGCTGAAGAATGCCGGCTTCGACTATGACTATGCCTGGCAGTTCCAATCGAGCCTGGCCAACTATGGCTCCGCAGGTAATACTGCTGCCCGTCTGAGAGCCTTTACCAACACACTACTCGATAAATCCTCCGATATCACGTTTGGCCGTATGCTCTATGTCACCAATCACGACCAGAATTTCAACGAGTCGAAAAAGACGCTGACACAGAAGTATGGCAAGAACCGCTATGCCCTCACCGTCCTGGCCTACACCGTCTATGGGATGCCCCTGATATATAACGGGCAGGAGACTGGCGGCAATCAGGCGCTCGACTATTTCAACGACACCAAAATAGACTGGACCGCAAAAGATGACAAAATGCACAACACCCTGCGCACTCTTTTTGCTATGAAACATGAGGTCGCAGCTTTAAGCGATTCAAAGCAGGCTGACAGCAACCCTACAACAAACATTCTCACCGTCACTGGCAATACCAGTGTTTTTGCCTATACCCGCACGCTGGGAGACAGTGAGGTACTCATCTTGCTGAACATGGGCGATAGTCAGGCAACGGTAAACCTCGAAGGCCTCACCCCAGGCTCATGGAGTCTCTGGCTCAACAGCGAAACCGTCGCCCAGGGCACCAGCCGCCATCAGGAATCACTCAGCGCAAATCACACATTCAGCCTCGAGGCCAAAGGCTACCGCGTTTATGTACGTGGTATCTATGAAGAGCAGGAAATCGCCCCTACAGCCATTCATGCCATGCGACATATCAAAACCGAAGACAATCGTTGGTTTGACATAAACGGCCATAGCGTCAAAATACCCACCGTCTCAGGACTCTACATCCAAAAAGGAAAAAAATATTTGATGAAGTAAGTGATATTTGAATATTTCTTCGTAATTTTGTGCCAAGATTAGAAAATATCACAAAATGATAAAGAAGGTTTTAACTTGCTTTCTGGCGATGTTGGCAAACACGGTCTGTATTTGCCTGGCGCAAAATGCAGTAATAAAGATGCTGCCTGAGAATGGGGCAACAGACGTGAATATCGACACGCATCTGATGCTAACAATGAGTGACGATGTCATCATCGGGCAGAAAGGGTTCGTGTCAGTGTATGACAAAAGAACGGGGAAGTTGGTAGACCGTCTGGATATGAGTATCCCTGCAGGACCTACTGAGGGACAGCCGAAGAATCCTGCGGCACAATACACGCCTGTACCTTATATTTATAAGTCGCAACAGATCACAAACCGTAACACCAAGGCTGGCACTCCGTCTGGCGTGAATGCCTGGGACACCAGCCGCTATCAGCTCGACATCATAGGCGGCTTCTCTGATGGTTTCCACTTCTACCCCATCATCACCAAAGGTAAGCAAGTGACCATCTATCTGCATCACAATATGCTGGAGTATGGCCACGAGTATTATGTCACCATCGACAAGGAGGTTATCTGCGGTTTCAATGGCATGAAGGGGAAACGCAGTTGGACGTTCCGCACAAAAGAGAAGGCTCCAGATACAAGCCAGCGACTACTGACGGTATCGGCAGACGGTAAAGGCGACTTCTCCACCTTGCAGGGGGCAATGGACTTCATTCCCGACTCCGTTGCCTCTGCGCAGGACGGCTACAAGATATGGGTGAAGAATGGCGACTACGAGGAACTGGTGTACTTCCGCAACAAACGGTTTGTCACCATCGAGGGTGAAAGTCGCGAGGGCGTTATGATTCACTACAGAAACAACGAAGTGTTCAACCCCCACCCTGCCGACATCAAGACTAACGAGGTTCGCGGCACGTTCCCTTCGCGTCGTGCCGCCTTTGCCGCCGACAACTGCAGCGACCTGACATTCCGCAACCTGACCATCAAGACCGATTGCAAGGGTCAGGCAGAGGGTCTGCTGGTAAACGGCGAACGAAACTATTTTGAGAACATTCACATCATCGGCGACGGCGATGCCCTACAGGCCAATGGCAGCTGCTACTGGATGAACTGCCGCATCGACGGTGGCGGTGACACCATCTTAGGGCGCGGCCCGTCGTTCTTCAACCACTGCACCATCACCAGCTACGGCGCTTTTATGTGGATTCGCAACACGGAGGAGAATCACGGCAACATCTTCGTAGACTGCCACTTCAAAGGACTCAGCGACTATGCAGAACTTGGCCGACTGCCAGACAATCACGGAAAAAACTATCCTCATGCGGAATGTGTGTTACTGAACTGCACATTGGAAAACATCCCAGCATTCGGCTGGGGCAGGATTGATGACAGCGCCAAGACTGCAACCATCCTTGAGTTCAACAGCCACGATACGGAGGGCAAGCCCGTAGACATTTCCAAGAGAAACCCGCTGATGCGTCAGCTCGACCCCATCCGCGATGCCGAACTCATCGGAAAATACTCTGACAGTCATTGGGTATTCCAACAGAAGAAATCGCTTAGCCACTTAAAATAAAGCACTTAGCAATTTTTTCGGTTATTTGAATACCTTTTTTTATATGATATTCACAGAGTCGAGGAAAATGATGAAGATGGCTATGGGTACGAGCCAGCGCAGTACAAACAAATACAAGAACGACCCCACACGCGAGCCCTGATACCTCGCCTTCGGTACGAACCATCCTGAGAACAAGGCCGTTCCTAATGCGCCGACCGGTATCAGGATGTTGGTGGACAAAATATTAAAGGAGGTGAACAAGTCCTGCCCCATCACGGTGAGCCTGTCGGCATGGCCCGTCATCGACAGGACAATCAGCGTGTTGGTAAACACCAGTATCAATGCCACCACCACCGCACTCTGATGACGGTTGAGCGGGCGCTTGGTCTTCGACGTGGCTTCACTGATGAAGGCTATCACCACCTCCATCAGCGAGATGGTGGACGTCAGGGCTGCCACACACATCAGCCCGAAGAACGCCACGCTGGTCAGCGCCGGACTGAACATGTGCTGGAACACGGCGGGCAGCGTGACGAATGTCAGTTCCGGACCCTCTGAGGGACTAAACCCGTAGGCAAACACGGCGGGGAAGACTATCATACCCGACAGCAACGACACGATGATGACGAGCACGATCATCTGTACCGATGTCGTGGTGACATTTTGGTCCTTGGGCATATAGCCGCCATACGTGATGAGAATGCCCACGCCTACGGACAAGGTGAAGAAGCTCAATCCCATGGCCTCCAAAACAACCTTCGACGTGATTTTCGAGAAGTCGGGTTCGAACAGATACCGCAGTCCGGCAGCGCTGCCGTCCATGAAAACCATATGGATAGCCATGACGATCAGGAAAAAGAACAGGATAGGCATCAGTATCTTGCTCAGGCGCTCAATACCCTTGTTGACGTCGAACCACAACACCGCCGCCGTCAGCACAATGGCAACAATGGCATACGTGATCATCAGCAGCGGATTACCCTCAAACGTGGTGAAATGGTTTTTCAGCACCGTCGCATCCATGCCTGCGAACGTGTTCGACGCTGCCTCAACAATATAGTAGAAACACCATCCCGTGACCACGAAATAAAAACTCATAATAACAATCACCGACAGCAGGAACGTCCACGAGAGCCACTGCCAACAGTCAGCGTTGGTCAGCGCACGGAAAGCACCATAGGCACTGCGGCCCGACAGTTTGCCTATCAGGAACTCGTTCATTACCAACGGCAGTCCGAAGACCAGCGCACAGACGATATACAGGATGATGAACGCTCCGCCGCCGTTTTCGCCTACGACATAGGGGAATTTCCAGATACTACCCAGCCCTACGGCACTGCCTGCAGCAGCCAGCAAAACTCCAATTTTTGATGAGAATGATTTCATGCTGTCGTTTAATTGATATGATTAATCATAACCCTTTTCTCCAATGCGACAAAGATACAAAAAAATTGCCAGCACCACAATAGTTCAAGCTTATTTTTAGATTTTGCTAGTATTAAAGTTTGCAAAATAATTGTGAATGTAGAAAAAAAGCAATATATTTGCCAACAATTATGAAAATTAAGATTCTGCCCATAATAAGTGCGCTATGACAGACAATAACAAATGGGTGGCCTGCTGGGGCAATGCCACCTCCATCACCAACCGTCGCGAGGCCATCTACGCAAAAGACCTCACATTGCGATATCCCATCCGCATGCCGTTCAGCGGCTGCATGTTGCGTTTCCGCTTCTCTAATCTCACAGGAACAGAACCCGTCACGCTCTCCAAGGTCTTCGTCAACCACACCCCCATCACCTTCGGCGGTGAGGCCAATGTCTGCCTCATGCCTGGCAAGGAAACGGAGAGCGACGCCATCAGCCATACCGTGAACCGAGGTGACACGATAGAAGTGAGTTTCTATCTGGCCGGCTACACGCAGATGAACAGCGGAACGCTCATCACCGGCCCACTCTCCAAGGGATTCTATGCATACGGCGATTATGCCGAGGCTGACGAATTACCCCTCGATCTGAGCCGCCATACCAACTGGTTCTACTTCCTCAACACCATCGACGTGCTGACAGCACCGGAGAATCGGGCCGTCGTGTGCTATGGCGACTCCATCACGGCGCAGTCGTGGCCAGACTATATGGCTCAGCTGGCATTCGGCTCCAATGTCGCCGTCATCCGCCGTGCCGTCAGCGGCACGCGCATCCTCAGACAGTACGACTGCATCACTTATCAGGCCTACGGCTTGAAGGGAGCCACGCGCTTTCCCATCGAGATGCGGGTGGCAGGGGCCACGGATGTCATCATCCAACACGGCATCAACGACATCATCCACCCTGTGGGCGAAGACGTCAACCCCTTCCGTCCGTGGAGCGACCTGCCTACGGTCGAAGAGATGGAACATGGTGTGGAGGACATCTACGTGAAGCCCGCTAAGGCGATGGGTCTGAAAGTATGGAGCGGCACCCTGCTACCCATCTTCGGCTGGCGCACCTACAACGAAGATCGCGACGCCATGCGGCAGAAGTTTAATGAATGGCTGCGCACGTCACCCATCTTCGACGGATGCATAGACTTCGATGCAGCTGTGCGCAGCATCACCAACCCCAAGGCCTTTGCCGAGGGCTACGACAGCGGCGACCACTTGCACCCCAGCGAGCGAGCCTACGAGGCGATGGCTCAGGCAGCTGTCCACAAGCTGATCCGCCACATGCCGCGATACGACCACGAAGAATTCTTTTAACGACTGATGTATTATGAAGAAACCAAAATGGCTTGAGAAGGAAAAGCTGTATAGCATTATGTTCGAGTCGGACGAGCCCTTGGGGCGTATCTTCGACCTGGTATTGATTGTGGCTATCTCGCTGAGTATCATCATTTCGTTTGTCGAGACGATTCCCGAGCTGGCGCGAACCTTTAAACTGACGTTAGAGGTGCTGGAATATCTCCTGACGTTCTTCTTCACCGTAGAGTATATAGCACGTGTCTATTGTTCGCCGCGACCCAAAGAGTATGTGCTGAGCTTCTTCGGCGTCATCGACCTGCTGGCCATCTTGCCGCCTTACCTCTCCTATTTCTTCCCCAACGCACGGTACATGATCCTGCTCCGCTCGTTCCGTTTCATACGTATCTTCCGCATCTTCAAGCTGTTCAACTATATCAACGAAGGCCACCTCCTGCTGCGATCGCTCAGGAAGAGTTTCACCAAGATCACCGTCTATTTCCTGTTCGTGCTGATCCTGGTCACGTGTCTGGGTACATTGATGTTTATGATTGAGAGCGGCAGGCCAGGAACGGCTTTCACTGATCTGGGCACATCCGTCTATTGGGCCATCGTGACCATGACGACGGTGGGCTATGGCGACATCACGCCCGTTACCCCTATAGGCCGACTGCTCTCGGCTTTCGTGATGCTGCTCGGCTATACCATCATCGCCGTGCCGACGGGTATCGTCACAGCCAATATGATTGATGATACGAAAACTGCCGAAAAGACGAAGCAAAAGGACAGGCATTGCCCGCAATGCGATGCCAAGGTGCGTAAAAACGACAATTTCTGCCCCAACTGTGGTGCAGAACTGTCGTAGTCTTTCTTTGGCTCTTGCCGATGGATGTTTCTCTACTTGAGTCTGTAGAACACCCCTATGGTGCCATAGATGGGATAAAGGGTCTGCTCTACGGTCTTAAAGTCGCTGGGGAAAATGCCCGTCAGGCCCCAGTTCAGGTCGGCAGACACACCTAAGCCCTTGTACACCTGCCAGTCGGCACCAACACCGATACCAAACTGCACGTTGCGCAAGTCATCGTCGAATTCATAGGTAGCCCATTCGCCTTCCTTGTCGCCCATCAATATCTTGGCACCGGTAGGATTGCCCTCGCGCAGATAACCGTCGGAGGCAATACCGCCGAACTCCTTGCTCAGGAGGAACGACACGTATGGACCGCCTCTAAGCATGACTTTCTGACCCAGTTCCAATGTGGCCTGGACAGGGACGGTGAGCATCCACTGGGTAGACTTCTGGCTGACATGACCTGTAAAGAGTCCAGACAGATGGGAGCCTCCTTTAATGACCTCCATGTGGTATGCCTTGGTGGTCACTTCGGCCTTCATCCCTTTATTCTCATAATGCAGTCCGGCGGTGATGCCCCACTTCTCATTCAGCGGCAACTTGGCATCAATGCCCACCAAGAACGATGGTGTCAGACTGTAGCTGTCGATACTACGGATGGTCTCGGGCAATGGGATGGGGGTTGTTCCTCCAATACTGTATCCTACACGTGCCCTGATCTGCAGGCTGTCGAGTACGCCTGCCTTTGCGGTGCCAGTCATTCCCAGCGTCAGCACTGTCATTCCTATCGCGATTATAATATTCTTCATCTTCACTCCTTTACTTCTTACCTCTTACTTCTTACCTCTTACCTCTTATTTCTCATACCACACTTCCACCTCATCTACATAGAGTATGCTGCCGATGGCTCCCTCGAACCAAGCACCGCTCTTGCTCGACGAGAAGACAATCGCCAGGTTGCACCCCTTGTTGGCCACTATCTCGGCTGGAGCATCCTCGCCCTCGAAGAACATTTCAAAGCGTGTCCACTGATCCGTAGGCGGCAGAGAGGACACTTCGGCCACCTTATAAACCAGGAGGTTGTCTAAGATCTTGTCGAGATCAGCCACATCGCCACCATAGAGGACGTATGGCTTGCCGTCAGCATCGACATTGCGATAGAACACGGCATAGGCACTGGCCTCATCGGTACGGTTGGGATCGATTTCCATATCAGAGTTAGTGAAGTCCTTTCCTGGCTTGTATTTGTAGTAGCCAGTGACGCGCACCGGATCCCTGTCCCACCGCACGCCAAACTCCGTAGCTTTCAGCGGGTCTATCGCAGCCATGTCTACGTTAAACTTACCCAGGAAGAGGTTGCCGGCAGCGATGGGCTTGCCCATACTCTTACCCATTTCTCCTGTGGACATCGTCTCCAAGCGTACGCAATTGCCCTCAATTCCAGCATCAGACATATAGGTTGGGAACTCTTCGGGCCCAGCCCCGGAAAACAATGTCAGGGCGAAGCCAGGATTGCCCGATGCCCAGAGTCTCTGTGTCTCGCCGCTCTCGTCAATCTCGTAAAACTGATGATACCGGTTCCTGATGAAGATACCGCCTTCTGCTGTGTCTGCAAGCTCGAACGAGTGCTTGCTCTTGGGCAGCACGGGCTCTGCAAAGGCGACCTTGTAGGTACGCTTCCATTGTCCGTCCTCAGAGGTGACGGTATAGGTGACCGGGCCGTTTGTGAAGTCCTGCAGCGAGCCGCTTGCCGGTTCTATGCTGGCCTTGTCGGTAATCGTAAAGTTCACCGGAATCTGTTTCGGCACCATTAACATCGAGCGCACGACAAACGTGATGCTCGTCTCTGTCGAACTGATGTTCTCTTTGCGCATCTCTGCCGTCTCGTAGAATAACTTCTCCAGTTCCGAGCCTTCTACCCAGGCACTCTCGATGTCGCACTCATTGTTCGGAGCCTCGTCCTTGATGCACGAAATCATGCAGCAACACAGGACGAAAGCAATCATTGCCTTATTCATTTTTCGTTTATTATGTCCTTATGGGGTGCAAAGGTACGAATATATGAGCAAATAAACAAATAATCGCACAATATTTTTACACCTGAAGCCCCAATTCACACGCTTCTTATTTCTCTATCAACCAGTAGACCATGTGGTTAGTTGTGCGATTGCTCTGGAAGTTGAACTGCACTTCGTTGAGGGCGTTGCCGATCTTGTGGAACGAGGTCTCTGGATCGAAGTTCTGGTAGCAGGTTTTTTCGCAAAAAGCTTGCAATTATCTTGCAAATATCACTTTTTCTTTTTTATCTTTGCAGCGGAAATAATAAATAATTGGCTTATGGAGGCAGCCGAGGAAGCACGTGAATCGAACCGTGTTGCAACCGAACGTTTCTTTGAGGAAATCAAACAGGCCGCCGCAGCCTATTAAAGAAATGAACACAACAGACCATCGTCCCGTCCTCATCGTCATTGCCGGTCCCAATGGATCTGGCAAGACCACCATCACCTTGAAGATATCCAAAATCATCTCCCGCTATCAGAAGTCCATTGTCAACTGCAAGCGTTGTTCTGCTTTGGCCGACCGCGTGTATATCTATGACAACTCCATCGACGATACTGATGCACGGATTCTGTTTCGCTTGATAGACGACAACTCTTCAAGAAATATACCGACGACATTCCTGAATGGGCAAAGACGTTGATTAAATGAAAGAAAACATAACACAAACATTGTTGTTGGTCATTAAACCTTCAATTGTTTCTTCCTAATATCAATCATCAACTGGTTCACGAGCAATCCCTTTAGATACCGTATTTCCGACTCTAATCGTGCGATATGGTCATCATTCATTGCCGTAGGCACTCAATTTACATCGTCATTCTTTTATAATCTCACTCGCCAACGCATTTACAGCATCTACATCGATTGGCTCCAAAACGATTTCTTCAGGTTCCAAATCCAGCAAGAACTGCATATAGTTGGGGAGTGTCAGCAACTGTCCGTCCCTACCGATATTATAATCACCAAACTTGATGATATGCTTGACGTTGTATTTCTCAGGATGGCTCAACACAGTTTTGACGCTTTTTGCCTGTGCTGTCTTTGCCTTTACCTCAAGCGGTACACATTCACCACCCATCGCACCAGAAAGTCCAACTCCAAGCCAGAATCCTTCTGGAAATAATAAAGGTTCTGTTCCTTCTTATGAAGCGTATCAGCCATCAGATTCTCATAGATAGCCCCCTTGAATCCACCCAGATTACCCTGAAGGATGTCGGCACGAGTACCTGGCCCAAGCATCTCAATGAGCAGACCGATATCAGCCGTATAGACCTTAAACACATTATCCTTGGCATTCCCCTCCATTGGCAGACCAGTGATGTCAGTATTATAGCAACGGCAGATGATGCCGGCATCCTCCAGCCACTGCAGCGATCCCAAATAAGTATCACTTCTGCCACCTGGCTTCACCTTGTTGTATTGGAACTTCTTATTTTCCTTCTCAGCATTTTTTCAAACGACTTTTTGTTATGCTTCTACACTTTTCTTAACGACTTTTCGTTATGTCGTTACATTTTTTTTAACGACTTTTCGCTGCAAAGATACACTTTTTCCAACGAAAAAGCAACATTTTACTGCATTTTTTCAATGAACAAAACTATTTTTTACAAAAATCGCTTCCAAAAGTTTGAAATTATCCAAGTAGATGTGTTCTTAGAACGCCCTATAGTATACAACTGCTGTTGATTACTTAAATATCTTTTCTGCAATCGTCCTCCTGATATTCTCTTTCGCGGTTGCGGGTTGCAGGGCGATTTCGAGGGGTAAGTCGGGAGGATTGATGCAGGCGACACGGGAGAAGCCGGCATCAAGGAGGAGTTGTTCGTCGGCGATGCGACCGGCTATTAGCATGACGGGAACGTGATGGTGTTGGGCGCGCTGGAGGATACCAAAGGGGAGTTTCCCCATGAGGGTCTGGCGGTCAGCAGAGCCTTCGCCGGTAATTACGAGATTGGCATCTTGCAGCAGGTCGTCGAAATGGATAGTGTCTAATAAGAGGTCGATGCCTGAACGACAGTTGGCATTCATGTATTGCAGGAAAGCATAGCCCAAGCCACCTGCTGCACCTGCACCAGGATTGTTTTGACAATCACGACCTAGATGTTTAGCAGAGGCCTCCGCAAAGCGTTTGGCGCGAGCATCAAGGGCAAGGACCTGTTCATCTGTTGCACCTTTTTGAGGCGCAAAGACATGTGCAGCTCCATTCTCACCACAAAGTGGATTGGTAACATCCGTCGCTATCGTGAAGCGAACGTCATCCAGTTCACGCACATCGTCCCAATTGCCTCCTTTGGAAAAGGCTGCGATTGAGCGAGAACAATCGGAGCTCGATTCGATTGCCGAGCGTGAGCAGGCTCGACCGGAGGTCAAACTATCGATAATTGCCCGCAGCAACCCAATACCGCAGTCGCTGGTAGCACTTCCGCCAAGCCCTACGATGATGTGTTTGCAGCCCTTTCGCACGGCATCCACCACCAACTGACCTGTGCCATAACTTGTTGCCACCATCGGATTGCGCTCTTCTGGTGAAAGTAGCGTCAGTCCGCTGGCTTTGGCGATCTCTATCACTGCCGTATCACCCTGCAACAAATACTGCGCCACAATCGTTCGCATCAGCGGGTCTTTCACGTTGACCTCCACGATTGAGCCGCCCATCGCTGTCTGAAACGCTTCCATAAAGCCCTCGCCGCCATCGCTTACAGGCACTTGCACCACCTTTGCATCTGGCATCTTCGAAAGAATACCCTCACATGCTGCCTGATTAGCCTCAGCCGACGTCAGACACCCCTTAAACGAATCAATCGCTACAATAATCTTTTTCATATCCCCATCTTACTTTAAAGCTTTCTGTGCAGCTGCAATACCCGCCAGGCGACCATTGACCACGATATCTGCCACACCGTTGCCACCCAAACGATTGGCACCATGCAGACCGCCAGTTACCTCGCCAGCGGCATAGAGCCCTGGCATGTCATTGTTGTGCTGAGAGTTTATCCATATCTAACGCAATTATTCCTATAAAGTTTCTTTCATAAGAGCCTCAACTACTTTCACATCCGCTGGCAACCACTTCACGCTATCCAGTTCATCCTTCGCCAGCCATTTCGCCGCCTCATGCTCATTCAGATGCAGTGCTTCACCAATAAGGGAGCAGAGGAAACAATGCATCGTCAAGTGAAAGGCTGGGTAATCATACTCCACCGTACAAATAAACTTATCCACGCTAATCTCCGCAGACAGCTCCTCGCGAATCTCCCTCACGAGTGCCTCCTCTGGCGTTTCCCCAGCCTCCATCTTACCGCCAGGGAACTCCCACCAGTCTTTCCACTCGCCATATCCTCGCTGAGTTGCGAAGATGCGCCCCTCGTTATCGTGTATAATCGCTGCAACGACTTCCATCTGTTTCATTATCAGTTATTCTTATGAAGTCCACTTAAAATCTTCCATCTTTTTCTCCGAGGCCCTTTACCTTCGTCTTGGTTTTGTATTGTCTGAATGTCGGCATTTTTTACTCCTTGGGTTACTCTCAACCACCATTCAATCACCATTCATGCACCATTCAACCACCATTCAAGGTGTTTTTTTACGTTTTCACCTTGCTATTCGTCCTATTTTGTCAATATTTCTGCATAGGACCGTTATTCCACCTCAGGCTCCCAAAGATGCCGCGACATATCTACATGACCATTGGGTTTGAAGTGGATGCCTTCTGATTCAAGCAGAAGACGTTGGCGGCTCCAGCCAGGGGCTGTGCGGCCTTCTTTGTTGACAACACGATGACAAGGCAGTGACTCGGCTCCTGGCGTATAGCGAAGCGTGCGACCCACCATGCGAGAATGGCTCGGCCAGCCTGCCAAGGCGGCGATATGGCCATAGGTAGTCACTCGTCCGAGAGGTATCTGACTGACGATGTTCAGCACGGCATCACGAAACGCCCTTGCATGATCAGGCGTCATCAGATTGGGATAGTCCTGCATACCACCGCTTACTTTATCAGCTTCGCAATCTGCTTTTCTGTGGCCTCGGGCAACAGTCTGCGCAAGTGCTCAAACATCCGTTCGAACGACTCCTGCGGCGTGCGATTGCATTGGCATATGTCCCGGCCAAATAGTGACTCGGGCGTCGTCAGCAACGACCAGCCCCAGCCGTATTCGCGCCCATGCTTGTCGGTGGGATACACAAAGTCCTCAGTCACGATGCGGCAAGCCATCTGCAGGCGCGTCACGTAGCCATCGAACTTCGAGCGCATCTTGGGCCCGTCGAATCCGCAGGCAGCCCGCAGTTCGCGCGTTATCAGACTGCCGTGCTCGGCCAATGTCAACAGGATAGCCTCATCGATAGAACCCTCGACGGGCGCAGGTCTCGAAGCGCGGCGATAGTTGCACAGATCAGGCCACCACTCCTTGCTCACAAAGCCCGCCTTGCCCGCAAAGAACTTGCCATACACGCAGCGTCCCTCGGTGACGATGGGACCCTTCCACTTCCACAGCGGCCAGTCCCATCCGCCATCGTCGAACACCACATATCGATTGTCTTCGTCGACGACATCCTCAGCCGAGTAGCCCCAGATGCCACTATCCAGCAACGGCAGGAACCCCACCTTCTGGATATAGTCCATCAGCTCCGGACAGCTGTGTATCTCCCCGCTTCTCATCAACAGGCAGCTTCGGTATCACAAAAAGTCTTTCGCTTACACCAGACTGTCAGCCAGCTGCTCCAGCAGGGCCTCATCGCCGGCCTTCATGCGTGAGCGGATGGTGATCATGGGTTCCACAATCTCGCAGTCCTTCATGCCCTCAATCATCGCGCGCATCACTTTACCTGCGGAAGGAGCCCAACTGCCGTTCTCGATAATGGCGAAACGACGCTTCTGGTAGTTCTTGATCTGCAGATGGTAAAGGAAATCGTGCATCACAGGGAACACACCACCGTCGTAACTCGATGCAGCCACCACGACCGTTGGATAGCGGAAAGCATCCTCAATGACCTCTGCCATATCTTCGCGGCTCAGATCGCTGACCACAACTTTAGGAGCACCCTTCTGGCGAAGTATCTCGCCCAGACGCTCGGCAGCAGCAGCTGTTCCGCCGTGAATGCTGGCATAGGCAATGAGCACACCCTCGCTCTCTGGCTCATACTTACTCCATGTGTCGTAGAGTTTTACAGCCTCAGCCAGCGCCTCACCCTTCAGCACAGGACCATGCAGCGGACAGATGGTCTGAACGTCCATGGCAGCCGCCTTCTTCAGAACGCTCTGCACCTGTATGCCATACTTACCGCAGATGTTGAAATAATAGCGGCGTGCCTCACAAGCCCAGTCATCCGTCTCGTTGACCAAAGCACCAAACTTACCAAAGCCATCGGCCGAGAACAGCACCTTGTCCAGACTGTCGTAACTCATAATCACCTCTGGCCAATGCACCATCGCTGCCGTGATAAACTTCAATTCATGATGTCCCAACGAGAGGGTATCGCCCTCCTTGACAGTCATCACACGTCCCTCGAAGTTAAAGCCCTCGAAGAAGTTAGGCAGCATCTTCACGGCCTGAGCACTACAAACGAGTTGCAAACCAGGATAGGTCTCCAGCATCCAAGCGATGAGTGCTGCGTGATCGGGCTCCATGTGGTGAGCCACCAGATAGTCCGGCTGGCGATCGCCCAGCGCAGC
Organism: Prevotella sp.; assembly: GCA_016284635.1. GTDB lineage: Bacteria > Bacteroidota > Bacteroidia > Bacteroidales > Bacteroidaceae > Prevotella. The sequence continues at coordinate 16,890 of JAEEPF010000036.1, forward strand.
CTTCAGGTTTGCCTTCCACTCATCAGCCTTACGACGGTCGGCGGTATCCAAGACGGCGATCTTGTCATCGTCGATGAGATAGGAGTTATAACTCATGCCCTCGGGCACAACATACTGACTCTCGAAGAGATCGATGTCGAGATCGTCGACACCGATGTACTTGATGGTATCACTAATCATATTCATTGTTTATTTTGTTATTATAATTTTCAAACCTATTTCTTGAACCTCTCCTCAATGCTCTGGAAGATGACAAAGAGGGTGGGCACGATGAACAGCAGCGCAATGGTTCCTATGAGCATACCGCCGATGACGCCCACACCCAACGAGCGGTTACCGTTGGCACCCACGCCAGTGGCAAGCGCCAGAGGCAGCAGGCCGAAGACCATCGTCAGCGAGGTCATCAGGATGGGACGCAGACGCACGGCAGCGGCATCGAGGGCAGCCTCAACAATCCCCATCCCTTGACGGCGACGCGTAGAAGCATACTCCGTGAGCAGGATGGCGGTCTTCGAGAGCAGGCCGATGAGCATAATCAGACCCGTCTGCATATAGATATTGTTCTCCAGTCCCCAGAGCCATGCAAAGAGGAACGAGCCCGCCAGTCCGAAAGGCACACTCAGGATGACGGCCATCGGGATGAACAGACTTTCGTAGAGGGCGCAGAGAATCAGATAAATAAAGATGATGCAGATGACGAAGACCAGCGCAGTGGTGTTCTGGGCCGAAGCCTCCTCACGCGTCATACCGCCAAACTCGTAGCCATAACCCTCCGGCAATACCTCTGCGGCCGTCTCGCGGATGGCCTCGATGGCCTGTCCGCTGCTGTAGCCCTCTGCAGCCGTTCCGCCCACCTGTATCGACGGGAAGAGGTTGAAGCGCGAAAGTGTCTCAGAGCCGTAGATACGAGTCAGCGTGATATACTGTCCGATGGGCGACATCTCACCCTGATTGTTGCGCACGAAGATATTATTGAGCGACTCCGTGTCGAGACGATACTCGGGCGAGGCCTGCACCATCACACGATAGAGTTTCGTGAATCGCACCAGGTTCGAGGCATACGAACCACCGACATAGCCACTGAGCGCCGCCAAGACATCGCTGGGCGACACACCGCGACGCTTACACAGGGCGGCATCCACCTCGACACGATACTGCGGATATTTCAGCGAGAAGTTGGTGAAGGCACGGCTGATCTCCGGACGCTCATTCAACGCAGCAATCAGACGGTTGGTTTGCGTGAGCAGATCCTGAATGGTGCCGCCGTGCTTATCCTGCACGTGCATCTCGAAACCGTTGATACGTCCGAATCCTGGCAGCATATTCTGCGTATTCACCTGAATCTTTGCGTTGGCGATGTCGGCCGTACGACGATAGATCTCGTCAACAACACTCTGCACATCGTCGCCCTTGCCCTTACGCTCGCCCCACTTTTTCAGTTTCAGCGTGAAGTTACCGTTCGACGACGACTGCTCGAAGTTGTTCGAGTTGCCGGCGATGAGCGAATAGATGCGCAACTGCGGCAAGTCCTCGATACGTGCTTCCACCTCTTTCAGTATATGGTATGTCTGCTGCAAACTGCTTCCCGGCGAAGCCTGCACGTTGATGAACACCGTACCCATATCCTCATTGGGCACCAGTCCCGTCTTTGTCGTGCGCATCATCCACACCAGTGCACCGACGGCCAGCACAACGAGCGCCAGACCTAACCAACGGCGGGGAATGAATACGGCCACAGCGCGCTGATAACGGCTGAGGACGGCGTTGAAACCATCATTGAAGCGCTGGAGGATGCCAGATGGATGAGTGCCTTGAGCCGGTCTCATCATGATGGCACAGAGTGCCGGCGAGAGCGTCAGGGCATTGAAGAGCGAGATACCCACGGCGATGGCCATCGTCAGTCCGAACTGCGTATAGAACGTTCCCGTGACACCACTGATGAAGCAGACAGGCACGAAGACAGCCATAAACACCAGCGTCGTAGTAATGAGTGCCGAGGTGATGTCGTGCATCGCCCCCTCAGTGATATTGCCTCTCACCGCCGAACGTTCACCTTTGTCCAGTCTTGCCTGCACCGCCTCCACCACCACGATGGCATCGTCAACCACCGTACCGATAACCAGCACGAGGGCGAAGAGCGTGAGCATGTTCAGCGAGAAGCCGATGGCATAGATGACGGCCAGCGTAGCTATGAGCGATACGACGATGGCAATGGCGGGGATGATCGTTGCCCGCCAACTCTGCAGGAAGATGAACACCACGAGAATAACCAGTACCAGCGCCTCAAGCAGCGTCTCCACCACATTGATGATGGAGGCGTCGAGGAAGTCCTTCTTCGACTCGATATCCTCGATGGTGATGCCCGGCGGCAGCGACCGGCGGATTTCCTCCACCTCACGGTCTATCTGCTTGATGATCTCGTTGGCGTTCGACCCTGCCACCTGATTGATACTGATGTTCACACCAGGGCGACCATTCGTCTCACCTATTATATTATAGTTCTGCGAACCGAGTTCTACACGGGCGATGTCGCCGATGCGCAGCACGTCGCCGTTGGGCAGCGAGCGCACCACCATCTGCTCATAGCCCTGTTCGTCCTCATAGCGGCCACGGTATTTCAGCACATATTGGAACGTATTCTGACTCTCGGCACCCAGCGTACCCGTTGCCACCTCCACGTTCTGCTCGCTCAGCACCTGATTGATGTCGGCAGGCGTCAGTCCGTAGCGGGCCATCTTCTGCGGATCGAGCCAGATGCGCATCGAGTAGTCGGCACCCATCACGTTCACCTCTCCCACTCCGGGAATACGGCTCAGGCGCGGCTCGATGTTGATCTTCGTATAGTTGGCGAGGAACGAACGGTCGAACGTGCTGTCAGGACTATAGACCGACAGTTGCTTGATGTTCGATGTCTGTCGCTTACGCACGGTGATACCGCCCTTCACCACGTCGCTCGGCAGTCGGCCTTGCACGGTGGCGGCACGGTTCTGCACGTTCACCATCGCCATATCGGGGTCTGTGCCCTGACGGAAGAAGATGCCGATGGAGGCAGTACCGTTGTTCGAGGCCGTCGAGGTCATATACATCATGCCCTCCACGCCGTTGATGGCCTCCTCGAGCGGCACGATGACACTCTTCTGCACCGTCTCGGCGTTGGCACCCGTATAGCTGGCCATCAAGCGCACCACCGGCGGAGCAATCTCAGGGAACTGCTCCAGGGCCAGACGGCTCAGTCCGATGATGCCCACCAGCACCATCAGCACGCTAATGACACCTGAAAGTATCGGCCGATCTATAAAAGTTCTTACATTCATTTTTTACCAATGACTATTCCTTCCCTGAGCAGTCCGGCACCTTCGGCGATGATGGTATCACCGACAGCGAGGCCGTCGTCCACGATATACTCTTTTCCGTTGTTCTGTCTGAAGAGCGTCACGGCAGTGGCTTTCGTCTTGCCATCGACGACACGATACACAAACGTACGGTTCTGCAGTTCATACGTCGCCTCCTGCGGAATGACGATACAGTTCGTGCGGTGCGTCGGCACGACGATGGTCGCACTACCGCCATTGTGCAGTAGATGGCCGCTGTTAGGGAACGTAGCACGCAGCGTGACGGCACCCGTCTGGGTATCGACGGTACCACTCACGGCACTGATGCGTCCTTCCTCGCCATACTCCTGACCATTGCTCAGCCGCAGCTTCACAGCCGGTGCCTTGCTGATGAACTCGGCGATGGAACCATACTGCGCCACGAGGTCGAGCACCTGATTCTCGGTGATGCTGAAATAGGCGTATGCCTCGCTGTCGTCGGCCACAGTGACTAACGGCTCACTGATGCTGCTACTCACGAGCGACCCAACGTGCCAGGGAATCATCGACGCCACGCCACTCACCGGACTCTTCACCTCCGTATAACTCAGGTTATTCCTCGCGTTCACCTCCTGTGCCTTTGCCTGTGCCAAAGCGGCCTCAGCCTCCATCAGGGCATTGCGCATCGTCTCCACGCTGACACCGCCCACCACATTGTTCTGCTGCAGCGTCTGCTCGTTCTGATAGTTCATACGGGCTGTGGCGAGCCTGGCCTCCGCACTCTTACGGGCAGCGACGGCCACCTCCAAGGCAGCACGGAAAGGCACCTGGTCGATGATGAAGAGCGTCTGGCCCTTACGCACCATCTCGCCCTCGTTGGTGAGGATCCGCGTGATGCATCCCGAAACCTGCGGACGCACCTCCACGATCTGCCGTCCCGTCAGCCTGGCGCTGTACTCACGTGAGAGCGTCATATCCTTGCTTCCCACCACCATCGTCTGATATTGGGCTGATCCTTGCGACTGTTTCTTCCCCTCTCCGCAAGACACGGCCAGCAGGGAAGCCGCAAGAAGTATGATTGCACAGTTCTTTTTCGTCATACTGCAATGGTTTGTTTAGTTCTAGGCTGCAAAGATACGAAAAAGAAGTGAAAAGTGAAAAGTGGAAAGTGAAAATTTGCTGCCGATTAACAAAATTATCCATTATCCATTGTCCATTATCCATTTTTTTTATACCTTTGCGGCCTAAAAGATTAGACTTTGCAAGGAAACTCCCTTAAACGACAACTCAGGAAGCTCACCGTTCCGGTGTTCATCGAGATGGCCCTCGTCATGATGCTGGGTGCCGTCGATACCGTCATGCTCAGCCGTTACAGCGACAACAGTGTGGCGGCGGTGGGACTCGACAACCAGCTGATGTCGCTCGTCTTCCTCGTCTATCAGTTCTTCTCGATGGGAGCCGCCATCCTCTGCTCCCAATACATCGGCGCCGGACTGCACAAACGTCTCGTCCAGGTGGTGGGAATGGCGCTGGTGGTCAACCTGATGCTGAGCATGACGGTCAGCGCCCTGCTCTTCTTCAATGCCGAGGGACTGCTGCAGCTGATGGGCCTGCGCCCCGAGCTGATGGGCGACGGACTGGTGTATCTGCGGATTACGGGCGCCCTGTCGTTCTTCCAGGCGCTGTCGCTCACGTTCTCCGCCTCGCTGCGCAGTGCAGACAAGGTCATCTATCCGATGGTGGTGACGGGCATCGTCAACGTCCTCAACATCCTCGGCAACTACGCCCTCATCTTCGGCCACTGGGGCTGTCCGCAGCTCGGTGTCGAGGGTGCCGCCATCGCCACCGCCGTGAGCCGCATCATCGCCTCGCTGCTCCTCGCCGCCATCCACTTCAAGGTGCACATCCCGCGATTCCCGCTCCACTATTTCCGTCCCATCCCCTGGCAGGAACTGCGCAACCTGCTGCTCATCGGCGTCCCTGCCATGAGCGAGAACATATCCTATTGTCTGTCGCAGGTGGTCATCACGTTCTTCATCAACCAGATCAGCAATGAGGCCCTCGCAGCCCGTACCTACTGCCACAACATGATCATGTTCGTCTATCTCTTCTGCCTCAGCATCACGCAGGGCGGCGACATCCTCGTGGGGCACCTCGTCGGACAACGGCGCCATCAGGCGGCCTACGTCCTGGGCAACTACTTCTTCCGCTGGTCGATGATCATCACCCTCACCGGCTCTGCCATCCTGGCGATATCAGGCAAGAGCCTGCTCAGCGCCTTCACCGACAATCAGGAGATCATCACGATGGGCGTATGGGTGCTCATCATCGACTGGTTCCTCGAGATCGGACGCACCTCCAACATCTTCGCCGTCAGCACCTTGCGAACCACGGGCGATGCCATCTATCCCGTCGTCGTAGCCATCATCTTCAACTGGACGATCGCCGTCGGCGTGAGTTACATCATCGGCATCCCGCTCGGCTACGGCCTTGTCGGCATGTGGGTAGGCTTCGCCCTCGACGAGAATGTCCGTGGCATCGTCCTCATGCGCCGCTGGCGCTCCGGCAAATGGCGAGACAAAGGGTTCGTGTAGGAAAATAGTTTTCTGACCGCTTGTTATTATTTGCTTTGATATGCTGCAACTCTCGCGGCTGCATTCGCCTTGATGTTATAGTAGTACAGAGGATAGTCGTTCTCGTGGAAGCTGACAGCGCCGAAAGGACTGGAAGCACCTTCAGGGTCTACGGCCGTGGTCGTTGTAATGACAACGCCTCTTTTCTGGTCGATCTTTGCATCTGCTGCGTTAGGCACTTTCTCAAAATCCAAGGTTTCCATGTTGAAAACACGGCCACCCAGGCTTTCCTCTGCTGAAGCATAGGTCTCATCGCGCTTCCAGTTGATGGGATTGATACTGATGGCACCTGGCAGGACAACAATATTGTTCCCATTTCCTGCCCCCTCGGTATTATACGATACGATGACGCCGGTATCGTCGGCTCCCTCTGCAAATTTCAGGTGCGGGTTGGCTTTGAGAAAATCCTCGGTGATAGAATAGCCAACCACGTATGCAGCAATCATGCGTTCCAAGTATTCCGGATGTGCCTTCATGTATTCTGAGAGCACAAAGCTCTGCATGATTGAACCCTGAGAATGTCCTACGAGAATGAAGGGACGTCCACCATTCAGGTGCTTAAAATAGTAGTCGATGGCAGCTAAGATATCTGTCTTCGGTAAGCTGTTGAACGCTACGTTACGTTCTTCGGCAGAAATTTTGCCCAGATATGACATGTTGCCCTGTCTATAATAAGGAGCGAAGACATTGGCACAATCCTCAAAAGCTGTAGCTATCTTGAGGTAGGCAAATTCTGCCGGTATTCTCATGGCTGGTTCATCGATGGGAGCAAATTTCGGTGCGCCCTCAGCGGGGTCGTCATATTCCGTGGGATAGACAAAAAAGGCATCAACATCCTTTGTTGCTTCGGGCTGCCTCATCCAGTTGTTCTTGTCGCTGTAATCGACAACATCGGATTTCTCACTCTCGGGATCTTGAGGAACCGGAGTATCTTCTTTCGACGAACACGCCATGAATACATTTGTGCCGCAGAAAACCATGGTGAGTACCAATGGTCGGATGGCGGCAAGCATCCACTTTTTGAAAGTTCTCATAAGTACAATTTTTATTTGTTAGACAATAATATAGTTCTTGGAAAACTGTTTTATAGCGCAAAGTTAGTTAATCCCCTTTGAAATCACAACAATCAAAGGGTTATAACCAGCAAGTTTTTACGATTTTGGAATGATTTTTACGATTTTACCTGCTGCATCCACTCTGTTGCAGTCATTTCCATAATCTTCTTGAAGGCAGCATTGAATGTTTTGTAATTACGAAAA
>JAEEPF010000037.1 GCA_016284635.1 Prevotella sp.
AGAGGAATAGTCGGTGTCGAGCCTGATGTCGCCTCCAAGGCGCTGGGCTAAGGAACGGGCAACGGTAAGGCCGATACCCGTTCCATCATAGTATTTGTCGAGTTGCACGAACTCTTCGAAGATATGCCCAGCCTCTTCGGGTGGCACTCCGATGCCCGTGTCCTCTACCGTGAAGACAGCCATACCGTCGTCAACGGTAACGCGAAGCACGGCACGCGCCTTCTCCTTCACAGCATTCACACCTCCTGCAGCCTCGGCAGGGTGCGTGAACTTCATAGCGTTGTCGAGCAACAGTACAAGGACGCGAGTGGCTGGAGCGAGGGCGGTGGTGAGCATAACGGTTTCTGCCTCCGGGGCGATGTCGAGGTCGAAGTCAAGGTGAGTGGCCTGCGTGATGCCGGAGTCTTCGGCTGCCTGAGCAGCAATCTGAATGGCCAGCGCCTGATCGTTACGCTCCAATGGGGTGTCGCTGCCTGACTCAGCCAGTTCGAGCATCTTGTTCACCAGCGATGTGATGCGCTGCGTGTTGTCGACGATTCCCTTTGTCACCTCCTGCTGGGTGGCCTCATCGAGTTCCATACCCGAGGTGAGCAACTGCGTAAAGCCGCTGAGGATGTTGAGCGGGGTGCGTATCTCGTGGGAAATCTGCTGAATGAAGTCGGTCTTCATCCGCGACGACTCCATAGCCTGGTCGTAGAGATTGAGAGCCTCTTCGTAGCCCCTACCCATATTCTCGAACATCGTGCTCAAGTGGGCATAATCCTCCTGCAACTGGCGATGTTCCTCTTGCAGACGGCTGTAACTTTCTTCGATAGTCATACTGTTTGTTCTAAAATTGGGTGCTTATTCCCACTCGATCGTTGCAGGCGGCTTGGAGGAGATGTCGTAACAGACACGGTTGACACCACGGACCTTGTTGATGATCTCGTTAGACACCTTCGCCATAAAGTCGTATGGCAGATGAGCCCAGTCGGCGGTCATCGCATCAGTAGAGGTGACGGCACGGAGGGCAACGGGGTGCTCATAAGTACGCTCATCGCCCATCACGCCGACACTACGGACAGTGGAGAGCAGGATGGCACCAGCCTGCCAGATCTGGTCGTAGAGCGACACCTCAATGGTGCCGTCCTTCATATCGGCAGGTACGCCGGCGGCCAAGACCTTGCGGGCCTCCTCGCCAGAGAGTTTCACCTTGTAGTCGCGTAAACCTTTTATATAAATATCATCGGCATCTTGAAGAATTCTTACCTTCTCTGGCGTGATGTCACCCAGGATACGGACGGCGAGGCCAGGACCCGGGAAGGGATGGCGGGTAATGAGATGCTCAGGCATACCGAGCTGACGACCCACACGACGCACCTCGTCCTTGAACAGCCACTTCAGCGGTTCGCAGAGTTGCAGGCGCATCTCCTTCGGCAGTCCGCCCACGTTGTGATGGCTCTTGATGACCTTGCCCGTGATATTCAGCGACTCGATACGGTCAGGATAGATAGTACCCTGCGCCAGCCACTTGGCATCGGTGATCTTCTTTGCCTCGGCATTGAACACCTCAACGAAGTCGCGGCCGATGATCTTACGCTTCTGCTCCGGCTCATCGACACCAGCCAGGTCTGCGAAGAACTTCTCACTGGCATCGACACCAATCACGTTGAGCCCCAACACCTTATAGTCGTCCATCACCTGACGGAACTCATTCTTACGGAGCATGCCGTGATCGACGAAGATACAGGTGAGGCGGTCGCCGATAGCTCGGTTCAGCAGCACGGCAGCGACGGAAGAGTCGACACCACCGCTCAGACCTAATATCACCCTATCCTGCCCCAACTGTGCCTTGAGTTCAGCCACCGTAGAATCGACAAACGAGGCTGCACTCCACTCCTGACGGGAACCACAGATGTCTACCACGAAGTTCTTCAGCAGCAGCGAACCCTGCAAGGTATGGAACACCTCGGGATGGAACTGCACAGCCCAAATGGGTTGTTTGGTGGAAGCAAAGGCTGCATTCCGTACATCCTTGGTGGAACCAATCACTTCGAAATCCTCGGGGATGGCGGTAATGGTATCACCATGACTCATCCACACCTGAGAACCCGTAGAGAATCCCTTGAAGAGCGGATTGTAGAGATTGATGGTCTCAAGGTTGGCACGACCGTATTCACGACTGTCGGCCTTCTCCACCTTACCGCCTAAGGTATGGCTGATGAACTGTGCACCATAGCAGATGCCCAACACGGGGAGACGCCCGACGAACTGACTCAGGTCTACCTTGAACGCCTCAGGGTCATGAACCGAGAATGGCGAACCGCTCAGGATCACGCCAATGACCGAGGGGTCGTCCTTCGGGAACTTGTTGTAGGGCAAGATCTCACAGAAGGTGTCCAGCTCACGGACTCGACGGCCTATGAGTTGCGTGGTCTGAGAACCAAAATCCAAAATAATAATCTTTTGCATATATAAATAAATGAGTAATTATCTTTTTATGAAACGAATTGCCATAATCTTTCGTAATTATCCGTAATTATTATGGTAAATTATGGTCTATTATGGGAATTAGTTTCTAAGAACGCCTCAGCTTGTTCGAGGGTGTCGAGCTTACCGACATCGAGGAGTTTCAGATGGGGAGCCTCAAAGCCACGGATGACGTGATCGGCACAGACCTTCAGGTAGAAGTCCATGATGGGGAAGCGATCAGGCCAATCCTCCATCAAGGGAGCCAATGACGGATGAAATATATGGATGCCGGAAAAGGCTAACGGACGGCCTTCACGACCTTTCACTTCACCAGTCTCGATATTCTTCCAGCCTATCAGTCGCATTTCGTCATCGAACTGTAAATAGCGCTTCGTCTTGCGCTGGCTGACGACCAGCACAGCTTCGGGGGTACTCTCACAGAGGGGACAGTCCCCATGTGCTTCGCCAGCTTCGCACACAGGGGACAGTCCCCCTGTGAGGTCGAGGTTGCTGAGGATGTCAACGTTATGGATGAGAATGGGCTCGGAGGAATCGAAGAGAGGGAGAGCCTTCTTAATGCCACCGCCCGTCTCAAGCAGGCCGTTGGTCTCATCGCTGATGCGGATGTCGAGGCCGAAGTTATCGTTGGCCTTCAGATAATCGACGATCTGTTCTGCAAAGTGATGCACGTTCACCACTATACGCACATAACCTACGGCCTTGAGTTTCTGGATGACATGCCAGAGCAGAGGCTGTCCTCCTACCCTCACCAATGCCTTTGGCATCGTGTCGGTCAGGGGTTTCAACCGCGTACCCAGTCCTGCGGCAAAGATCATCGCCTGTTTCATATCCTTACTTCCAATCTCCGAAAGCACCTGTGACACCCTGGATAATGCCCTGGATCTCGTTAAGGAGTCCACGCAGACGGTCGGTCACGTTATCCTTGGCACCACGAGCCATATAACCGGCACACTCACCTTCGAGTTTGCCGATACGGGCCTTCTCCTCAGGGGTATAGTCCAGCTCGTACTTCCTCACCTTCTTGGTGATATCAACGAACTTCTTACCTGCCTTTTCCCAGTCCAGGATGTCATAATAACGACTGTGGTCACGCAGTTCTGTAGAGAAACTCTCCAACTGATTGATGGCAGTCTGCTTCGTCGAACACGAGGCGAACAACATAGCAAAGACGCCACAAACAACTAAATAATAAACCTTCTTCATATCTTCAAATTTTACACTTTTTTACCTTTTTACTTTTTCTCCAACGTCTGATGAATGTTCTGCTCACGGTGACAGATGCGCACCTCAACGCCGAACTTATCGTGGATATGCTCAGCGAGATGCTGGGCGGAATAGACGGAACGATGCTGACCACCCGTACAGCCGAATGAGAACATCAGCGAGGTAAAGCCACGCTGGATATATCGGCGCACATGGGCATCGGCGAGTTTATAGACCGAATCGAGGAAGGTCAGGATCTCACCATCGTCTTCCAGGAATCGGATCACAGGCTCATCGAGTCCCGTCAGTTGCTTGTATGGCTCATAACGGCCTGGATTATGGGTGCTACGGCAGTCGAAGACATAGCCACCACCATTGCCGCTCTCATCCTCGGGGATGCCCTCACGATAAGAGAAACTATAGACCCTCACCACCAACGGTCCCTGGGCATCGTACTTCGAGAACGTAGCCGGACCGTCCTGAGGATGGGCTTTATAAGGATTCAAGTCTGTTGTCTTATAACCGTCGGCACGACTGGCAATCGTTTCTATTTGCTGGAACTGTGGCAGTTCGGTCAACTGGCGGAGAATCTCCATCAGATGGGGATAGTGGAAGACCGACGAGCTGTCCAGCAGTTCGCGCAGGTTCTGGATGGCCGGCGGAATAGACTCGATGAAGTGCTTCTTCTGCTCGAAGTAACCACGGAAGCCGTAAGCACCCAACACCTGAAGGGTACGGAAGAGTACAAACAAAGAGAGCCGACTCACGAAATGACGGGCTGGCGGCACCTCGACATAGTTCTTCAGCGAATTATAGTATTCGTAGACCAGTTCGCGGCGCAGCTTATGCGGATACTTCGCGGAAGCCTGCCAAAGGAACGAGGCAAGGTCGTAATAGTAAGGTCCCTTACGCCCACCCTGATAGTCAATAAAGTACGGATTGCCATCGTGGTCAAGCATTACGTTGCGGGCCTGGAAGTCGCGATAGAGGAAACTCTCTACGATGGGCGACTTCACATCCCCTTCAACGAAATACTCATCGGTCGTCAGGTCCTTGGCGAAGAGCCGGAAGTCTGCCTCCAACTTCAGTTCGTGGAAGTCAAGCTCTGTGGCTTTCAGGAAGCAGTACTTGAAATAGTTCAAATCGAAGAGCACGCTGTCCTGATTGAACTCTGCCTGAGGATAACAGTTGGAGAAGTCCAGTCCACGGGCACCACGGATCTGAATGTTCGGCAACTCACGGATGGTACGCTTCAGCAGTTCCTGTTCCTTCAAAGTGTATCGTCCTCCAGCCTCCCGACCACCACGAACGGCATCGAAGAGGGAGAGTGAACCGAGGTCTGTCTGCAGATATCGCAACTGATCGTCGCTGGCAGCAAGGATCTTCGGCACAGGCAACTGACGACGGCTGAAATGCTCTGTAAGATAGATAAATGCGTGATCTTCATCCCTGCTTGTGCCGATGACACCGATGACAGACTGTCCGTTGTTGTCCGTCAGTCTGAAGTAGGTTCTGTTGCTGCCTCCGCCAGGAATCTGACTGACGTTGGCGGGCTCAGCACCTTTCCATTGCGTATAGAGTTCAATGAGTTTCTGCATAACGACTGCAAAATTACAAAAAAGAAGTGAAAAGTGAACAGCGAATAATGAAAAATTTGCTACCGCTCACAAATATTAGCGAAAAAAAGGAAAAAACCGGCTGTCTCACGACACCCGGTTCCAAAAAACAAACTACTTAAAAACTAATCTACTAAAACAAATCAAAAAATTTGCTGCAAAGGTAAAATGATTTTGAATCGCTGCCAAGCATTTCTTGAATAAAATGCGCTGTGTGCGAGCAAAATAACATAAAAAAGGGATGGATTCGACAATCCATCCCTCAATTTGTTATGTTTGCTTAGCAAAATTGTACTACTCAGTCCTCTTTTGCTAACACTTTTCATATCTTACATCATGCCACCCATACCCGGGGCACCGCCCATCGGCATTGCAGGCTCCTTCTCAGGCTTGTCGACGATGAGACACTCCGTGGTGAGGAACATTCCGGCGATGCTGGCAGCATTCTCCAGAGCGACACGTGCCACCTTGGCAGGATCGATGACACCAGCCTCACGCAGATCCTCATAGACATCAGTACGGGCATTGAAACCGAAGTCACCCTTACCCTCGCGAACCTTCTGGACAACCACAGCACCCTCGGCACCGCCATTGACGGCAATCTGGCGCAGAGGCTCCTCGATGGCGCGACAGATGATGTTGATACCAGTCTGCTCGTCGGCATTGTCACCCTTCAGCTCAGCCAAGGCCTCCTGGGCACGGATATAAGTGGTACCACCACCGGCCACAACACCTTCCTCGATGGCAGCACGGGTAGCACAGAGAGCATCGTCAACGCGATCCTTCTTCTCCTTCATCTCCACCTCGGAGTTAGCACCGACATAGAGCACAGCGACGCCACCGGCCAACTTGGCCAGACGCTCCTGCAGCTTCTCCTTATCATAAGAAGAGGTAGTCACCTCAATCTCCTTCTTGATCTGGGCGATACGATCCTGGATGGCCTGCTTGTCACCAGCACCATTCACGATGGTGGTGTTGTCCTTCGATACCGTCACCTTGTCACAGGTACCCAGCATCTCGAGCGTAGCCTGCTCCAGTTTCAATCCCTTCTCCTCGCTGATCACCACACCGCCAGTCAGCGTTGCGATATCCTCGAGCATGGCCTTACGACGGTCGCCGAAGCCAGGAGCCTTCACAGCACAGATCTTCAGACCTCCACGCAGACGGTTCACAACCAATGTGGTCAGAGCCTCAGAATCCACATCCTCAGCAATCACGAGCAGAGGACGGCCACTCTCGGCAGCGGGCTGCAGGATGGGCAGGAAGTCCTTGATGTTAGAGATCTTCTTGTCGTAGATGAGGATATAAGGATTCTCCATCACGCACTCCATCTTCTCAGAGTCGGTGATAAAGTAGGCTGACAGATAGCCACGGTCGAACTGCATACCCTCGACAACGCCGATGTGGGTATCACGGCTCTTGCTCTCCTCGATGGTAATCACACCGTCCTTAGAGACCTTGCGCATAGCCTCAGCCAGCAACTCACCAATCTCTTTATCGTTGTTAGCAGATACAGTAGCCACCTGCTCGATCTTATCGTAATTGTCGCCCACCTGCTCAGCGCTCTTGGCGATATGCTCTGTCACGGCCTTCACAGCCTTGTCGATACCACGCTTCAGGTCCATGGGGTTAGCGCCAGCGGTGACGTTCTTCAGACCCTCGGCTACAATAGCCTGGGCGAGGATGGTAGCGGTGGTCGTACCGTCACCAGCATCGTCACCGGTCTTCGAGGCGACGCTCTTCACGAGCTGTGCGCCAGTATTCTCAAACTTGTCCTCCAGCTCAATCTCCTTAGCGACGGTCACACCGTCCTTAGTGATCTGCGGAGCACCGAACTTCTTCTCAATGACCACGTTGCGGCCCTTTGGACCGAGTGTTACCTTGACAGCGTTAGCCAACTGATCTACGCCCTGCTTCATAGCGTCGCGGGCGTCAATATTGAATTTAATATCCTTTGCCATAACTTTAAAATTATTATTTTTTCTTTTGGGAAACTAATCCCCTTAATTGACCATAATGATAATAATCGTATTTGACCATATATTATGAGAAATTATGGATAATTATGGGAATTTGTTTCTTTAAACTAGATTTTTACTTCTCTATTACTGCAAGCACGTCACTCTGACGCATCATGAGATACTTCTCGCCCTCGAACTCGAGTTCGGTTCCACTATACTTGCCGTAGAGCACCTCGTCACCCTCTTTCAGGATCATCTGCTCGTCCTTCGTTCCCTGACCAACGGCCTTGATGGTTCCATGGAGGGGCTTTTCTTTCGCGGTATCAGGAATGATGATACCACCGATCTTCTCTTCTGCCGGTGCGGGCAATACCAGCACGCGGTCTGCTAATGGTTTGATGTTCATAATACTGTTTTTATTTTAATGTTTATACCTTATTTAATATATAATAGGCGGGGCCGTCTTTCAACCGCTCCGCCTTTCTTTCTGCCAAAACCGTGCCAAGTGCCAGAGGTGTGACAACTTGTCAGAAAGCAAATAATTGACGGATTATTTTGTCATATCAAAAAAATACACTATCTTTGTCGGCTGAAATCAACTATATTTATTAATAAGGTATGAAACAGTTCTTTAAAATGACACTCGCCACCATCTGTGGCATCGCGATCTTCCTGCTGATTGCGGGATTCTTCCTCGTCATCTCACTTGCCGGTATGCTGGCCAGCGAATCGGCTCCAACCAAGGTGGAGGATAACTCGGTGTTCGTGATCAAACTCAGCGGCACCATCAGCGAACGGGCAGAAGGCAGTACACCCTTCGACGCCGTGCTCGGTATGAATGACATGAGTGCCATGGGCCTTGACGACCTCATTGCCAGCATCCGTAAGGCCAAGGACAATGACGATATCAAGGGTATATACCTGGAAGGTGGCCTGACGGAGTTCGACGCTCCCGCCACCGCCCAGCAGTTGCGCGACGCCCTGAAAGACTTCAAGACAAGTGGCAAGTGGATTGTTGCCTATGCCGACCAATATATGCAGGCGAACTACTACGTGGTATCCGTAGCCGACAAAGTGTACTTGAATGCCGAGGGTAATGTCGACTTCAAAGGTCTTGGCGGCAAGGGCGAGTATATGAAAGGACTCTACGACAAGATTGGTGTGAAGTACTTGACCGCGAAAGTGGGCAAATACAAGAGTTATGTGGAGCGCAACACGCTGACGGGTATGAGTGACTACGACCGTGAGCAGCGCACCGCCTACACAAACGGCATCTGGCAGTACTGGCTGAAGGAAATCAGCGAGAGCCGTAAGGTGACGCCTGAGCAACTGAACCAGCTGGCCAACGACAGCATCATGGCTTTTGCCAACCCCGACGACTATCTGACAGCCAAGCTCGTCGATAAGATCCTGTATCCCGAAGAACTCAAGGCCGAAATCAAGGGTCGCCTGAAACTTGACAAGGACGACGAGATCCACCAGTTGACCCTCGCCGACATGCTGAACGTGAAAGCAGAGAAGAACGACGACGGTGACCAAATTGCCGTCTACTACGCATTCGGTAGCATTGTTGACAGCGAAGTCACAAACTTAATAAACGGCGGTGGCCATTGCATCGTGGGTAAGACGACAGCCGAAGACCTGCGAAAACTCGCCGACGATGACGACGTGAAGGCCGTAGTGTTCCGTGTGAACTCCGGTGGTGGCAGCGCCGTGGCCTCCGAACAGATTCGTCACGCCATCAAACTGATCAAGGCCAAGAAGCCTGTGGTGGTTTCGATGGGCGGTATGGCAGCCTCCGGTGGTTACTGGATCAGTTCACCCGCCAACTGTATCGTTGCTGAGCCGACGACCATCACCGGCAGCATCGGCATCTTCGGACTGATTCCCAACTTCAGCGGACTGGTACAGGACAAACTCGGTGTGACCTTCGACGGAGTGACCACCAATAAGTATTCGGACTACGAGACCGACCTGGTTCTTGGCAAGAACCCCGACGAGATCATGAAACACATGCAGACCTACATAGACCGTGGTTATCAGAGTTTCCTCAATATCGTCTCGGAAGGTCGTGGCATGAAGCCCGCCCAGGTCGACTCCATCGCTCAGGGCCGAGTATGGTTGGCTACCGACGCCATCAAGATCAAGCTCGTCGACCAGATCGGTAGTCTGGATGATGCCGTGAAGAAGGCCGCCGAACTCGCCAAGGCCAAGGAGTATCACACCAAGGCTTATCCCGGCAAGGGCAGTTGGCTCGACGCCTTTATGCCCAAGGAGGAGAAAGGCTCTTACCTCGACAGCAAGTTGCAGGAAGAGTTGAAGATCTTCCTCGGTGACCTCTATGAGCCGCTGATGGAGATTCGTCAGAGCGTGAAGAACGGCAACACGCTCCAGGCCCGTATGCTTGAAGATGTCAGAGTGAAGTAGTTTACAGTTTACGGTTTACAGTTTACAGTGATAGGTAAGGACAGAATCGAGGGCGACCTCATCAGCATTAACAAGAAGTTGTTGCCACTAAGTTGGCTCTACGGCTTGGGAGTCGGTTTTAGGAACCTGCTCTTTGAGATGGGCATCCTGAAAAGCCGGCCATACAGCACACCGGTCATCTCCGTCGGAAATATCACCGTCGGCGGCACCGGCAAGACCCCCCATGTGGAATACCTGGTCCGTCTGCTGAAAGATCAGGCGAAGGTGGCCGTGTTGAGCCGGGGCTATAAGCGTAAGACCAGCGGCTTCGTGTTGGCCGGTGACGATGCGACCGTCCGCACCATCGGTGACGAACCTTACCAGATGAAAACAAAGTTCCCAGACATCACCGTAGCCGTAGACAAAAAACGTACACGGGGTATCGAGAAGCTGACCAGCGGAGATTACGTCAAGGACATCGATGTCATCTTCCTCGACGACGCTTTCCAGCATCGTTATGTGAAACCGGGCATCAACATCCTGCTCGTCGACTACCACCGTCTGATCATCTACGACAAGCTGTTGCCGGCAGGACGACTCAGGGAACCGATAGAGAGCAAGAATCGCGCCGACATCGTGATCGTCACAAAATGCCCGAAGGATCTGAAGCCAATGGAGTTCCGTGTCATCACCAAGGCCATGAGCCTCTATCCCTACCAGCAACTCTTCTTCTCCACCCATGAGTTCGAGGCCTTGAGACCGGTCTTCCCGAGTAAACCGAAATCTCCAGAGCTTCTGGAATTATCAGCCCTGTCCGATCAGCACATTCTGCTGTTGACAGGCATCGCCTCGCCCGAGCAGATGCTGAACGATCTGAAGACCTATGCCAAGGAGGTGACGCCGCTGGCCTTCAGCGACCATCATAATTTCAAGAAGAAGGATGTCGAGCGGATCAATGCGGCCTTTAGTGCCCTCCCCTCGCCCAAGCTCATCGTTACGACGGAGAAGGACGAGACCCGTCTGAAGCAAGTCGAAGGTCTGAGCGACGAGGTGAAGAGTCATCTCTATGCCCTGCCTATCAAGATCCAGATCCTGCTCGACCAGGAAAATATATTCAATCAAAGTATTATCAATTATGTACGAAAGAATTCAAGAAACAGCATCCTGGCTAAAAAGCCGGATGACCGCAAGCCCAAAGACAGCAATAGTTCTGGGGACAGGCCTCGGACAATTAGCTTCAGAAATAACTGACGCCCTCGAAATCCCTTATTCGGAGATTCCCAACTTCCCTGTCTCGACGGTAGAAGGTCACAGCGGCAAACTGATCTTCGGCAAGTTGGGAGGCGTGGATATCATGGCCATGAAGGGCCGTTTCCACTTCTATGAGGGCTACTCGATGAAAGAAGTGACCTTCCCCGTCCGGGTGATGTACGAACTGGGCATCAAGACACTTTTCGTCAGCAATGCTTCAGGAGGCATGAACGAGAGTTTCCATGTGGGTGACCTGATGATCATCACCGACCATATCAACTTCTTCCCAGAACATCCGCTTCGCGGAAAGAACTTTCCCACAGGTCCCCGTTTCCCTGACATGCACGAGGCCTATGACCAGAAGCTGATCAAACTCGCTACTGAGATTGCCCGCGAGAATAAGATCAGGGTGAAATACGGCGTCTATGTCGGTGTGCAGGGTCCCACGTTTGAAACGCCTGCAGAATATAAGATGTACCGCATCATGGGCGGTGACGCCGTGGGTATGTCCACCGTACCGGAGGTTATCGTGGCCCATCATTGTGGCATCCGCACCTTCGGCATTTCCATCATCACCGACCTTGGCGGCTTCAACGCTCCCGTAGAGGTCAGCCACGAGGAAGTTCAGAAGGCGGCCAACAAGGCCCAGCCTCTGATGACAACGATCATGAGGGAGATGATTGTACGGTCAGAACAGGTGGAGAGCACGCAGAAAGAGAAATTCAACACCGATCACCCCACAGAAGAATGGAAATAGCAAAACTCGGAGAGTTCGGTCTGATCGACCATCTCACCAAAGACATCAAGATCAAAAACGAGAGTACGAGATACGGCGTCGGCGACGACTGCGCCGTACTCTTTTATCCTGATAAGGAAGTGCTCGTCACCACCGACCTGCTGATGGAGGGCGTCCATTTCGACTTGACCTACATCGACTTGCAGCACCTCGGCTATAAAAGTGCTATGGTGAACATCAGCGATGTGTTCGCCATGAACGGCACACCCCGGCAGATGACCGTCTCGCTGGCCATCAGCAAACGGTTCTCCGTGGAGGATATGGAACAGTTCTACAGCGGTCTGCGCTTGGCCTGTGACAAATGGGGCGTGGACATCGTCGGCGGCGACACCACCTCAAGCTATACCGGACTGGCCATCTCCATCACCTGCATCGGCGAGGCCAGGAAAGAGGATATCGTCTACCGCAACGGAGCCAAGGATACCGACCTGATCTGCGTCAGCGGAGACCTGGGTGCCGCCTATATGGGTCTGCAACTGTTGGAACGTGAGAAGAGCGTCTATTACCAACAGGTGGAAGAGGCCAAGCGGAAGGATGACAAGCGTGCCCTTGAGGAACTGGCCCATTTCGAGCCGGATTTCGCCGGCAAGGAATATCTCTTGCAGCGCCAACTACAGGCTGAGGCCCGTGGCGACATCATCGAGAAACTGCGTGAGGCCGGCATCCGTCCGACTGCGATGATGGACATCTCCGACGGGCTGTCGTCAGAACTGATGCACATCTGCAAACAGTCGGGCGTGGGTTGTCGCATCTACGAGAAGAACATCCCCATCGACTACCAGACAGCTGTGATGGCCGAGGAGATGAATATGAACGTGACCACCTGTGCCTTGAATGGCGGCGAAGACTACGAGCTTTTGTTCACCGTTCCCATCGGCGACCATGAAAAGATTGAGCAGATAGAGGGTGTAAAACTCATCGGACACATCACCGATGCGAAATTCGGTCAGGTGCTCGTAACCCGTGATAATCAGGAGTTTGAGCTCAAAGCGCAGGGCTGGAATCCATTGCAGAAATAAAGAAACGAATGTGAATAATCTGAATAATTTTATTCACGAATTCTTATAATATAATTATAAAAATTAGGGTTGATTATTCACATTTGTTTCTATAAAAACTCATCTATTTGTTAATAAACGCTAAAGAAAAGCATTTCCTTCCCTTTTTCTTGTTGTGTTTCATTTTTTCTTTGTACCTTTGCACCCGCAAAACGAAAGGAATGCAGAAACCACAATGGTGCCTTAGCTCAGTTGGTAGAGCATCGGACTGAAAATCCGTGTGTCCCCGGTTCGATTCCTGGAGGTACCACTCCTCCTTTCATTAGCCCGGTTTCGCGTGATGGCGGCCGGGTTTCTTTTTTGATTGAACATTGAACATTCATCATTAAACATTATGGCAATAGTAATTGGTATTGACGTGGGAATCTCAACCACAAAGATTGTTGGTATTAAGAACGGTAGGGTCACAGCCCCCATCAGCATCACGGCAGCAGACCCAATCACCTCCCTCTATGGAGCATTCGGCAAATACCTGCATGACAACGACATCGACCTGAAGGATGTGGAACAGGTGATGCTCACAGGTGTTGGCGCAGCCTATATCGACACCCCCATCTACGGACTGCCCACCGCCAAGTCTGAGGAGTTCGTGGCCGACGGTCTCGGTGCGAAGTTTGAGTCAAAACTCGACCACGCCATCGTCGTCTCGATGGGCACCGGTACAACCTTCATCCGTTGCGATGGTGCCGAGATGAAGCATATCGGCGGTATCGGCGTAGGCGGAGGCACCCTGGCCGGACTCGCCCGTATTATGCTTAACACGAGCGACATCACGCAGGTGGTGGCGATGGCCAAACAAGGTAATGTGCGCAACATCGACCTCGTCATCGGCGACATCAGCGCCCATCCACTCCCCGGACTGCCCATGGACACCACGGCCTCCAACTTTGCCAAGGCGCAGAGCGACGCCTCGAAGGAAGACATCGCCGCCGGACTGATCAAGATGGTGCTGCAGAGCATCGGTTCTGCCGCCTGGCTCGCCTCATTAGGCAGCGACATCCGCGACTTCGTGCTCATCGGCAACCTCTCCCTGCTGCCACAATGCAAGGAGGTGTTCCCTGGTCTTGAGAAGCTCTACGACATCCGTTTCCACGTGCCCAAGCACTCCCAGTACTGCACGGCCATCGGCGCAGCACTCGACTATACGATTAACGGCAAGAAATAAGATTAGTCCGTGGGTTACTGACCCACGGACTGTTTGTATTCCAATAATTTGTTCTGATAGGCAGCGAAGGCATCGGTATGCTTGTCGCAGGCCTGTTGATACAGCAGCTGTGCTTCCAGGAAGTCGGACATCTTGCACGTGCCAGCCTGATAGAAGTTCCTGTGTAGACGCAGGTTCTCCTCTGCCTGCGTGATGCCCTTCTGGGTAATCTGCAACTGCTGATACGACTCCTCCACCCCATTCCAGGCGTTCTGCATACGTATCTTCAGCAATTCAGCATTGTCGGCCTGCTGCTCCTGCGCTTTCTGATGCGCTATCGCCTTACGCTTGATGGCGTGCGAACCGCCCCACCAGTCTGAGATGGGCACGCTGACCGTAGCGAAGACCATCCCGAAATGATTGTCATTATCCAGCAGGTTGTGGTAGTTATACCCCGCTCCCACGGCCACCGACGGCAGGTTCTGTCCCACGGCCAGTTTCTTCTGAAGTCCCGCGGCCTCCACCTGCTTGCCTAACAACTGATACTCAGCCGTCGAGAGCAGCGCCTGCTGATGGTCCTGCTTCAACAGAACCGGCGAGGTGACATCCGTCTGATAACTGATCGTAAACGACGTATCCCGCAGACCGCAATACTGGGTCATCATCAGTCGGACGATGGAGATCGCGTTTGCCACTTTCAGTTTCTGACTCTCGACATCATTCTGCCGGATCTCCACCTGCAGGCGGTCGTTAGGCAAGACCACACCGGCCTGCACGGCCACATCCACATCTTTATGGATATCGCGCAGAAGGGTGTCGACGGCATCGATGGTCTTCATCTTCTCCTCCAACGATACCAACTGCCAGAAATACTGTTCGGCTGTTCTCTCCACTTCTTGTTCGGAGAGCTGCATCTGCAGACGACTCACGTCCTCCCCCACCTTCGCCAGTTTGTTACCGTTGATGATCTGACCACCGGCAAAGACAGGTTGGACAGCCATCAGCGCCCCGACGGTACCGTTCTTCAGCATCGAAATATCGATGGGACTGACCATCGCCCCCAACACCTCTGCCGGGAACATCGTCGCCAATGTTGACTGCAGTTCGGGCGAAATGAATTCTGCGGGATTGAGGGTGGTCTGCGCCATACCCTTGTTGGCGTTGAACCAGAGTCCCGTGCCGCTGATGTTGGGGAAATACTTCGTGAAGGCCTCCTTGCGCTGCTGCTGGGCTGCCTCGATGTCATATCTTGCCGAGCGGATAGCGATATTATTCTGCAGGGCAGAGTCCTTGATCTGCTCTAATGTATATGCTTGTGCAAATGCTTTGTTAGGACACAGAGATACGGAAACACAGAGCAGCGCACAAAAAGAAAGAACTCTGTACCTCTGTGTCTCTGTGTTCAATCTACAAATATTCCTCATACCTAATTACTATTTAGTTGACACTTTCCAATAAATCACGGGCAGCATCATCACCACCATGATGAGCGAGCCGATGCCACCGGCAAAGATGGTCACACCCACAGGCATCCAGAACGACGACTGGGCGAGGATCATCGGCACCACACCAACGGCAGTCGTAGCCGTAGTAAGGAAGATGGGCACCATGCGCCGCTTGCCTGCATCGTAGGCCGCCTGCTTCACCGCCTCGTTGTAACCCTTGCGATCCACGGTCCAGTCACCATGTTCCGCCACATACTTGTTGATCAGGTCGATGGCATGCTCAAAGATGAGGATCTCATTACGCATAATCATTCCCATCAGCGTGATCAGGCCGAAGATGGATGTCAGACCCAAGGCGCGGTTCATCAGTCCCAGACCGATCAGCGCGCCGGGAATCATCAATCCCAAGGCAGCCATGCACACCAGCGTGATGCCATACTTCTGGAAGTTGAACAACAGGAAGAAGAACACGATGACGAGTGCGATGGCCATACCTCCCACGATTTGCGGGATAGACTCGTCGCCATACTCTATCTCGCCGCCCACTTCCGAGCGCACACCCTGCGGCAGTTTGATTTCCTCCTGCATGATCCGCGCCACCTTGCTCTCTACGGGAGCCGTAAATATCCCCTGACGGAAGTGTCCCGTCACCGTGATGCAACGCTCACCGCCACGATGCATGATGCGGCTCTCCGTCCAACGGGGCGTCACATCGGAAATCGAACGAAGGGGCACCGTGCTGTTACTGCCGTGCAAACCCGAGGAACCGAGTGTCGTGGGCGAGGTGATGCCAAGGTTGGCAATACCTGCGAAGGTCATGTCGGCGTCATCCTTCACCACGATGGGCAGTTCGTAGTTATCCTCCCAGATTTGTCCCACGCGCAGGTCACTCGACGTGGCGGTCAGCGCCAACTGCGCCGTTGTACGGGTGATGCCCAACTGTGCCGACTTCACGGGATCGAGTTTCACGCTGATGATCGGATAAGGCTGCAGATAGTCGGTATGCACCCATTCCAGATCAGGCATCTGCCGCATCCGTTCCATCAGTCTGTCTGCTACCACGTGCAGCGAGTCGAGGTTGTCGCCATAGAAACGGTATTCCAGTTCCGGCACCTCTAAATAGTCGAGCCTTTTGAACTTCACATAGGCATTGGGGAAGGCCTCGCTCAGCATCGGCTGGTATTTGGCCAGCAGGTCGAGCGTTGCATATTCGTCCGTGGTATTCACGATGAACTGGGCAAAGTTGTTGCCAGCCAACTGTGGTGCGTATGCATCCATAAATCGTGGCGACGAACAGCCGAGGAAGGCCGTGATGCCCAGCACGCGGTCGTCCTTCTCCAGCACGTGATGCACGGAGTCGGCTATCAGTTCCGTCTCTGCCAGTCCCTTGCCGTCGGGCAGAAAGATCTCCACGGCGAACTGGTCGCGGTCAGCGTATGGGAACAGTCTTACCTTCAGCGTCGGCAGGATGAGCAGCGAAATCAGGATAATCGCAATACCGCCCGTGATGGTCAGCATCGGATGGCGGAACGTCCAGTCGAGGCCTTTGTCATAGGTCCGCTGCACCCACTTCGTTATGGCATTGCCGCCGGTACTCACCTTACCCGGCTTGATGATCTTCACCTCCAGGAAGGGGATGACCGTCACAGCCAGCACCAGCGACACCATCAGGTTGATCGTGATGGTCCACGGGAAGTCATGCATGGCGTCGAGGAACATGCCCTTCAGCGTGATGAGGAAGGGGAAGAAGATGGCACAGATACAGATCGTGGCGAGCATCATCGGCATGAAATACTGCTTGGCCGAGTCGATGGCCGCCCGTTTGGGGTCGTAGCCTTTATCGAGATATTCCAGATAGCCGTCGATGACCACGATAGAGTTGTCCACAATCATTCCCAGCACCACGATAAGCGCCGCCAGGGTGACGATGTTCAGTTCGATACCCGCTATATACATCACCGCCACCGAGACGAACGTGCTCAGCGGGATGGTGATGGCGGCGACGATGGCCGAACGCAGGGGGAAGAGCACCATCATCACGACGATGATGATGATCATGGCCACGAAGAGGTCGCGCAGGAAGTTGGTCACACTCAGACTCACCACCTTCGGCTTGTCGGCGATGCGCGTCACCTTCACGTCGGCGGGCAGCTCGTTCTTGCGGAAGTCATCGAGCACCTTGTCCACCTCCTTGCCATACTGCACCACATTATTGCCGGGCGTCATCTCCATCGAGATGAGCATACACGGATGGCCGTCCTGTTCGATGCGGCTTGCCATCGGCTCGTATTCACGCACCACCTGGGCCACATCCCTCACCCTGGCCACCTTGCCCGTGACGGGGTCAGAGAAGATAATCTGGTTGGCAATCTCCTCCTCACTATTCTCCATCGCCTCCACGTAGATGGGTATCTGCTGGTCGTCATCGTCGATGCTGCCGCTCATCGTGGTGAGGCCCTGGGCCTGCAGACGGCTGAAGAGCAGCTGCTGTCCGATGCCGTAGGCCTGCAGCCGCTGACGGTCCACATAGAGCGAGATCTGCTGCTTCTGTTCGCCGAACAGCTTCACGTTCGCCACGGAGGGGATGCGACGCAGACGGTCGCTCAGGTTGTCACTATATTCTTTCAGTTCCCGATAACTGCGCTGGTCGCTCTCGATGGCGATGAGCAGCGCCGAGGTATTGCCAAAGTCATCGTTCACCACGACGGCCAGCACGCCGTTGGGCAGTTGCATCTTGAAGTCGTTCAGGCCGTGCTTGATCTTGCTCCACACCTCGTCCTTGTTGTTCACGTCGTCGTTCAGCTTCACCATCACGATACACAGGCCGTTCTGCGACTGTGTCGTGGTCTTCACACGGTTCACCTCGCCATAGGTAAAGAGATAACGCTCCAAGGGCCGCGCTACCTGCTGCTCCACTTCCTCGCTCGTGGCGCCGGGATAGACGGCCGCCACCACTCCCTGACGGATGGTCGCATGCGGGAACTCATCCTTCGGCATGTCCCACATACCGAAGACGCCCAGCACGAACAGGATGCCGATGATGAGCAGCGATATCGGGTAATGTTCCAATGGCCATTTCAGCCAATTCATCTCCTTCATAATTGTCAATTATCAATTGTCAATTGTCAATTAGAATATCACTTTCGAGCCGTCGCTCAGTTTCTGATAGCCCTCGGTGACGATGCGCTGGCCGAGGTTGATGCCATCCACGACGGAGATATAGTTGCCACGCGTGCTGCCGAGCGTCACCTTCTGACGATGCACCGTGCTGTCCTTGGCAATCGTCCAGACGAACAGCGAGCCGTCGGAACCCTTCTGAACCGACGTCACGGGGATCGACTTGCCGCTGAGTGAGGCAGAGCCTTCGGGCGTGAACTTCACGCTGGCCACCATGCCTGGCAACAGCTGATGACCGGTATTCGCCACGTTGATGCGCACATCATAGGTATGCGTCAGCGCGTCGGCCACCACACCCTTCTCTATCCGTCCGCCCTCAAAACTGCGGTCGATGGCGTCCACCTGAATGGACGAACGCGTATTGGCGCTGATGCTGCCCACCTCCGCCTCGGGGATGGCCACCTTCACCTTCACCGACGAGATGTCGAGGATGTTCACCACGGCCTGCGAGGGCATCGCCGTCTCACCAGCGCCGATGATCTTCTTGCCGACGATACCGCTCACGGGCGCCGTCAGCCGACAGTCGGCCAGGTTCTTCTTCGCCACTTCGAGCTGCGACTTTGCCTGAGCCACCTTGCTCTGTATCTCCACCCATTGCACTTCGGGCAGCGAACCGTTGTCGTGCAGCATCGAGTAACGCGCCAGCGCGTCGTCGGCCTGCGTCATCTGCGCCTCGGCACCACTCAGCACGTTACGGGCCTGCGTGTCGTCCATCTCGGCGATGAGCTGTCCGCGGCTCACGGCCTGACCCTCGCTCACCAGCACGCGCTTCACCACACCCATACCCGTGAAACTGACGGCCGTCGCCTCACGCTCCTCGACGATACCCACATAAGCCTGGGCATTGTCCACGAATCCCGGCGACACCATCTGCGTCTTCACCCGGGTGGGAGCCTTCTGCTCCTGAGTGCCTTTCTCGCCACAGCCGCATACCAGCCCCGCAGCCAGCAGCAGCCCGATGGTCTGGCGGAAATATATCTTCTTCATAATCCGTCTTATTTTTATGTCAATCACTTTGCCATTTTGGCAGCCTTGGCAGCAGCCTTGGCACGCTTCTTCTGTGCCTTCTGCCAGGCCTTCATCTCGATGATGGTGGCAAGACCCGTCTTCACGCGGAACTCCTCACGGGCCAGTCGCATCTGTTCCAGGAACCGCTCTGAGGTGTGCAGTCTGGCATAGGCAGCGGCAGCAGCCAGACGGGCGGCATCCACGTCGCTCTGCCAGTGGGCACCCACAATCACGCGGCTCTCACCATACATCAGGCCACGGGCCAGGAGGGTGTCGGCACGGTCGGGGTTAATCTCCGAGAGCAACAGGGCTGAGCTCCAGCCGAGGATGGTGTGGCCAGAGGGATATGAGCCGTTCTTTCTCAAGGCCGGCTCATCGGCAGGATACAGCGTCGGCTCATTGAAACGCATAAAGGGGCGCTTGCGCATATAATACCTCTTGGGCAGCGTGCAGATGCTATCGCACGTAGCCGTTCCCTCGCGCAACACCTTATAAATCTCAGGCGTCTCCTCCTTCGAAATCTTCAGGCCGAAAGGCTCGCTGAACTCCCGGATGATGCAGTCGAGGCCATACTCGGCATCGCGGATGGCGATGTCGGCACGCTCCTTATTCAGGCGCATCTGCTTGCCCCAGAAATACTGCGTGATGTCGTAGGCGAACTGGGCGCAGGTAGTGTCAGGGGGTGCCGGGCACCACTTGAGCATATCGGGCATCTCGCCGGTAGTGAAATACGCATCTACCGGACTCTTGTCACTCTGTGCCTGAGCACATACTCCGGCCGTCATCATCACGGCCAAAATCATCATCTTTTTCATAAGTTATGAATTTATTTGTTATTATTATCTGTGAAATCTATGAATTCTGTGAAATCTGTGTAATCTGTGGCTCAGAACTTCACCTGCAGTCGTGTCTCCAGTATCGTCACCCCATTATCCTCGAAGCCTTTACGGTCGACCACCTTCGTATACGAGGCACGCACGCGCCAGATCATATACTTGTTAGGATAGAAATTGTAGCAGAGCGCCCAGTCGTGCAGCTTGCCGCCGAGCAGCCCAGCACTCACGTCATGGAGGTTCGTGTAGTTGTACTGCAGACACAGTTCCATATTGCCCGGATCGGGTGTTGCAATACCGCCGTCGTTCATGTTCGGGGCGTAGTCGTGCCCCTTGATCAGTCCGCGCAGGGTGACGTAGCCGCCATGACCGGTAAAGGTACTCAGATTGTTGTAACGGGTAATCGAATTGACAAAATACTGGCCAATCACGGCAAAACGCCCGCAGGAGTACATCACCTCCGGCGAGAACTTATACATCGTCTTCGCTTCGGCGACCACCAGCGACTGCGAATGCACCTTCGCCACGCGGGTCGGCCAGCGGGTGCTCAGCGTGAACTCCTTGTGATCCAGTTCTTGGTCGCTGTTAAACTTTGCGCCCTCAATGCCGGCACTCACACCCACCTGGAACATCTTACCGCGCTCCGAATGAGGACGGTACAGCAGTCGGGCCTGACCGCCTACGGCCTCGTTGCCAATCACGTCCGTCGTCTGCTTCATGGCGTCCGTCTCTACCACGAAACTCGCTGCGGCCAGCACCGTCGGGGCCGAATACTCATACATCACGCCAATCTCACGGTCATTGTTAAACACGGCATTGCTCTGCGGCTCCTCCATCGTCTCCTTGAACGACGAGCTGGTGCTGCTCTGGAAACCGTACTGATGGATA
The DNA here is from genome assembly GCA_016284635.1 of Prevotella sp. GTDB lineage: Bacteria > Bacteroidota > Bacteroidia > Bacteroidales > Bacteroidaceae > Prevotella. The sequence goes on from JAEEPF010000037.1 coordinate 21,259, forward strand.
AAGTAACCGCCACGGATGAAGTGCTGATTATTGAAGTCATACTGCAGCCACACGTCCTTCATGTTCACCTTACCGTAGGCATAGCCCATGTCAATCTTACCTTTCCACTGGCCATAGCCGAAACTCACGCCTACGCGCATGTCGGGGATGCCGACGCCGCTCTTCAGTTCTTCCTCCTGATGCTGGGCATCGATAAACGCCACATCCATCAGGATACGCCCCGAGGGCTTGGCCGTAAATTTCGGCTCCTCCTGCGCCTGTGCCGCAGCAGCCATCAGAAGCCCCACAACCATCATTGCCAACACGCTTTTCTGCATCTTGCTATTGTTTTAAATTGATAGTCTTATTGCACATTCTGCTGCAAAGATACAACTATTTTTCAAAACCAACGCCTTTTTCACTTAATAAAATGGAGGGTTCGCTGAAAAAAGTTGCCAATAACCGACAATAACCCTACCTTTGCACCAAAAATCTGAAAAAAGTAAATGAATATGAAGAAGATCAATCAATTATTGCTGTCCGTCGCTACTGTGTTGGCGATGGCAGCTTGTAACTCAGACGACAACTGGTACAACGAGAAATGGACCGACACGACGAGCACCACGGCGAGCGACGACGACAACACGCAGACGACCACCACGGTCGACGATGTCGTCAACGGCGTATCCACCACCGGCGACGTCACCACGTTCACCCTGGCCTTCAACAAGAACGCCATCGCCGAGACCTACAAGGCCGACGCCAATGACGACGACTATCTCGAGAACACCACCATCGAGCGCACCATCACCGTCACCTTCAGCACCACCGCCGACGCGACGGTTGAGGGCGACGACGAGGGTATCGTCAGCGTCAGCGGCAACGACGTCATCGCCACCAACACCACCGGCGAAGTCATCCGCTACGTGCTGACCGGCACCACCACCGACGGCTTCTTCAAGCTCTACTCCACGAAGAAACAGGCCATCGTGCTCAATGGCGCCAACATCACCAACCCCGACGGCGCGGCCATCAACAACCAGAGCAAGAAGCGCACCTTCATCGTCCTCAACGACGGCACGAAAAACTATCTCACAGATGGTACTAACTACTCCGACGCGACCGGCGACGAGGACATGAAGGCCTGCTTCTTCAGCGAGGGCCAGCTCATCTTCAGCGGCGCGGGATATCTCGAGGTCGACGCCAACTGCAAGGCCGGCATCCGCAGCGACGACTACGTGCGCACCCTGCCCAAGACCAATATCTTTGTCGACGCCTCCTCAGGCAACGGCATCCGCGGCAACGATGCCGTCATCGTCTCGGGCGGCGTGATCAACATCAACATCACAGGTACCGCCGACAAGGGTATCTCTACCGACGGCGAGGTACGCATCGACGGCGGACGCACCACCATCCTCACCAGCGGCGGCTATGAATACGACTCCGACGAGGGCGACTATACCGCCTGCTCCGGCATCAAGGCCGACAGCCTCGTCACCATCAACGGAGGCGAACTGAACATCAAGTCCACCGGCACCGGCGGCAAGGGCATCAACAGCGACGACCAGATTGTCATCAACGACGGCGTCGTACGCATCATCACCACCGGCAAGCGGCAGAAGGACTCCAAGGGCAGCGTCTCGCCCAAGGGCATCAAGGCCGACGGCAACATCACCATCAACGGCGGACAGACTCAAGTGCGGCTGGAAGGCTCCGGCGACGGCACCGAGGCCATCGAAAGCAAGGCCGAGATACACATCGAGGCAGGTACCGTGGAGTGCTACAGCTACGACGATGCCATCAACTCGGCAGGCAACCTCTATATCGACGGCGGCTACGTCTATGCCCGTGCTATGAACAACGACGGAATCGACGCCAACAAGAACCTTTACATCAACGGCGGCGTAGTCATCGCCGAGGGAGGTCAGCAGCCGGAGTGTGGCATCGACGCAGCCGAGGGATACTCAGCATTCATCAACGGAGGCACGGTGATTGCCGTTGGCGGCGGTATGCAGGCCATATCTTCTTCATCCAAACAGGCCAGCATCGCCGTCAACGCATCACTGGGCACAACCCTTGGCGTGCTCGACGGCACCACCGCCATCCTCGGCTACACCACGCCCGCCAGCAACAGCGGCACATCGCTGATGATCTCCTCGCCCGTGTTCAAGTCAGGCTCCACCTACACCCTGCGTGCAGGCTGCGCTCTCGACGGCGGCACCTCGTTCTACGGCCTCACCACGGGCTGCACCATCGGCAGCGGCACCCAGAGTGTCGACGCCACCGCCTCCACCTCCGTCAGCGGCTCCATGGGCGGCATGGGCGGCGGTATGTCCGGTGGCGGCTTCCGCCCCGGCGGCTGGTAAACAACCACACCAGCCCCAGACCTTATGAAGCCAAGAGGGTGTGTCAAAATAGGCACATCCTCTTTTTTTGTTTACCAATCGTCAGTCAGGACGGATCTGACGATCTTGGTTGCTGTTTTTCATTTTCTCATCATTTATAGTACCAGACTGGCCAGAA
>JAEEPF010000001.1 GCA_016284635.1 Prevotella sp.
TCCGACAAATGGACCTTTTCAACACTCAGGAGGGGTTACTTTTAGATACGAGAACATAATTTGCCTGTTTAAAGGCATTTTCAAACGAATAATAATCAATTCCGATTTTTATCGGACAGCAATAATTAAAAATAAACAACAATGAAAAAAGTATTATTCATTTTATTAACGGCTTTTGCCGTTGCATCGTGTAACGATGATTGTGACCACAATTATGGACCGACTCCTACCCCTCCCGCTGAGATTGTTGGGTCATGGTATGAGGAAGAAGAGAATGAAGAAATGCGCTTCTCATCTTCTGGAACGTTTTACGACAAGTATTGTAATACCAAAAGGTCATTCGAAACTGAAGGCCGTTATGAATTGAGTGCAGATGGTCGTAAATTGTCATACAATTATACTTACATGGGGCAGACACAATATGCAGATTGGACAGTATCCAATCGTGACGAGTTGTGTTTTACAATTTCATCTGATAAAGTTGGGGCTCACGTGTTAGAGAAAATCGAAGAAGCCTACACTATGACAGTTGGTAAAACGCAGCAGATTACATTTACAAATGACCACCCCAATTACACCGTACTATCGTATACAAGCAAGAACGAGCGAATTGCAAGCGTTTCGGAAAATGGCTTAATTATGACAAATGGTGAAAAAGGAACTACCTATATAAAGATTGCTACAAATAATGGAAATGCTTGGGTTAAAGTCGTTGTTGGCGACGAGTGTCATGATTTATGGTATGATTATATTTCTTTGATTAGACTAAATTACAACCAAGTAAAAGCGGTATTGGGCAATCCTGATCTAAGCGATGGAGATCAGGGATACTTTTATAACATGGAACTTCACGATGTGGTGCAACAAGTTGGTCTTTGGCTTGACCCGAGTACCAGAATTGTAGATCAATTCCAGTTGTTATTGAAAGAAGGTGTACCGTCAGAGGTTGTGATGTCTTATATGGAATCAAGATATTATAAGTTTAAGGAGATCGGGAATTCTGTTCAATTCTTGAATAACTCAACCGTGGACAATTCTGTTGCCATAATAGAATACAACCAAGATGCTAAAACGATAATCATAGTTGATATAAATAAATTTTATAATCTTTGGCCTGACTTTACATCTATCTTTGGTTTAAATAAAAGTCAGGTAAAATCTAAGATGGATGAAATGGGCTATGCGTTCTATCAGTCTTTTGACTCATATTCGGCAAACGGTTCTGATGTCTATCTTATTACTGGCTACGACATGCCTTATGCTGTGGAGTTTGTATTCAATCCTGACGATGTTGTTTCACAATACTGGATATATATGAATCAAAACGACGAATCGCAGTTCAATGCCCTTTTAGATCAATACGAATATGCAGAAGAAGAGCAGGCTGGCAGGGTATTCCCTTTCTACAACGAAGACAGAACCATGAGAATTGAGCTGAATTTAGACAAGGCTGCGGTGACCTACACAGACCTGACAAAGAAGCAACACAAAACTCCTATAATTGAAGAATTGTTTGCAGACTTTACCAATTTCATAAACAAAACAAGGCTTACTATGGCTGAGATGATGGACGGCAAAGAACCGACAAGGCAATACATGAACACATGTGACTATGCCATAACCGACAACCCATATATAAGCAATGTGTATTTTCAATTTTTAAGCAAAAATGTGGTAAAAAACGGTATTCAAGGAATTGTAGTGGACATTATAGAAGATGCAGATAAGGACAAAATTGCAAAATTCTTAGGTACCATCTATACTCACGATAAAAGTTCAGATAACGAAATGGTTTTCCGTTCAAAAGACAATTTAGTCAATATCAGTTTTGATCTTGAAAGCAATACTATCTATTATACACCTATTGGCACACTCGCAGACCCTGAAGCCGACCCATATCCTCAACTATGGATTGACTATACCAAATATTTTGGTCTGACACATGACGAAGCCATAGCTGTTATGGGGGAGCCTTGGAGTGATCAAGTTACCATGATGTCATACCCAGTAGTAAACGATTATGTTGCCGCGGTTTATCTCTTCTTCGATGAAAACACGAAGAAATTGTTTGGAATGTATGTAGATGGAAATGATAGTACTGATGCCCAAATATTCATAGACGCACTAAATAAGAGGTACTACTACGAAGGAACTGAGACACACAATGGTACAACATACTATAAATGGAGGGATGCAGAAGATGAAACCAAAGCTAAGATTATACTTAACTTCAATCCAAATAAAAAGAGAATTACTTATCAAGTACAATAGTCTCATAAAAAACATCTGACTGGGAGCCGACAGTAATAATCTGTCGGCTTCTACACTTTCAAATCACTCGTAAGATGAAAAAAACATCTATCTTACTCATAATAATTGTTGCAGGTATCACTACCCATGCACAGATTCACATGCGCATTTATCATAAAGAGGGTGGACATTCTGATGTGCCTATAGAACAGATTGACAGCATTACATTTGTCAATAGTGATGAGGCGTTAACAGAAGAGATGGAATTGACGGGCAATTGGTTATGGGGAAGCAAAGAAAAAGGTTATTATGAAGTGCTATCTTTCAATAAGGGAAGGACTTATACTGGTTATGACTACTATCTGGAATATGGATTTGATACATGGACTTACGGAACATACATGGTTAATGGCCTTTTGCTGAATCTGTGGTCATACGGCTATGGTTATTGTCGAACATATAGATGGTATATAATAGGGTGCACAGAAAATGCATTGGAAGTCATGACTCAGATGGGTCGTTTCACGTATTATCGTGTTCAATCTGAGGTGTATTCGTTGAAGATTGGTGAAGAATCATACACATGTGGAGATGGAGACTTTTATGTGTTTACGGATGGAGTAAAAATATTAGACAAGGGCGGAGTTTTGAAAGGAATTGGTGAAGGCACAACATATATCTTAAAATACAATGCAGAATCTAAACTTATAATGGCTTATAAGGTGGTTATATATTAATAAAATAGGAGTTGGAAATATGAAAAGGTTCTTAGCTGTCTTGTTTTTTATATTGGGAGTTTCCTGCATAGGAATGTCTGTCAACTTCATACAGACAGATAATGCCCAAAAGTATCTACGCGAAGCGCAACAATATAATGAAAAAGCTGAAAGATATGAACGAGAGGCAGAACTGTTTACAAAAAAAGCCAATAACTACACACGTCAGGCTGAAAACTATACAAAGAAGAAGGATTATAGGCAGTCACGTCTATATTCTAAATGGGCAGATGAAGCATTGTCAAAAGCCCAACTTCGATTGAAATGGGCAAAGGATGCACGTGATAAAGCTATATTGAGAATGAAGTGGGCAGATGAGGAAATGAAAAGGCATAAATAAGGTTTTCATAAAGCATAAGCTAAGTGGTTGCTCTAATAAAGCGAGGATATTAATATGATAGTGAAATAATGGTTTGTGATGAATCCTTTATTGGCCATGTATGAAATATTGAGAATTTTAACTTTAGAGGCCGATTGGAGGGCTGGACAGAACCCCGCCAGCCAAATGGTCGTCAATTTATCAGTGAACAATAATTAAACACTTAAAAAAACATATTTAAATTATGAAGTATTTATTATTTGCTTTTACTGCGATTCTATTGGATGTTGCAAGTTGTGGTTCACGACATGACTATGATGATGAACTGAATGTTAGTTCTAGTAGAGTGATTTTAGAGAGCCAAAAGGGTGCAAGTAGTGAATTGTTTGTGTCTTCCGATCTGCATTGGGATATTACTGTTTATGGAGAATGGTTGCATGTTTCACCAAGTTCAGGAAATAGTGATGCAAAGATCGTAGTTACTGCACTATCCTCAAATGAATCACCTTATGAACGTTCTTGTACCATAATCATTTCTGGTGGCCCCATTCAACGAGAGGTTATCGTAATACAGAGGGGTAAAGTTTCTGTTAACGATAAAGAAGATGGTACATAAATGCATTCAATAGCATTCCACACGTTCCTCCTCTCCTTGCTACATCTTCTTGTTGATGGGGTCTGTGCATGTGGGCTTATGATGACAACGTGCCAGATATTAAGTGATTTCGAGGCATATGGGATAATTGTACTTTACGACGTGCTGGCCTTTGGCACTCAGCCGCTGACAGGTCGTTGGGTGGACACAAATGATGACAACCCGCACGGCCTCAAACTGGCGATGGCGCTACTTGCCGGTGGATCGTTGATAAGTCTGTTCCATGTTTCCTGGAACTTCTTGGCAGCAATGACCGGCATCATACTATTAGGCTTAGGTAATTCGCTTTTCCACGTCTATGGTGGCAAATATGTGGCTGTGACTTCTCATAACGACATCCGTGTGATGGGCGTCTTCGTTTCGACCGGATCTGTTGGTCTGGCCCTAGGTCTTGGTTTCAGTAGCCCGACGCTTTTGGCAGTATTCATCCTAACTCTTCTGCCAATATCTATTCTTCATCTACACTATGCTGAAGTTCTGAAAGGAACGCCTTCTGCTATCTATACAAAAGAAGCCAAGCAGACCTTCCTGCAGCCCCTATCCGCCATTCCTCTTCTCTATCTTTCCTGCCTGATGTTAGTCGTGGCGGGCCGTTCATTTATCGGTGAGAGCGTGCCGACTCTACGCACAACCATCCACTCGATGGGTGCGCCCTTGACGATGGTCATGGTAGGTGCCATCGTCATGACGGGCAAGGCGGCGGGTGGTTTTCTATCCAAAAAGTGGGGTGTGCAAAATGTGTTCTGTGCCTCTTTGCTGCTCAGTGCCGCCGTCTTTTTGATGTGCCCGTGGCATGATGCCTTCGTACTAATAACCTTACTGCTCATCAATATCTCCATGCCTTGCACACTCTACTTGGCAACTATGGCCGTTCCAAGACGCGAGGGTTGGGTGTTTGGCCTGTTAGCGATGGCGCTCTTGCCGGGATTCCTCTTAGGCTACCTCTCCAAGGACAATGTCACCTGCCAGGCGCTTCTTGTGCCACTGATGGCTACCATCCTTCTCGAGAGTATCCTGTTGTTATGGATGCATGAAAGGCGGTGGCAGGTGTTGTCGGCTTCGGTAGTGCTCAATATCTTTACCAATGTCCCGCTCAATGCCTTCATCATGGCCTACGAGGTTACTTCCCCTCTCTACATAGTCTGTCTGGAGTGTGTGGTCGTAGTTGCGGAGAGCATTGGCTATTGGCTTGTCATTCATAATTGGCGCAGGGCTTTCAAGTACAGTTTTCTATGCAATTCCTTCAGTTTCCTCATCGGATGCATTTTTCAATTATTAATAGCTTAATAAACTTACGCTTTCCACTTCAATTATTCATTCCTTCTGAGCAACCACAGGGCAAAGAAATGGTCATAGACGAAATACGCATCGCCATCCTGGGTGATGAAATCCTTATCAAGAAGAGCTTTGGCAGCAGACATCACACTGCTGGCTGACCACAACTGGTATTTCTTGATGAACGCTCCTCCTGTGATATTCTGTGCCCTACCCTCCTTAGCTATGGCAGAAAATACAAGGCGTTGGCGCTCGGACATCTGCCTAAAGAGCATCTCATAATGTTCAGAATAGAGATCCAGCAAATAATCGACAGCCCTGTCAACCATCTCCACGGTACATTGCTCATTCCGTTCCGTATTGAGAAACAGCACGTTCATCACCCTTTGTAAGCAGGAAGTAACACCGCTAAAACGAGTATATACCTCATGGACGACAGCCTCATCCAGTGTTTTTCCTCCCTTCTGAAACAGTCTCTTGGCAAACTCAATATATACCTCTTCAGATATAGGTGCCAGTCCCATCGTGATGACAGACTGATAGAATGGCCGCGAGGGGGAGAGGAATATCTCGCTCATCATGTGGCGCTTGGAACCGGAAAAGAGGAAGGTTGCATTCGGGCAACGTTGGATATGAGTACGCAGGGCAGCCTCCACATTCTTGTCGGCATATTGGGTAATCTGTTGGAACTCGTCAATGGCTACCAGACAAGGTTTGTCGGCAGTTCTCAGGTAATTGAATATCTCGTCGAGGGTCGTAGAAGGAACAGAATTGTTTCCTAGTCCTATTCCCCACACGGGATTGCCGTTGATGTCGAATGAAATCTGTTGCTGCAGGGATTTCATGGCAGATACGAACCGTTCCCAAGACTTACGCCCAAAGGGTTTCAGTTCTTCCAAAATAGCTTTTCCGAAAACATCCACGAAGTCGCCTAATGAATTGGTGGCATAGACATCAATGACAAAGGTGTAATAGCGCTTTTTGATCTCCAGCTGATTGAATACATGATATATCAAGTCCGTCTTCCCCAACCTTCGGGGGGAGATGAGCGCCATGTTGTTGTCATTGGTGAGCAGTTTCACCAAGTCTTCAGTTTCCTTCACACGGTCGCAGAAATACTCCGGACCTGCATAACCTTTTGTCACAAATGGGTTTGTCATACGCCTCTCGTTTTTTATCCGCTGCAAATTTAAGCATTAAATTTCATATACGCAAACTATTTATCGAAAATATGATAATCATAAACACGATAATCACAAATTCGGCAATATTAGCCATGCTATTCGCATCAACCATAATAGCTCCTACAATTTTCGCATCACCCAGTAGAGGGTGCCGGCATTGGTGTGCTTGCTCTGGAATTTGTATTCCGGACGGCTGAGGTAGTTGCCGATTTTGCGGAAGGTGCCTTCGTCTTCCTTATAGCCCTTGAAGTGGGTTTTGAGCAGGGCCGAGAGGTCCTTGAGGGACATCCACTCCCCTTCCCCATCGCCTTGGACATCGTCAGCGGAAGCCGTATTGCGTGGTTTCTGGATGACAGCCATCAGCATCTCACCAAGACCGTTGAGACGCTGGTACTGCAGGTTGTGCTCCATCAGCGAACGTTCCTCTTCTTTCGTGAGCCAGTAGCGCTCACCCTGACGGATTTCCTGTATCAGCTGGGCATAGAGCTGGTCGTGCTGCACAGGTGTCAGGAAGTCGATGTCGCCGTCGATGGGTACACAGACAAAGCGACGGGAACCCGTGGGGTCAGTCAACGGCATCTGTTCGTTGGTGGTGCCGATGAACGAGGCATAGCGGCGGTTAGAGGTGTAGGCCTTGCCATAGGGCGGACGGTATTTGAGGTCTGCCGTCGAGACAAGATACTTTAGGACTATCTGCTGGCGCTGAGTGATCTTGTCGAACTCATCGAGGTTGATGAGCGCGAACGACGTAAGGCCGAGGTTCAGGTCCTGCTCGTTCTTGAAGTTGATGCGGTCGTTGTAGTAGTCGAGCAGGTCGCGAGGTAGCAGGATACGACAGAAACTTGACTTACCGCAGCCCTGTCTTCCTATTAATAAAGGTACGAGGGCGTTGCCCGTCAGCTGTCCCTTTCCTAACCACATCGCCACCATCGAGCGCATCCAGATATGAAAGAGGTGTGTCCAGTCTTCCCATTCCGTCGGCACTCTCTCTGCCATCGCTGTCACGCGGTCGTTGCCGTCCCACTTCGGCAGATGCTCCAAGTAGTCGTTCACTGGGTCATAACGCTCGATGTCGTCGGAGTTCACATATCGACGGATGTCCTTGTCCCAGCAGCGGATGCCCTGTTCCAGGGCCCGCATCGTAATGGAGTTGCGGGCCTCTTCTGTCAAGTCCTGGTAAGAGAAGCCGACGCCTGTCCTCATACGGTATTCCGCCACACCACGCATTACATTCTTCCGCAGTTCGTAGTTTGTGTTGAGAAAGATGTTGATCTTCATCGTCAGCAGCGTCTCCGGTGGAATGGTCTTCGTACGCTGGATACCTTTCTTTTCCATATACTTCTTGACGTGCTCCTCCCGATAGGCATTCTCAAACGCCTTCTTTACCAACAATTCCTCGTCCCAGTAGGCTGACCTCATCATCGTCTGCCGCTGAGCGACGGCCATCGGGATGCCTGTCTCCATACAGTACTGCGCCAGTCTCGTCAGCGTGGCGTGACTGCGCTCCTCCTTGTCGGCGATGCCCTCCGTATCGTCGTAGGCCTTCGTGAGGTTGAACTCGAAGATGACCTTCTGACTGCGATAGAGGTCTCGGTCTGATACCTCCGTCCTTTGGCTGTAGGCCGTCTGATGGGAAATGGAGGCCGTCGGCTTCTCGGCCTTGGCGTAGATGGGCGTCGCTAAGGGATTATATACCAGCTGAGGGTCTGAACTCATGTAGCAGATGCGCTGTGTCAGGGGCTCAAGTTTCTCGATAGTGACACCTAATTGACCATTGTAGATAAGACGAGCCCGCTCGTAAAGGTTCTCGTGGAAAAGGGGGATGAGTTCCGAGGAAGGAGGAAAGAGGCGCTCGGCCAAAGGCCGCTTGCTACCGAAGGGACGCAAGAAGGAGGAAGGAGAATTGTTCTGAGGCGGATCAGACCACCCCTGCCCCCTCCTACTCAGGAGGGGAAAATCTGCAGCAGAGTTATCTCTTTCCACTTTTCTCGTTCCACTTTCCTCTAATAATTCCCCACGGCAGATGATCTTCACAGACAGTCCGTCGGCACCAACAAAGGCCATCAGCGTCTGGGGCATCTCGCCGGCTCCGCGACGGATAGCGACGGCCTCGTCATAACTGGTCAGGTTGTTCACCTCAAGCAAGACAAAACCTGTATAGCCTAGCGTCACTAACTCGTGGTTGCGATTCTCCTGTTCCAAGGCGAAACAGATGCGAGGCAGGTCTTTGGGCCAGTTCTCATAGCCTTCAAGGGTGCCGTTGTTACTGACACGGGCATACCGCATCGTCGGCAGATCCCTGCGGAACATGCTTACTTCAGTGTCGTACTCGCCCTGACTGATAAGTTCTGCCACTTCCTGCAATTCCAACAGCCGCAGGGTTTCCTTGTTGCGATAGCTCTTGATGAGCGTGATTCTTGGTACCATAATCGTATAGTTTTAATTTTCTGCAAAAGTAAGGAAAATATCTGAATTATGCAAGCAAAATTCTCAAAGAAAATATATTCAAAATTGGTTTAAAACGTCACTTTTATATCTTTCTTATTGATTTACAATATGTTAAGTAGTGACGTTTATTGTTTTTAAACGTCACAATAACTTCACTCTTGGAGGGTTTTCTATGTTTTTAGTCCATTCTGAGGCGTTTTAATGATAGGAGTTCATGATAGTTTACACAGTCTAAACTATCTGTTTACTCAGCCTAAACTATCAGTTTACAATATCTAAACTAAAAGTCCAAGCCATTTGTACTATCATTAAACTGTCTTGTTTCCAATAGGTTAAAGCAACATTAACCTAACTTTTGTATAATATTATTACCAAAATATGGTAAGAATGACGATATAGTAACATATCTATAAACATAACGTCACTCATTAATAAACTGATATACAATAGCTTAAATGTTGAAGTGACGTTTAGAGTCAAAAATTTAAAAAGTATTTGGAAATGAATTGGGTAGTAACACAAAAATAGTGTACCTCTGGCTTCGCCGAAGGTACTCACGCTCGAGAAAACTCAAATATTATTTGGTTTTCTTCTCACTTATTCGTACCTTTGCATCAGAAATCAGTATCTGTATCACACATGAAGACGAAGAAAGAGAATCAAAAACAGGCGACGCCGTCGCAGGAGGAAGTATTCCGCGAGAAGACCCATAACTACTTAGTATGCTTCATCGAGAGTTGTCCGCTGAAGGAGCAGTGCTTGCGCTGGCTCGTCGGACAATATGCCGACACGATGCCGTTTGCCCAGAATTCCATCAATCCCCGCAATCCGCAGATCGGCGGCGAGCAGTGTGCAAAGTTCCGACCAAACATCCGCATCGTGAAGAAACAGGGCATGACCAACTTCTACTACGACATGCCAGGCCACATGGAGCACAGCATCCGCCAGGAACTCATCTACGCCTTCGGCCGTACCCAATATTTCGAGATGCGCAAGGGCCTCCGTCTCATCTCTCCAGATGACCAGGAAGTCATCGCCGCCGTCTGCCGCTCCCACGGCTGGAACGGCCCCTTCGTCTATGACGGCGAGCAGGAAGACTGGGCTTGGTAGTCTTCAGATGCTGTCTTGGAGGGAGAGGCGGCGGAGGGCGAAGATGTAGTAGGCGATGAGTAGGGGGTAGCCGATGTAGTAGAGGGTGGTGATGCTGAAGACCACGTAACAGACAGCACAGACAGCGAGGAGGCCGCCGAGGTATAGGATGGCACTGCCCAAGGGGAGGTGCTTCGTGACATCGTCGACGGTGGCGATGGCGACGATGACAATGGCCCAAACGGAGGTGACGAAAAGTCCCAAATGGAGGGGCATGCCGAAGGGATTGAGTGAAGGATGGTAGTAGAAATGGCGCCACGACTCTGGGCCGAAAAGCTGGATGGAACTGTAGAGAACGGCTGAGGAGGCCACCAACAAGCAGAGGGTCGTCGGATAGAAAGAGGGGATATCGTTGAAATGCACGATCTTTGCACCACGTCGCATCAGACGACGAACACCATAGGCCGCAACGATAACCACACAGAAGGCCAAAAACACGAGCAAGTGGACATTGGAGAAGAGGTCGATGAACTGGCTGATAGGATCGTCTGGTGAGACCTTCGACAGGAGTTCGTTCTCATGTATCCAGCCAAAAGTGAATTGGTCACGGGCCACTTTTACCCAGATGGAGTCGATGGTGTCAGAAGGAACTGTCCTGATGTCTGCCACGACGATGCGCTCGTGTTTCCTCAGGGTGATTGAGTCGAGGGAGAATTGAGAATTAGGAATTGAGAATTGAGAATTAGGATTACTCTCATATTGCGAGTTAAGAGCTGAGACCACATCGGGAATAGACATGGCATCAGGTTCCTGGGCGACAACCACGAGTGAGTCACCCGTCACGACAAAGTTGTAGTTCTGAGTGTAGTGGTGGGTGGTGTAGAAAGAGATGGAGTCGATTTGTTGCTCCGTCAGGTTCCAGGCATCGGGGGTGAGGGGGCCACGGTTATAACACGCTACGCTAAATGATAAATGATAAATGATAAATGATAAACCTATCAACCATTTTCTCATCATACGACACGAACCACGACGGAAATATTTCTCATTCATCATTCATCATTTATCATTTAGGCCGCAGGCCGCATAGATGTTCATCTGACAGTGCTTACAATCGAACTCGAGACGGAAGCGACGACCGTCGCCTAAGACGAGATAGAGCGGTTCGTGCCAAGTGGGACGCTGACCACCGTGCTTGACGCAATAGCCAAGGGCATAGCGGATGCAGTGGCGACACTGCATGATAGGACCATCACCACCTTTCAGTTCGTAGGCAGAGATGGCGAGAATTTCAAATCCCTGCCAATTGCGAGCATAGAACTGCTGGGAGAGGCGGTTGGAAATATTATACAAATAGGTGTAGGGGTAGTTTCGTGGATGGTGGAGGGTGGAAAGTGGAGTGAGATTACCTTGTATGGGAGAATCTGTCGCAGGAGTATTCTCACTCCTCACTCCACACTCCTCACTCCTCAATAAGTCCACTAAGGAGCGACGCATGTCGGAAAGGACGCTGTTGGGAATGAAGTAGTTGAAGTCGGTAGGGATGTCGACAGATGAACAGGTATAGATAGTGTCGCCAAGTTTAGAGAGTTGGCGGATGATGTTTTCGTGGGGAGGCTTTTGGGCCTGCTGATGTTCAGCGCGAAGGTGAATCATGGGGACAGTCCCCATGTGCTTCGCAGGCTCCGCACACAGGGGAAGTTCTTGCGTCCCTTCGGTAGCAAGCGGCAAAGCCGAGCGCCCCTGATTCACTGGCTGCGCCAAAGAGGCGGAGAGCGTGAAGCCATCGGCGACGGCACGGAGGGCGAGGCGGATAGGGATACGACGCTCTGCACTGGGTTTAGAGAGAAGGCGTTCCTGTTCCTGATCGTTGTTGCGATAGAGACGCATACCAGGACGAAGGCCTTGTGGCATGCGATAAGGCCAGATGCGATTACCCTGCACACGATTAGCACGGAAGCCCTCTAAACTTTGAACTTTGAACTTTGAACTTTGAACTGTTTGATTTCCTCCTGAGAGAAAACAAAGCCCGTCGCCGTTGGCGAAGGATGCTATTCCGGAGACGGTAAAAGAGTCGCCACGCAGTTCCTTCACCGTTCCGACATATTCGCCAACGGCCTTGGGGGTATCGAAAGAGGCGATATTGGGCTGGCGACCATGCAGGAAATAGGTGGTGTAGCCACGATTGAAGGTCTTGCGCAAGTCTGGCGTGAAAGTATAACGACACTCGCCCAGCGAACTGCGACGGTATTTGTCAGGATAGCGGCTGATGATCTCGTTGAGCCGTTGGCTATAGGCTGCTGTGACATTCTTCACATAGCTGACATCCTTCAGACGGCCTTCTATCTTAAAAGAAGTGGCACCCGCCTCAATCAATTCCAACAGGTGGTCGCTCTGGTTCATATCCTTGAGGGAGAGCAGATAACGATCGTGCTCCACTTCCCTACCCTCGCTGTCGAACAGCGAGAACTTCATGCGACAGAACTGTGCACACTCCCCACGATTAGCCGAACGTCCGAAGCAATACTGGGAGGCATAGCAGAGACCTGAATAACTGACACACAGGGCACCATGGACAAAGACTTCCAATTCAACGTCAGGCACCTCACGATGGATCTCTGCAATCTCCTCGACAGAGAGTTCACGAGCCAAGACCACACGGGAAAAGCCTAAGGAACGGAGCCAGCGGACCTTCTCTGGGGTACGGTTGTCGGTCTGAGTGGAAGCATGTAATGATGGACTTTGAACTTTGAACTTTGAACTTTGAACTGTATGATTACATATTGCCCATATTGCCATATCCTGGACGAGGATGGCATCGACGCCAATAGTCTGGAGGTCCAGAAGGAGTTGGCGGGTGGCATCGAGTTCGTCGTCGTAGAGGATGGTGTTGACGGTCACATAGACCTTGACGCCAAAGGGATGGGCGTAGTCGCAGAGTTGGCGAATGTCGTCGAGACTGTTGCCTGCCGCAGAACGGGCTCCGAAACGCGAAGCCCCGATATAAACGGCATCGGCGCCATGATAGATGGCAGCAATGCCACATGCGAGGTTCTTGGCAGGTGCCAACAGTTCAAGTGATGTCATCAATATTATAAGGTGTCTCCTGATAGACGTAGTAGTTCACCCAATTAGTATAAAATAGGTTCGCGTGCGAGCGCCAGGTGACCATCGGGGGATTATTAGGATTATCATTCTTGTAATAATGCAGCGGTGGCGCCACATCCTTACGGATATCCTTGTCACGCTTGTATTCATTGTCGAGCGTGTTTGGTGCATACTCCAGATGTCCTGTGATGAAGAACTCACGACCGCCACGGGCCATCACGATGCTGACACCGCTGTCCTCCGATTCAGCGATAAGCGTCAGTTCGGGATTAGCGAGAATATCCTCACGATGTATCTCCGTATGACGGCTGTGGGGCATCATAAACTCATCGTCAAAGCCTCTGAAGATAGGCAGACGAGGATCCAGCGGTTTCTGCGGGAAGATGCCGAACATTTTCATCGGCAGCGGATACTTCGGCACACCATAATGATAATACAGTCCGGCCTGGGCAGCCCAGCAGATATACAAGGTACTGGTGACGTGCGTCTTGGCCCACTCGAAGATATCGGTGATCTCATTCCAATAGCTCACCTCCTCAAACTCCAACTGTTCAACAGGAGCACCTGTCACAATCATGCCGTCGTACTTCTCGTAGCGCATCTCGGCAAAATCACGGTAGAACATCATCATGTGCTCTATCGGCGTATTCTTGGGCGTATGGCTCTGCAACTTCATAAAACTGATCTCCAGCTGCAACGGTGTGTTCGACAGCAGACGGATCAGGTCTGTTTCCGTGGTAATCTTCAACGGCATCAGGTTCAGGATGGCGATCCTCAAAGGTCGGATGTCCTGCGAATGGGCCCTGGTGTCGTCCATCACGAAGATGTTCTCCTGCTTCAACAGGTCGATGGCAGGAAGTCTATCTGGTAATCTTAATGGCATCTATTTATTGACGATTTAATGATTTACTATTTAATGGTTATCACACAACAGGAGACATTATCGATACCTCCTGCCTCGATGGCTGCACTGCAAAGGGTGTTGGCACCTGCTTTCCCTTCTAACAGTTCGCTGATTGCCTTGTCTGAGAGCATATCCGTCAGTCCGTCGCTGCAGAGCAAGTAGACATCGTGAGGCATGATATCGTTCGTCATCGTCACCATATCAATGAAAGAGGAGTTGCATCCCCCACCGATACAGTTGGTTATGACGTTCGTATGCTTCTCATCACCCTTGAGATTACTCAGCGAATGGTCTGTCGTCAACTGAACCAGCTGGTGGTCACGGAAACGATAGAGCCTGCTGTCTCCACAGTTCAGGGAATAGAATTCGTTATTATAGTAGGCTATACCTACTAAGGTTGTTCCCATGCCCTTGAACTGTTCGTCGGCACGGCCTTTCGAGGCGACATAGTTATTGATGGAATTGAGCCACCCCGCCATCGCCTCGTTAAATTCGCTGATATTGAGGCACAAGGGAATGTCGTAGAAGAAATAATGGAGGTTGCGGAGGGTGTCGTTGCTGGCAACATCACCACGGTTATGACCTCCCATACCGTCTGCCACCGCTATCATCATTCGGTCTTCACGACCCAGAACGATCTGTGTCTGGTAAGTGTCTTCACGGATAAACCGGTTATCCACCAATACCATGTCCTCGTTCTGACTCCTCACACGGCCAGTCCAACTTGCTGCCGATATATCCAATATTACCATCTGTTACTATCTGATAATGACTTGCAGATTGACATTCGCTAATGCGAGGACATCTCCATTGTTCAATGTCATTTCCACATCGGGCTGTATCTGACGCTGGTTCAGCTTCGTTCCGTTGGAGGAATGTTTATCCACCACGCACCAGCCCGTCTTTGGCTTGAAAATCAGTTGGGCATGAATACCCGACACGTATGCCTGTTTCTCGAAGAACTGCGTATAAGGTCCCTTACGACGACCGATGATGGCACCATTCATGGCAACAATCCGGATATTCAGACTGTCGTTGGCAAGTGTCAGCACAGGCATACCGCCTTGTGCTCCTGGACGTGACTCATCCGGTCTGATGGATCCGTATGTAGCATATCCAACGGATGCGATGCTCTCCATCTGCGGTTGTTGCGCCTCTTTGCCAGGAACCACCATGAGGCCTCCACAATAGGTGCAACGCCGTCCAACACCCACCCGACCACACTGGTTACAATACAGCAGAGCATGTCCACACTGGTCACAATAGCGGGAATCGTCGTCTATCTCTTCTTTGCAAGTCGGACAAATGATCATATTTACGATTTTCTTATTTTTTTTAGTCGCTATGCTTTGTAAAAGCGCAAAAGCGAGTTCAATTTATATATCTTCTGGCAGGATGAGCTGATAGGTTTCTTTCGTCACCTGGTCACTTGGCATCTGCGACACACGGAGAGACAGCTTCTGAATTGTGGCATCCAGCAAGTTACGCATCTCACGGGCATTGCCCCAAGACTCATCCTTGGCCAGCACCATCTTGTAAATGGTGTCAAGTGCCTTGTACTCTGCCGTCTGCGAGAGCGTGTACTGCTCCTTCTGTGCCATGTGCTTGTAGATAGCCAGTAGCTCGTCTTCGTTATAGTCGTCGATATGAAGCTTATGGGTGAAACGGCTGGCAAGACCTGGGTTCATCATCATGAAGTCCTCCATCTTGTCCTTATAGCCTGCAGCAATCACCACGAACTTACCACGATCGTCCTCCATTCGCTTCATCAACGTATCGATGGCTTCCTTGCCATACTGGTCGCCACCCTCGCTAAGGGTATAGGCCTCATCGATGAACAAGATGCCGCCGATAGCCTTGTCGCACATATTGTTGACGATCTTCGGCGTCTCACCCATATACTTACCCACCAGGGTAGCACGGCTCACCTCCAAGACACGGGAGGTAGGCAGGATGTCCATGGACTGGAGGATCTCACCCATCTTCCTGGCAATGCTGGTCTTACCTGTTCCTGGATTACCCGTCAAAACGAAGTTCATCGCCATCTGCTGAACCTTACCGGCACCCATGGCGGCACGCTGTTTCATAAACATGCTCTGCACAGCCAGACGACGGATGGAGTTCTTGACAGAACGCATACCCACAAACTCGTCGAGTTCGTTGAGCACCTCGTCGAGCGGACGGGCGGTATCGCTCTGAGCCATCGGCAGGTCTTCGGTGGTCAGACTATACATATCGCTCTCCTGGAAGCCCGGATCGTTCATCAGCTTCACCAGACGCTGACTCTGACGCTCGACAGCCTCGTCGAACACCTTCCTAGCTTCACGGGCATTACCGAAGTTCTTGTCACGACGCAGATAAAGCTGCTCGAACTGACGATGGATGGCTGCACGTGTATTCTCGTCGACAGTGAAGTTCTTGCCTTTCGCCAGATTGAGGAAAATCTCCGTCAGTTCATCAGGCGTATAATCGTCGAAATGGATGGTCTGGGTGAAACGGCTCTTCAGACCCGGATTCGAGTCGATGAAGTCGTGCATCTGTTCGGTATAGCCGGCCACGATACAGATGAACTTACCACGGTCGTCCTCCAACCGCTTCAGCAACGTGTCGATGGCCTCTGAGCCGAAGGTGTCGCCATCGCCAGACTTCAGCGTGTAAGCCTCGTCGATAAACAGCACACCGCCCATCGCCTGATCCACCAATTGGTTAGTCTTGATAGCCGTCTGTCCGGAGAAACCTGCCACCAGTTTTGAACGGTCTGCTTCCACTAGTTGCCCCTTCGCCACGATGCCAAGCGTCCTAAAGACATCGGCCATGATACGGGCGACGGTGGTCTTACCCGTTCCAGGATTACCAGTAAACACGTAATGCTTGCCCTGGAAGGTATTGGTCTCGCCACGTTTGATCTGCAGGTTCAGGAAGGATGCCAAGTTGGACACCTCCTTCTTTACACCTGTGAGACCCACCAGACCATCGAGCTTCGCCAGACATTCTGAGATATCCACCGACTTGGGAGCCTCGTAAGGAATATCTGCCTCCTTGATGGTCATCAGTTCCTCATTACTCATCTGGGCGATGCTCTCACCCTGCAGGCGCTGAGCCTGCTTCTTACAGATCTGGTCAAAGAGAGAACGCATTGTACGGCCGTTGGCGAAGTCCTTGTCACGGGAGTTGTACATCTCCGTGATCATCTTCTTGGCCAGTTCTTCACCTTCTTTAGAGAAGATGTATTTCTTATCCTTGGCGAAGACGAGCATGATCTGGAACAGCTGGTCTGGCGTGTAATCCTTGATATCGAGGAAATAGTTGAAACGGCTGCGGAAGCCCGGATTGATGCGGAAGAGATTCTCCATCTCCATCCGATAACCGGCAGCGATGACGATGAACTTGCCACGGTCATCTTCCATACGCTTCATGAGCTTCTCCAAAGCCTGTGCGCCTTGATTGTCACGTTCTCCTGCTGCACTCAATGGTGCCAGGGTATAAGCCTCATCCACAAAAAGGATGCCCCCCATCGCCTTGTCGCACAGACGGTCGACGACCTTGGGAGTCTCTCCTTGGTAGGGGCTGACCATCTTCGCACGGTCTACCTCCACTACATGTCCACTATCGAGATAACCTACAGAAGCCAATATCTCGCCCAGTTTTCTGGCGATGGTCGTCTTTCCCGTTCCAGGATTACCCGTCAGGATGATGTGCATCGACATCTTCTCTTGCTCGCCCAGACCACGCTCGGCACGCTGCATGGCATTTTGCACAGAATAAGCCATCTCACGGACGGCACTCTTAACCTCGTCCATGCCGATATACCTGTCGAGATCGCTCAGGATATCCTCAATAGTCCGTTCTTCAGGCACATAACCCTTGATATCATCACGCTCCACCTGAGTTGCATCGGCCCCACGGCTGATGAACTGGGTGAAGATATCCTCAGCGGTCTTATTAGCCAAGTGGCCATTGCCGAAGAGTTCGTCTTTGATCTTAACCTGATACTTGAAATAGCGGGAGAGCTGGTTATCGGCATCCTGAGAGAATTTGGTAACACCATACTTCGACCGCAGGTTCATCTTACAGATTTCCGTCAATTCGTGATAGCCCGGAGTGGGCAGACGGAAAGTGTACTTGAAGCGGTTCGTGACGGCAGGATTACTCTCGAGGAAGTCCTCCAGCCCCTTCGTCAGACCAGAGATGACCACGATGGGATTATCCTCCCACTTGTCCATCTCCACGAACAACTTATCCAGAGGATTCACCTGATTGGAATACTTGTCTGGCAGCAGTTTCTGCACATTGTCGAAGAACAGGATGCCACCCTTGGCCTTTTTGATATTATCGTCCCACTTGTCCACAAACCGCTGATAGTCAACGGCGTCTACCATCGTCAGTTTCGGTTTCTCAATGATCTTGTTTTTGTAGAAATAGTCACGGAGGATCTCGGCAAGCATCGTCTTACCCGTTCCCGTCTCACCAATGACAATGGCGTTGACGGAGATCCTGACCTTGGCGATGTCCTTACGGGACTGAAGGTAGGTATAGGTGTTGACGATCGTCTTCAACTGCTGCTTCACCTCGTCAAGACCTACCAGACGATCCAGCAGATCCTGAGTCGCCAGAGGAGTTCCGCACCACTTGCAGAACTTCGCTACGCTTCTGTTTTCCTTATGACAATTCTCACAAACCATTATTCTACATCTTTTTCTAATTGGTGCAACACCTTCGAGGGAGAGATACTTATCTGATCCGGGTTACTGACGTTCAGCAGACTTGGGCTGAAGATGATGAAGTTCAAGACGAAGATCAGGGCCAGGATACTCCACAAGACATAGTGGAGCACGCTCTCGCCGCTGATGGAACGCACCTGATCCGTCACATCGTTCAATATGCCGAACTTAGAACCATTAAACCTATATGACTTGGTCTTGAAGGTATAGTACAGCGGTTCCAGCAACGTGGACTTCACATCGTCGTCGAGTACCTCTGAGATCAGTTTACTGTCAGCTTTCTGGTCGCCACGGAAGTCTGTCAGATGGCAGACCAGCATATAAGCAAGGGTGATGAGGACGATGGTCACATTAAACAAGCTCGGATGTGACTGGCCCATATACTTTAGTATTATAATAGGTATAAAGGAAGACAAGGCTCCCGCTATGCCCCATAAGACTGAGAACATAAAGTCATAACCACGGAAATAAGCCCTCGTTCCGACGATGATGCCTGTCATACCACCCAACGGCAGACCGATGCAAAGGAAGGTATGATTCAGCAGGTAGGTACGGTCTTTGACACCAATGAACAGCACCAACAGAATCCAAAGGCCGCACAGCGAATAGAAGACTGTCCGCCACAGCTGCTCCCTACCTTTGGCCCGCTGCCAGTTGTCACGGACACTCTTCACCCGTTTCGTCGTCTCCTCACAAGCATCAACGAAACGTTTATGATAAGGATATGAGAAATCAATCTCACCGAGCTTCCTCAGCCACTGCTCCAACGACCGTTCATAAGCATATTCCTCAGAGAAGTCGGTCTGCGGATTCTCGTGATAGAATACCGAAAGCCACTGGGGGAACGAGCCATTACGGATCTCATTGCGAACCAGAGCGTTGTTGTGGATGTTCAGATTAAGTCCGTCAGTATATTCCGTTCCGTCTGGCATCTTATAGACTGGTGTCACACCAAGGATACGGCAGAAACGATAGGTGGCCGTCTTATAGTCATAGATTCCGAGGCGTTCACGGTTCTCTTCTGTCTTCAGATCGAAACAACGGTTATATTCATTGAGGATCTCCGTCCAGCCGTGCAACTGGGCATAATAGCTGAAACGGCCGTTCAAATCCGTCAGATCACTCATCTCTTCACAGAACTCCTTCTCGCCAAGATTCTGTGCCTGCTTCAACCGTTCACAGAGGTATTCACCTATCTGGATCGATGTGGAAGCATGTTTCAAGTCGTAAGCGGCATCACGGTCCAGATTGTAAAGCACCTTGTATGACAGGGCTTCCGAATAGGGCTGTCCCTCCGTCAGGATTCTCAGACTCTCACAGGCCATCCGGTCTTCGTGACTATACATCCATGACAGCAGACGGCCATCCGTCAGGCTGCACCAGTCATCCGCCGTCAGAACCTCTCTGCCAAAAGTCTTCACAATCTCCTTCAACGAAGAAGACGGGAAACGAGGAATCAGCGGAATCTCCGGATCTATCTCCAAAGCCGTCCTGATGATGGCCACACGGATCTTAGAAGCGTCTGACTTAGAGAAGTATGAGCGGATACGCTCCACATTGCACTTCGTATGAGACTCCAAATACAAGAACAGGCTATCGTTCGGATTGGTCAGCAACAGGCCATACTCTTTCTGGTAACTCAACAATGAGATTGCCAGGCTGTGTATATCTTCGCACAGGTTCCCTTTCACATCCTTGTAAGGATAGGTCGGTTCCATCGCATAGACAGCAGCCATCAGACCGGCACGCTGGTCGACGGGATAACGGTTCACGACGATATCCTTCACGATGGTACTCAACTTCTGGTTACCACAGGACTCCAGCCAACTGCTGATACGGCCCGTATAGAGATAGCCCATTGCCAGTTTCTCGTTGTCGAGAAGCAACGGTATCAGTTCATGGATATTGTCTGCCACCAGATTACGCTCTGGGTCGACGATGAAACTCTTGTATTTCAGGAAAGGCGAAGAGAGGTCTACCGAAGGCGTTCCACCAAGGAACCACTCCTCCACCTGGTCATATCCCCAGCGCTTGGTGGGGTTTACGACGGTCAGTCCCTGTATCAACAGTCTGACGCGCTCCGGCAGTTCATTCATGTGGGGGATACGGCCTTCATTCTTCTGGCGCATCATCACACGTTCGTTGCTGCTCATAGGCGACTCTCCCAACCACAACGCCATCAGGGTGATACCCAATGAATAGAAGTCGGCAGCAGGTGTCACCTCCACCACGCCGTCAATCACATCGGCGTACATCTCCGGAGCTGCGAAGATCGGGGTACGGGCCTGGGTGGTCTTATGAGCCTTACCATCCTGATCCAGCATGCTTGAAATGCCGAAGTCTCCCAGCACCAGTTCTGAATGTTCCATGTCGCGGAAGAAGAAGTTACTGGGCTTGACATCCTTGTGCAGGATATTGCTCTGATGACAATAGGCCAAAGCGGCAGCCCCCATCAGGGCGATACGGCGGAACTTGTCCAGGTCGCCATTCAGACGATACTCCGACAATGTGCCTCCCTTCAGGTATTCCATCAGTTCATAATAACGGTGCTTGCCGTCAACGTATGTCTTACCGAAATCGTAGACTCTGACGATCATCTCAAAGCCGAAGTTATAGACGGCCTGAAGGATCTTCCGATTCACGTCGAAGTTCGGATAATAAATCTTCAACACATAGGTTTCCTTATCACGTTCCACTAGGAAAACCTGTGCCTCGCCGGAGTTGTCACTCAAGACTCTCAGTCGTCGGTAGCTGATACCTTTCAGGATAAAGAAATCATCCTTGACATCGCCTGCCGAGGCTTCAATACCGTCAGCTCGCGCCGTACCGTCCAAAGAGGGCGATGACGGCTCGACTATCGAAGGGCGCATCGTCCCGTCAACATCTGGTCGTAACGTATGTTCCGTCTGATCCGGGCGTCCTGTATCCAAAGTTCTTTCCGTACTCATATCTTACTTATCGTCTTTAATTTCCTTTTTAACATCCTTGCCAAGAATAATCCACTTGCCTCCTAACTGTGGCTTGGCACAGCCACAAGGACTGGAGTGCAAGGCGTGCTTGAAATTGCACTCCCAAGCCAGTCTGACACCTTGCGGGCGGCAGGCCATCGCATAGTTGCGGACCTGGGCCGGCTTGGGCTGTGGTACCTGAACCATCTTATTCAGGATGGCGGCTATCTGGTCAAGACGTTCCTTCTTCTTGGCATTATACTCTTCCTTGCTCAGCCGTTTGTTCTGCGCCTCTGAAATCACCGGATGGGCGATGCCTCGGTCTTCGGCCAACAAAGTAAGCACCCGTTCACGCAACTTGATGTTCCGCTGGTCCTTGAGCAGGTCACGCTCTGAAGAGTAAGGGATACTCTGCTCCAACTGCTGAAGGCTCGTGGCCAACTTCTGAAGTTCCTGGAACTCAGGCATCTCGTGTACTTTCTCAAGCAACTGACGGGCTTCCTCTGTCAGGGCGGAGCCACATTGCTTACAGAAAGAGAAGTCGTTCAACGTATGGCATACTGGACAGACGATGCCGCCCCTCGGACTACCGCACTCTGGGCAGAACGCATCATTGCTGCTCAGTCTGGCACCACAGAAACTGCAGACATCGTGCTTGATATATCTGCGGCACGACTCGCAGAAGTCAGCATCAGGGTCGAGTTCTGCACCACAGTTAGGACAAGCGGTCTTGCCGATAGGATTGCCACACGATGCACAATAAACAGCCTCAGCGTCATTGATGGTTCCACAATAGGGGCACTTGACACCAACGGCACTTTGCATCTTCATCTCTTGCTGACTACGTGTTTCAACTTCACGAGTCCGCGTCATCTCTCCGCGTTGTCTCTCCAGCACAGCATTACTGTTATTCTCTGGGTTAAGTGTAATATCTTCGTCCATCATAATTTAGCATTTTATCATAAGTTAGGTGCAAAGATATGAAAAAAAACTAATTAAACAAAAAAAACCGCCGTAAATTTACATTTACGACGGCATTTTATGCTAAAAAGAGCCATTTTTACCACAATTGGAGGCGTTCTGACTCAGGAATAAACATCTTATCTCCCTCTTTTATGCCAAATGCCTCATACCAGGCATTGACATGCGGAAGGGCTCCGTTGACACGCCAACGGCCCAAAGAATGGGGGTCGCTCTTCGTGCGATTACGGATCTCCTCTTCCGTGATATTGCCTGCCCAGACACCAGCATAAGCATGGAAGAAACGCTGGTCGGCCGTCAGACCATCCTTCTCTCCCAAAGGCTGACGCTTCGTTGCATTCTTATAAGCAGTATATGCTACCTGCAGACCACCGTGATCAGCGAGGTTCTCACCTAACGTCAGCCGCCCGTTGGCCTTGAGGTCAGGCAGCACGTCAATGGCAGAGAAGAAATCAGCATACTTATCCGTACGCTCTGTAAAGTTCTTTCCATCGGTTTCCTTCCACCAGTCGTGCATATTTCCGTCCTTGTCGAAGCGACGGCCAGAGTCATCGAAACCGTGCGTCATCTCGTGGCCGATCACCACACCGATGGCTCCATAGTTGAAGGCATCGTCGGCATTCATATCGAAGAATGGATACTGCAGAATACCTGCTGGGAAGCAGATTTCGTTGGTAGTGGGGTTATAGTAGGCATTGACGGTCTGTGGCGTCATATACCAATCGTCACGGTCAACGGGCTTACCAACGGTATGATCAAGCCTCCAGGCATTCCAGAACTTGGCGCACTCCTGTATATTTTCGTAATAAGATTTGGTAGGATCAATCTGAAGCTTAGAAAAGTCCGTCCACTTATCCGGGTAACCCACCTTGACATAGAAGGTATTCAGTTTCAGTAGGGCGTTGACCTTCGTCGAGTCGTCCATCCAATCTTGGGCAGCGATACGCTCGCCAAGGGCGATCTGGAGGTTCTTGATCAGCGTGATCATACGCTGCTTGGCGGCCTCAGGGAAGTATTTCTCCGAGTAGATCTTACCCAGCGCCTCACCCATCACACGCTCCACCTGACTGGTGCTGCGCTTCCAGAGCGGATGGTTCTCCTTACGACCAGAACGGACACGGCCGTTGAAGTCGAAGCTCTCTGCGACAGTAGCATCGCTCAGATAATTGGCTGCACCAGAGATAAAGCCCCACTCCATCACATCACGATATTCTGCGGGTTTGATACCTGCCACGAGTGCGTTGGCACCCTCTAAGAAAGCAGGCTGTCCGACAACCATCTCCTGCAGGTATTTCGTATCGACGCCCTGGGCGTTCATCACCTTCACCAGCGGGAGGTTGGGATACTTGGACTCGAACTCCTGCAGGGTCATCTTGTTGTAGTTGGCCTCTGGGTCACGGAGTTCGGTACGCGACTTTGACACTTTGGCCAGAGCCGTCTCCACCTTCATGATGTTCTGCATCTTCTTCGTGGCAGCACCTTTGCTGAAGCCAAAGAGCTGGAACATCTTGACGACGTGCTTCTTGAAAGCCTCTCGGATGTCGGCCGTTGCCTTGTCGTTATCGAGGTAATACTCTTTCTGACCCATCGAGAGACCACCCTGATAGACGTTCAGGATGTTCTGCGTGGCGTTCTTCTCGTCAGCACCAAAGCCACAGAAGAAAAACTCTTCCTCACCGTATGGTGCCAGTTCCAGCTGAATAGCCTGCAACTGGGCATTGGTCTTGGCAGCCTCTAAGCGCTTGATGAGCGGCATCAGGGGAGCCACACCCTCCTGATTCCTGCGGACAGAGTCCATCGCAAGTTTATAGAGGTCGCTGAGTTTCTGCTCCAGCGTGCCTTTCTCATAGTTGTTCTCAAGGAGTTCCTTCAGGATGCCGTTCACCCGCTTGTCATTGTCCTCCTGCAGACGGTCGAAGCTGCCGTAGCGGGAATAGGCTGCCGGCAGGGGATTCTTCTTCATCCATCCGCCACAGGCATACTCATAGAAGTCATCACCAGGACGAACAGTCTGATTAAAGTCTGTCACATCCAGTCCGGAGCGCAGTCCGTCCTGAGCCATTGTCATCAAGGAAACTGCGGCCATAGCCATCATTGTTACAATTCTTTTCATATCATTCGTTTAAAAGTTTCTCTAATTCCTCACTCAGTTTCTCCCAGCGCTCCACCTCCTCGTCGAGGCTCCGCTTGGTCGAGGTGTATTCTGTCACCAGCGTCATGTCCGAGGCGTTCTCAGGCACCATCAGCAGTTCGTCGAGTTCCTTCAGGCGCTGTTCCATCTTCTCGATCTTCGCTTCCGACTCCTTCACGGCCTTCTCACCGCGCTTGATACGCTTCTGTTGCTCCTTATGCTCGGCATAGCTGAGGGCTTTGGAGAGCGTTTCGGGATTGTTTCCCTGCTGTGGACTGACAGTTTCCTTAGGGTAAACTGTCGGTTTACCCTGGCTAAACTGGGAGTTTACCTTGGGGAAACTGTCGCTTTGCTTGCCTAACTCATTGAGTTCGCTGATTTGTTTCGTGCGGAGGAAGTCGTAGATGCCGCCGAGATGCTCCCTCACTCGGCCTCCTCCAAACTCGTAGACCTTCGTGACGAGGCCGTCTAAGAACTCACGGTCGTGGGAGACGATGATGGCTGTACCGTCGAAGGCTTTTATTGCTTCTTTAAGCACATCCTTGGAAGGCATGTCGAGATGGTTCGTCGGCTCGTCGAGAATCAGCAGGTTCACAGGTTCCAGGAGCAGACGGATCATCGCCAGACGACTGCGTTCGCCACCGCTGAGCACCTTGACTTTCTTATCCGACTCCTCGCCGCCAAACATGAAGGCGCCAAGGATATCGTTGATTCTCAGGCGGATATCACCCTTCGCCACATTATCAATAGTTTGGAAGACGGTCAGGCTCTCGTCGAGCAGCTGGGCCTGGTTCTGGGCGAAATAGCCGATCTGGATATTATGGCCGATCTTCAGTTCGCCGGTAAAGGGAATCTCGCCCATGATACATTTCACAAGCGTAGACTTTCCTTCGCCGTTCTTGCCTACGAAGGCCACCTTCTCGCCTCGCTTGATGGTGAGCGTCACGTGGTCGAAGACGGTATGGGCACCATAGTCCTTACGCACCTCGTCGCAGATGACGGGATAGTCACCAGAGCGCAGACAGGGAGGGAATTTCAGGTGCATCGCAGAGTTATCGACCTCGTCAATCTCAATGGGTACGATCTTCTCCAACTGCTTGATTTTCTGCTGCACCTGAACGGCCTTGGTAGCCTTATAACGGAAGCGCTCAATGAAGTCCTTCATCTCAGCCATTTCCTTCTGCTGGTTCTCGTAGGCTCTGATCTGCTGCTCACGACGTTCCTGACGCAAGACAACGTACTCGTTGTATTTGACTTTATAGTCGATCACCCTTCCGCAGGAGATTTCCAGCGTGCGGTTTGACACATTATTTATAAATGCACGGTCATGACTCACTAAGACGACGGCACTCGCCGACTGCGCCAAGAACTGCTCCAGCCATTGGATAGACTCAATATCGAGGTGGTTAGTGGGCTCGTCAAGTAACAGCACATCGGGTTTCTGCAAAAGGATCTTAGCCAGCTCGATACGCATACGCCAGCCTCCAGAAAATTCTGAGGTAGGTCGCTCGAAGTCTGAACGTAGGAAACCCAGTCCGATGAGCGTCCTTTCGAGTTCTGCCTCACGACTCTCTGCGCCCATCATCAGATAGCGCTCGTGTTCCGTCGTGTATTTCTCTATCAGCGCGAGATAACTCTCACTCTCGTAGTCCGTCCGCTCTGCCAGTTCATTGTTCATCCTGTCGAGCCGTTCCTTCATCTTCGTGATGTCAGCAAAGGCTTTCTGAGCCTCCTCACGGACGGTCGTATCATCCTGAAGAATCATCACCTGAGGCAGATAACCGATGCGACAGTCGTTGGGAATGCTCACCATTCCTGCCGTCGGCTTCTGCTGTCCGCAAAGGATCTTCAGCATCGTCGACTTGCCGGCACCGTTCTTTCCCACAAGGGCAATACGGTCGCGATCGTTGATGACAAAACTCGCATCAGCGAATAACGGCTTTACGCCAAACTCTACTTTCAGTCCTTCTACAGATATCATCGGATTGACGATTTACAGATTGACGATCTATTTGTCGCGCTTATCGACGAACTCATAGTCTTTGAACTTCTCCTTAGGGAAACGAAGCATCTCGTCCGTGATGCCGCCAGATTGGAAGTTGGAGATCTTGATGGTCGTCCAGATGATCGACACCTTGATCCTCAGGCTGATGGGATGATAGGTCTTGCGCTCCACCAGAGCGTGGATCTCCTTGATACCTTTCGCGCCCTTCTTGGCTTTCAACGTCAACATCAGTCCCTGCTCGTGTTCGGCGATGGAATAGTCGAAGTTGTCAGGCTCGAACTTGAACTTCGAGGAGTACTTGTCCGACTTGTTGTTCTTCGCACTATGGATCTCCACCTCTTTCTTCTTTTTCTTATTCTTGATGGTATAGACCGTCGTGCCATCGTTCCAGGAATTCATCTTCTCATCAACGAACTTACTTTTCTTACCTTTATACCATATCGTGCCGTTGGTCTTATAGATGCCGATGATGTTCACGTCGTAGTGCAAGGTAGCTCCCTGCTCTCCGAACACCTGCTGATAGGCACTATTGAAGATGCGGCGTGCCTGACGGGCATTAGGAGTCTCCTCTGCTTGCACGGAGCAAAGGGCCGTCAGAAGCAGCATCAGCATGAATACAATCCTTATTCTCATTCTTTTTTCACTTTCGGGGTGCAAAATTACAAATTTCTCGCGGATTATTACTATTTTTGCACACAAATTAACGATTTTACTTGCGTAAGTATGGAAAAGAACATCTTTGCTAAGCTCATAGCCAACGCCTTACAGCTTCAGGAGAAGGCCGTTGCCAACACGTTGTCACTCCTGGAAGAAGGCTGCACCATCCCCTTTATCTCTCGTTATAGGAAAGAACGGACGGGAGGTCTCGATGAGGTGCAGATAGCCGCCATCAGCGACCGTTTCGACAAACTCAAAGAGATAGAGAAACGTAAGGAGACGGTCGTCAAGACCATCACCGACCTCGAAAAGATGACCCCAGAGCTGCAGCAGCGCATCGAAGCCTGCTGGGATGCAACGGAACTGGAAGACATCTATCTGCCGTACAGACCCAAACGAAGGACGAGAGCCCAGGTAGCTCGTGAACAGGGGCTTGAACCTCTGGCCAAGATCCTCCTGCTTCAAAGGGAACGGGATCCTGAGCGCACTGCCGCCCAACAATTGTCTACTCTCCATTCTTCATTATCCATCGACGAAGCCCTCAAGGGTGCACAGGATATCATCGCTGAGACCGTCAGCGAGGATGAGCGCAGTCGTCAGCAACTCAGAAACGCTTTCTCCCGTCAGGCTTTCATCATCTCGAAGGTTGTCAAGGCTAAAGCCGATACTGACGAGGCTGCAAAATACAGCGATTACTTCGACTGGGAGGAACCTCTGAAACGCTGTTCATCCCATCGTCTGCTGGCTATGCGTCGTGGTGAGGCCGAAGGCATCCTCCGCATCAGCATCACGCCAGACGACGAGGAAGCCGTCGAACGGCTGAAACGCCATTATGTCTATGGCAACACACCATGTGGCAAATTGGTGGCAGAAGCTATCGACGATGGTTATAAGCGTCTGCTCAAGCCTGCTATCGAGACTGAGTTTGCAGCCCTCAGCAAGGAGAAAGCCGATGAAGAAGCTATTCGCGTCTTTGCAGAGAACCTCCGCCAGCTGTTGTTGGGTGCGCCTCTTGGCCAGAAACGGGTGATGGGTGTCGATCCCGGTTTCCGCACAGGTTGTAAGGTGGTGTGCCTTGATGCCCAGGGGAATCTGCTCCACCACGAAGCCATCTTCCCCCACCCTCCCATGAACAAACGGATGGAGGCAGCCATGAGCATCCTGAAGATGATTCAGAAATACCAGATTGAAGCCATCTCTATCGGCAACGGCACCGCCAGTCGTGAAACCAACGATTTCATCCGTGATGTGCTGGCTGGCCGCTACGACATCCCTACAACTGGAAAGGCCGGTAATTCTGGACAATCTAATAATACCGTTCCTCAGGTTTTTGTCGTCAGCGAAGACGGTGCTTCCGTCTACTCTGCCTCGAAGATTGCCCGTGAGGAATTCCCTGATGAGGATGTGACCGTTCGTGGTGCCGTATCCATAGGGCGTCGCCTAATGGATCCCCTCGCCGAACTCGTCAAGATCGATCCTAAAAGTATCGGCGTCGGACAGTACCAGCACGATGTGGATCAGACGAAACTCAAGCACTCGTTGGATCAGACCGTCGAGAGTTGTGTGAACAGCGTAGGCGTCAACCTCAATACCGCCTCGCAGCATCTGCTGATGTATGTCAGCGGTCTCGGCCCTACCCTTGCTAAGAACATCGTGGACTACCGTCGTGAGAACGGTGCCTTCACCTCCCGTGCCCAATTGAAGAAAGTGCCTCGTCTGGGACCTTCCGCCTTCCAACAATGTGCAGGCTTCCTCCGCATCCCTGGTGCCAAGAACCCGCTCGACAACTCTGCTGTCCATCCGGAGAGCTATACCATCGTAGAGCAGATGGCAAAGGATCAAGGTTGTACCGTAGCAGACCTTATTAATAATAAGGAGAAGCGTGAGGCCATCAATATCAAACAATATGTGACCGCCGAAGTGGGTATCCCTACCCTTACCGATATCATGAAGGAATTGGAGAAGCCTGGCCGTGATCCTCGCGAGCAGTTAGAGGAATTCGAGTTCGACAAGAACGTTGCTTCCATTGACGATCTCAAAGAGGGAATGATTCTGCCCGGCATCGTCACCAATATCACCAACTTCGGAGCTTTCGTGGATATCGGTGTCCATCAGGACGGTCTGGTTCATATCTCCCAGATGGCTAATCGTCGTATCGCCCATCCGCTTGATGTGGTTAAACTCCACCAGCACGTCAAAGTACGAGTCATCGAGGTTGACCTTCGCCGTAAGCGCATCTCCCTATCAATGAAAGGGATATAAAGAGTAATTGTTATTATCAAGAATTTGAGAATTAGAGAATTGTCGCTTTGCTAAAGGCTCTTGCTTCAGGACAAAGCAGATAATTCTCTAATTCTCAAATTCTTGATAAACAAAAAGATTTCTTAGACCTGCTGGATAATCTTGGCTCCTTCTTTGAGGGCCTCCATATTCAGGGGGATGAGGTCGTGATGGCGCTCTGGCAAAGTCTTCTTGAGAGCTTTCTCCACACCCTTGTCGTGCACCACAGGAGCAACCTTCAGCAGACCACCAAGAACAATCATATTGAACACCTTGCCGTTCTTCATCTCGGCGGCCTTATCCATTGCGTTGATCTCATAGATGGTGATATCCTTACGAGTGGGCTTGTTGATGATACCAAATCCATCGTAGATGAGGATACCTCCGGGCTTGATCTTCGGCTCGAACTTCTCCAGTGAAGGCTGGTTCAGCACCACAGCGATATCATACTTGCTGAGAATGGGCGAAGAGATACGCTCGTCGCTGACGATGACCGTCACGTTGGCAGTACCACCACGCTGCTCAGGACCGTAGGCAGGCATCCATGTAACTTCTTTATCCTCCATCAGTCCACTATAGGCCAGAATCTTACCCATCGAGAGCACACCCTGACCTCCGAAACCACTGATAATTATTTCCTTTTTCATAATTTTCAATTATCAATTATCCATTATCAATTAAAGACTCGTAGTGTCCTTGAGGTCTCCTTTGGGATAGAAGGGGAACATGTTCTCCTTCATCCATTCGTTAGCCTTAGCGGGAGTGAGTTTCCAACCGCTGTTACAAGTAGAAACGAACTCCACGAGACTCGAGCCCTTGCCAGCCATCGAAGCCTCGAAAGCCTTACGGAGAGCCTTCTTCGCCTTGTTGATGGAAGCCACGTTCTCTACACTCTGACGAGTGACGTAGCAGGTACCCTCCAAACCAGCAGCGATATCAGCCATCTTCAGGGGATAGCCGTGCAACTGAGGATCACGACCATAAGGACAAGTAGAGGTCTTCTGGCCAATCAGCGTCGTGGGCGCCATCTGACCACCCGTCATACCATAGATGGCATTGTTGACGAAGATAATCACGATGTTCTCACCACGATTCAGAGCGTGGATGGTTTCGCAAGTACCGATACAAGCCAGGTCACCATCACCCTGATAGGTGAACACCAGACGGTCAGGCCAGCAGCGCTTGATACCCGTAGCCAGTGCGGGAGCACGACCGTGGGCAGCCTCCTGCCAGTCGATATCTATATAATTGTACGCGAAGACGGCACAGCCTACAGGCGATACACCTACGGCCTTGTCTTCCATACCCATTTCCTCGATGACCTCGGCAATGAGCTTATGCACCACACCGTGACTACAACCCGGACAGTAGTGCATATTGTTGTCGTTCATCAGCGTCGGCTTCTTGCAGACGATGTTTTCCGGTTGAACTATTTGATTTCTATCCATAACCTTACATGACCTTCTTTAAAGCTTCAACAATCTCCTCGGGATCGGGGACGATACCTCCCAGACGACCGAACTGCTCTACAGGCACAGCACCATTCACAGCCAAGCGAACATCCTGTACCATCTGTCCGGCATTGATCTCGGCCACGAGGATACCTTTCACTTTCTTCGACAACTCAGCAATCTGCTTCTCAGGGAACGGGAACAGCGTGATAGGACGGAACAAGCCGACCTTGATACCCTGCTCACGGGCAATCTCCACAGATTTCTCTGCAATACGGGCAGCAGAACCAAAGGCGACGATGGCATACTCGGCATCGTCCATCAGCTGCTCTTCGTAACGCACCTCATTCTCCTGAATCTTAGCATATTTCTCCTGGAGGGCGATGTTACGCTGCTCCATAATCTCAGGCTTCAGTTCGAGTGAAGTGATGACCACCCGCTCACGGTTCTTCGGCTTACCTGTGGAAGCCCAAGGACACTGCTTGATCACCTCCTCGTCCGTACGACGGGGTTTGAAAGGCGGCAGAACGATCTTCTCCATCATCTGACCGATGACACCGTCAGAAAGAATCATAGCGGGGTTACGATATTTAAATGCCAACTCAAAAGCGAGGTCCACAAAGTCTGCCATCTCCTGAACGGAAGACGGAGCAAGCACAATCACCTTGTAGTCACCATTACCACCACCACGGGTAGCCTGGAAATAGTCACCCTGTGAAGGCTGGATGGTACCCAGACCAGGACCACCACGCTGAACGTTCACAAACACGCCCGGCACCTCTGCACCAGCCATGTAGGTGATACCCTCCTGCATCAGAGCAATGCCAGGAGAACTGGAAGAGGTCATAGCACGCTTACCAGCTCCGGCAGCGCCATAGACCATGTAAATCGACGCCAGCTCACTCTCTGCCTGCACCACCTGCATACCGGTGGTCTCCCAAGGCTTCTGTTCTGCCAACGTCTCGATGACTTCACTCTGCGGAGTAATAGGATAGCCGAAATAGCCGTCGCATCCGCAACGAATAGCAGCATGGGCGATGGCCTCATTGCCTTTCATCAACACAACTTCTCTTTCTTCTGCCATAACTTATTCCTCCACTTTTTTACGGTACACGGTGATACAGCCATCGGGGCAGACAATACCACACGAGGCACAACCTACACAGGCTTCCTCGTTGACTGCTTCCACGTAGGGATAACCGTGCAGGTTCACTTTCTTGGCCAAAGCGATGACCTTCTGGGGGCAGGCAATGATGCACAACTGGCATCCCTTGCACCTCTCAGTATTCACCTCAATAGCACCTTTTAACTTTGCCATATTATCCTGTTTAATGCATTAAATTTCGAATTCGGGCTGCAAAGGTACGACTAATTAGGCGAATAACCAAAAAGAAACGCCTCTTTTTTGCAAAAAGGCATCTCTTTCTATCAAAAAGTGCATATTTATTTATCAATTATCGGAAATAAAGTATAAAACTGTAGTGATGCGGCTGATTGCCTGGGACGGTGTATTGAGGTAAGGTTCGCTTGCCCCAGGTGTCAGCACCACCTACACCGTGAATGGCAGCATCGATATTGAGATTGACGAAACGGCCTCGGGGGACGTCGTTAGGATGACGAGCACCTTCAAGATCTTCTTCTCCATAGTCCCAGGCTCGGATACAGAGAGGAGCATCGCAAGCATCGATGTGTAAATTCCCAATCTCAAACCAACGGATGTCGCAACGATTACCGTTGTCCTGAGGATGGATGTATTCCGTTTCATAATCAGAGAGCGGCATCTCATAGACGCCAAGGAAGGCAGAGCCCTTGCGATCGGGATAGTTCTCCCAAGGGCCCCGACCATAATACCTGATTTGCGTATAATCAGCAGGCAGACGCATCCGCATGCCGAACTTTGGCATCGTCACGATATCTGTAGCTGTAGGACGATAGTCCATATCGACCTTTATCCAGCCGTCGGCATTGAAATCATAGGTCAATGTCAAGTCTGCACCAACAGGCAACGTCATTTCTGCTATCAGCCTACTACCCTCAGCGCGAATATTATTCACGATACGCTTCTCTGCAGCATCCTTCCATACAGCGACACGCTCTGCGAAGTGGGCTGCGTGCTGGTTATCGTTCTCGGGCTTCCAGAAATAGGGCTCCAACGGAGCAGCAAGTATCTGCTTGCCGTTGACGATCCACGAGGTAAGGGCACCCGTTTTGGAGATGAACGCTGAATAGTCATCTGCTTTTACCTCAAAACCTTCTTCTGTTTCCTGTACAGCTATATCTCTGCCGCCAAAAGCAGACCAGAATTCCTCTGGTTTAAGGATAAACTGCTCTCGGGCAACAACGAATCCCTCTGGCGCCCAAGGTGTAGCCTGACGCAAACGGGCATAGACATTGAGCAGCAGTTCTGGTTCGTTGTAGGGATAATAGGGATAGGGAATCTCAAACCGTCCGTCCTTAACTCTTGCAAGTTCACCTGTTATCAGTTCGCCATTGTGATAGACCTCGCAGTAGTATTCATATTCGTCGATGCTGGTAAAGAAATTGCGGTTGATAATGCGGATGCTGTCACCTTCCTGCACGAACTTCAAAGGCTGATAGACGTACTGCACC
Source organism: Prevotella sp. (assembly GCA_016284635.1). Lineage (GTDB taxonomy): Bacteria > Bacteroidota > Bacteroidia > Bacteroidales > Bacteroidaceae > Prevotella. Next base: position 33,793 of record JAEEPF010000001.1, read on the forward strand.
TCATAGTAGTGAGGATGCGGCTTGCGGTCAGGCGCAATCAGTCCGTTGATGCAGAACGGGCCGTCATTAGGTTTGTCGCCAAAGTCGCCTCCGTAAAAAGCCCCCTCCAACCTCCCCCCACTGGGGGAGGCTTTCTCTGCGTCAGGATTCCCCCTCCAGTTGGAGGGGGTAAGGGGGAGGCTTAGCCCTTGGTCCACCCAATCCCAGATGGCAGCACCACAGATGGAGGAGTCAGCATCAATGACATCCCAATACTCTTGCAGATTGCCACAGGAATTACCCATAGCATGGGCATATTCGCGCATCATAAAAGGTTTATCGGTAACATCCTGAGCGTTCTTTCGCAGATCATCAGGATAGAGATAACTATCGTCCCAAATGCAACTATACCGACGGTCGCTGTCGTAGAACGGTGGACGAGTGCTATCGAGTTCGCGCACCTTATTATACATCGCCTCGATATTCGGGCCCACCCCACCCTCATTGCCGAGACTCCACAGAATGACGCAGGGATGGTTGAAGTCGCGCTTCACAAGCGATTCGGCCCTGTCCACATGGGCTGCCTGGAACGTGAGATCTTCACCCATTACCTGGTTAGCATAACCATAACCGTGTGTCTCGTGGTTCGCTTCATCCATCACATAGATACCCCAGCGGTCACAGAGTTCATAGAGATATTCACGGTCTGGATAGTGCGAAGTGCGCAGGAAATTGATATTCGCCTGTTTCATCAGCCGGATATCCTCCTCGTAGGTTGCATCGTCGACATATCGGCCCGTCTTCGGATGGTGGTCATGACGGTTCACACCACGCAGTTTGACGTTTTGGCCATTGATCTTAAATACCTCACCGACGACCTCCACCTTCTTCACGCCGAAGTGATAGTCGAAATGCTCGATGACTGCACCTTTCTCATCCAGCAACTCGATGCTGAAAGGATACAAATTCGGCTTCTCGGCTGACCATAGCTGCGGCTTGTCGAGGGTGTAGGCGAGTTCAACGGTTGTCGTATCACCAACAGCCAACAACGGTAGAGTTCTTTGCAACGGACTTAACGGACTAACACGGACAGTCCGAGAAAGTCCGAAAGAGTCCGATGCTATATTAAATTGCAGGACAGCCCGCAGATTCTTCACGGCATCTTTGCCCGTATTGCAGATACTTATCTTTGCCTCAACATTAGCCTGCGAATAGTCGGCATTGGGAATCGCCGTCACGTGGTAGTCGCTGATATGCGCCAGTGGACGAACCCACAATTGCACAGGACGATAGATGCCTGAAAGTCGCCACATGTCCTGATCCTCAAGATAACTGCCGTCACTCCAGCGATACACCTCTACGGCGAGCTTATTCCTGCCCTCCCGCATATATTTCGTCACATCGAATTCCGCAGGCGACATCGAGTTCTGACTATACCCTACCTTCTGACCGTTCACCCAGACGTACATCGCAGAGTGGACTCCGCCGAAGTGGAGGATGAGGTTCTTCGCCAGCATCTCTTTGGTCACATCGACAAACGTCACATACGATCCCACAGGATTACGGTTCTCATAGGCCGTCCAGTCCTTGGGTGGTTCAGCAGTCACTCTGGGGCGGTCCTTCACGAAGGGATAGTCTATATTAATATAAATAGGTGTACCATAGCCCTGCGTCTGCCAATTACCAGGCACTGTGATCTTACCCCACTGGCTCACATCGTAATCCTCTTTGTAGAAGTCTGCCGGCCGCTCCTCCGGATTCCTGCTCCAATGGAACAGCCACTGTCCGTCGAGACTCACGATCTCCTTGCACTCTTTCTCCCTTGAGGGCAGTTGCAGCGTCACATGATATGGCAACTTGTTGATACCCAACACTGACGGGTTCTCCCAGTCACGGACTTGTGCCTGTGCCTCCGAGGCCAGCAACATACCACCCCCAAGCACCATCGTCATCACTGTCAGTCTTTTCATCTTCGTCTGATTTTTGCCACAAAGTTAGGCAATAATCCGCTAATATCCAAATATTTTCGCAAGATGAAACATTTTGGAAACAAAAAGAAACATCAATGCACTCAAATTCCCAGATTTTTGTTTATCTTTGCAGCAGATTATCAAATAACAGACAATATGACAATGAAAAGATTCTTTTTCTCAACCGTCCTCCTGCTTTTGGCAGGATGGAGTGTCGCTGCCACAACTGATGAAGACGGCAGCCGATTGTGGTTACGCCTCGACGCTGTCAACACTAATGCCATTACGGGTGTGAAGTGTACGGCTATGACCGAGTTGCAAACCTACTGGCAGGGTGGTCCTGTAGTACTCAAGCGTCAGAAGGGCCTTACCAAAGACGGCTACACCATCAAGAGCCAGAATGGGAAGACCGTGATTGCCGCTGCCAACGACGCAGGCCTGCTATATGGTGCCTATCACCTGCTGCGCCTGCAACAGACGGGACAGCCCACCGCATCACTCGACATCAGTGAGCAGCCTTTCTACGACCTGCGCATCCTGAACCACTGGGACAATCCCAACGGCACCGTAGAACGCGGCTTTGCAGGAAAAAGCATCTTCCTGAATCCAGATCCTGCACGTATGAAGATGTACGCCCGTGCCAATGCCTCTGTGGGTATCAACGGAACCGTACTCAACAACGTGAATGCCAAGCCTGAGGCACTCTCGACCGAGAGTCTGCAAAAGGCCAAGGGCATCGCCGACCAACTGCGCCCCTACGGCATCCGCGTCTATCTCTCCATCAACTTCGCCTCACCCATCAAGATTGGTGGACTGAAAACTGCAGACCCACTCGATGCCGACGTTATCAACTGGTGGAAAGAGAAGGTGAACGAGATCTATCGTCTCATCCCTGACTTCGGCGGTTTCCTCGTGAAGGCCAACTCCGAAGGAGAGCCTGGCCCTCAGGACTTCGGACGCTCACATGCTGACGGTGCCAATATGCTGGCTGGTGTGCTCAAGCCCCACAAGGGTATTGTGATGTGGCGCGCTTTCGTGTATAATCCCCAGAGCAGCGATCGTGCCAATCAGGCCTGTGAGGAGTTTATGCCACTCGACGGTCAGTTCGCCGACAATGTCATCATCCAGATTAAGAACGGTCCCATCGACTTCCAGCCCCGCGAGCCCTATAGCCCGTTGTTCACTGCCATGCAGAAGACTCCGATGATGGTGGAGTTCCAGATTACCCAGGAGTATCTTGGTGCCGCCAACCACCTGGTCTATCTCGCCCCTATGTGGCAGGAATTCTTCTCGTTTGTGAAGCCCGCCAGCCTGAAGGCAATGGCAGGTGTGGCCAATATCGGTGATGATACCAACTGGTGCGGCCACCATTTTGCCCAATCCAACTGGTATGCCTTCGGACGCCTGGCCTGGAATCCCTCGCTGACATCAAAGGAGATTGCAGCAGAATGGCTCACCCAAACCTTCGGCGAACAAGGTAATCTCTCACCTCTTACCTCTCACCTCTCACCTCTTCTCCAGCTTATGCTCGACAGCCGTGAGGCCTGCGTCAACTACATGATGCCCTTGGGTATCCATCATATCTTTGCCGGCACCCACCACTACGGCCCAGAGCCTTGGTATGCTCCCAAGGGCGTGCGTGCCGACTGGACACCGCCCTACTACCACAAAGCCGACAGCATCGGACTGGGCTTCGACCGCACCCTGAAGGGTTCTGCCAATGTCAAGCAGTATCCCGATGAACTCTGCCGTCTTTACAACGACATCAATACCTGTCCTGAGAATCTGCTGACCTGGTTCCACCACGTGCCTTGGGACTTCCGCATGAAGAGTGGTCGTACCTTCTGGGACGAGCTGTGCCATAAATACGACGAAGGTGTCCATCAAGCCCGTCATTTCCTCGCCGTCTGGGATGCCATGCAGCCATACGTCGATTCACAGCGTTTCAGTGAGGTGCAGCGCAAACTTCGCATCCAGGCCCGCGACTCGGAATGGTGGCGCGATGCCTGTCTGCTCTATTTCCAGACGTTCTCAAAGCGTCCTATCCCACAGGATATGGAGCATCCCGTCCACAACCTCGACGAGATGATGAAGTTCCGCATTCCCATCAGCATGTACCAAAATCCTGAGTGCGGATATACGAAGTAACACAGGAGGTTCAGTAACAGACCTCGATATCACCATAGCCCATGCGTGTTCCGTTGGCGAGGCGGTCAGCCTCAAAGCGGAGCACGCGTATTTTTGTTGGGGCAAAACGGATAGTCTGCCAGATGGGATTATTCACGATGTTCGAGAACTCTCCCGAGGCGAGTTTCGTCCAGTCGCTCCAGTTGGTGGAGCCCCAAAGGGTGTAATGGGTGATAGTGCCGTCTTGTCCGTTTTGTGGCGGCAGATAGCGGAAGGCAGAGATTTCCTGCTCCGTATCCCAATCGATGAACATCTGCATACGTGAGCCGAAGAAGATGTGCAGGGCTGATGATTTCTTCTCACCGCTGTCTGGGATGTCGGCCGTCAGTTCTGGGGCGAGATAGACGCCCAGACGCTTGATGACTGGCTCGCACTTGGCATCCGTAACCTTGAAACGAAGTCTGGTAGCCGTAACGGTTGGGAAGCAGATAATACGGCGATGGCCGATGGTGGTCAGTCCGTCGCCCTCCTCTACGAGTGCATCCTTGAGCGGTTGCCATTGTCCATCGACCTCTGCCTCCAATGAGAACTTCTTCACCCTTTGTCCTTGCGCGATGTCCTCCTCTGCCAAAAAGCGGTTGAAAGACGTGGGCTGTTTAAAATTGAGAGTGTAGAATTTAGAGTTTGCTGCCGCCGTTCCGCTTGATTCTGGTAGCGCGGTAGCAAACTCTAAACTATCCACTCTAAACTCTACACTGCCATTGACGAACACCTCATCAATCATCTTCTTAAAGGCGATACCTCGCAGGCTGTCGTTGAGATGAATACGGCCATTGGGAGCGATGGGGAAGTTCAGCAACAGCGTGGAGTTGCGCCCTACCGATTTATAATAGGTATCCATCAACTTCGATAGACTCTTCACGTGTTCGTTCTCTGCATCGTGGTAGAACCAGCCCGGACGGATGCTCGTGTTCGTCTCGCCAGGACACCACACATCGCCATCCTCCACACCATAGTGCAGCATCTGATAAGGCGTATCACCCTTACTCGGCATCAGACTCCAGTTAGTCTCACCAATGTTTCCCGCCTCGGTGCCTACCCAGCGCAGATCACCACGATCACCGCCGTCGTTCCAGATGACGGCTCTCGGCTGAAGTTCACGTATCATACGGAACGTCTCGGCCCATCCATAATAGGTCTTGCCGTCAATGCGGCGCGTCTCGTTAGCACCGCCATACCAGCCGTCGCCACCATTGGCACCATCGAACCACACCTCAAAAATGTCCCCATAGTTGGTCAGCAGTTCGCGCAGCTGGTTACGGAAATAGGTGACATACGCCGGACGGCCGTACTCCGGATGGTTTCTGTCCCAAGGCGAGAGATAGACGGCAAACGCCAAACCCTCCTCACGACAAGCCTCAGCCAGTTCGCGCACCACATCGCCTTTGCCGTCTTTCCAAGGAGAATTCTTCACCGAATATTCCGTATAGGCCGAGGGCCACATGCAGAAACCGCAATGATGCTTGGCGGTGAAGATAATCCCCTTCATACCAGCCTGTTTGCAGACTCTTGCCCATTGCCGACAGTCGAGATCCGAGGGATTGAACAACTTCGGATCCTCATTGCCGAAGCCCCACTCCTGATCGGTATACGTGTTCAGCGAATAATGGATAAACGCATACATCTCCATATCCTGCCATCGCAACTGATTGGCATTAGGAGTCGGCCCACAAGGATTTACCGTCGCATTCTGTGCCGTCGCCGTCATCACCGTCCACAGCACCATCATCATCACCATCAGTCTTTTCATCATCTTCCGATTTTTGCCACAAAGTTAAGCATTTTCTTGCAAATACACAAATTTATATAAAAAAACAGGCCAACTTGCCTCCCTTTGGATTAAATGATGTAAATTTGCAAAGAATAATGAATATCATTCACATCAGATTATGAACAGCATCAATCAACTTATGGAGGGTCTGTCTCACCCTGTGCTACAGGCGATGGCCTGCACTTTGGGATCATATAATTATACCACCCTCCGGCAGATATATGAATTTCATAAACTTCGCGTCACTCCGATAGAAGAGAATTGCAGAGTATGGCTCTCAGAGGGAATATTGGTTGGTGATCAAGTAAGACGATACGAATCGGGGAACAAAGTAAGGATTGCGCCTACGAAATGGATTGACATCTTGCGCACCGTCAGACTTGCTGATATTCCAATACTTTTGGCTGTAAGTTCCGTACCAAGGATTGAAACGCGCGAGGCCATCGGCCATTTGGTCAGTGCGCTCATCAAGTTCTTGAACGGGGAACCCTTTGTCGAAGAACTGATGAGAACAAAATGGGGGAATCTCACATTTGAATATAGCAGGGTGATGGAACTGCTGGCTCATCTTGTCAACAATAAAGAGTTCATCCCTTTCTCTCAGCAGATCGATCAGTCTTTACTCATGATGCTCTTCTACAACTATCTGAGCAAATGGATGGCACTTGACAAGACTATCGACATGGACATCATTAACGCAGTGTTCCTTGACAACAAACTTGTTGATGATAATCATCGCAGTATCATGTACGATGGATACCTCTATTATTCTCAGGTACTCAAAACTGGCCAGATAGATGAGATCCTTGGAAAACTGCGGCCAGGTGGCGACAAATTCAGACGGCTACAATGCTTCAAGTATATTCACGACGGAGAGCCAGCCAAGGCATTTTCAGGACTGTCAGCTATTCTGAAGGAAGACAAGCAGTTGACTTTCCCCGACTCGCTGACCAACTTTGTCTATGCCCTATCCATCAGTCTGACGGATTCAGCTCCAGCCATTAAGACAGCAGAGAAACTGATGAAAGACAAGAATGTTGGTTATTACAGCAGTAATTATGCCATGCTGTTGGTGCTTCATCACTTTATCAAAGGCGACGCTGCTGAGTTCTACAAGATATATCCCTTGACAACCTGTAAAGACAAGATGGGCTGGCAGTTGGCCTGTCTATTTCTACGCCATTATCAGATTTTAGATCCAGAACCTCAGGCCATACCGTCAGCAGAGGACTATGTGAAATCAGAAGGACTTGTCTATCTTCAACTGCTTTATTCTGACGACTTTCCACAATTTGAACAGATCAAGAAGCAACTGCAGAAACAGACAGGACTGAGCACTCCGTTGCTTCCAAAGGTGAAGAAAACAGAGAAGTGGGAGCGTGTCATCAATCAGATTATGAACCTCTGCGGCGACAGCAGCGATACCACAAAGAAGAAGCGCCCCCAACATTTGGATATAGAACGGGTGGCCTACGTCGTGAATCTGCACAACTATTATGTTCAGCCAAAGTTACAGAAGTCAAAAGACGGAGGCATCACATGGAGCAAGGGTCGCAATATCGCACTGAAGTCATTCGGACAAGAGAGTTTTCTTTCTCCATTAGACAGAAAGGTAGCTGCGATGGTTAGCAGTTATAGCTATGGCTGGTATGGACAGGTGAGTTATGAACTCTGTGGCGAACGGGTCATTGCAGCATTGGCAGGCTGCCAGAGCGTATATTCAGAGCATACCGAACAGCGCATCGACATCGTTGAAGAGCCTCTCATGCTGCAAGTACAGCCAAAGGGAGACGGATATTCCGTCCGTTCAAATATCAATCTTGAACAAGTAGGCACCTCAGGATACAACATTACTGAGCAGGGTGACAAACAAGTCACCATTACCAAAGTCACACGCGAGCAGAAAAAGACGCTCGAACTGCTTCGCGACGTAGGCATCTTCCCTAAGGAAAGCAAGACGCAGCTGACTGCACTACTACAAAGCCTAAGCAGCGAGTTTACCGTCATGAGTCCTCTGCTGAAGAATGCCACAGACATGAAACGTGTAGAGGCATCACCCAAAATCGCTGTTCAGATATCGCCAGACGAGAACCAGTTGTTCTGCATTTCTCTGGCAGTCAAGCCTTTTGGCGACAAGCCTCCCTATCAGAAGCCAGGCAAAGGAATGGAGATCGTGACTGCCACTATCGACGGAGAGAAGGTGCAGACAGAACGAGACCTGAAAGCCGAAAGTCAGAACTTGAAGGCTGTAGAAGAGATGCTTGGCGATACCAATGAGAATCTGATGTACGATGACCGCTGGTATATCGATACGGCAGATTGTCTGTCGCTCTTGGAGCAGATACGACAGCACCCAGAGGTGGCCTTTGCAGAATGGCCCCAAGGCATCAGGCTGCGGGTAGTCCGGCCGATGATTACAGCAGACATGCTGCGACTGAAGATCAGTAGTGCAGGACAATGGTTCGAGGTGGAGGGCGACATCAATATCGGTGACAAGGAGAAGATCAAAATAGCTGAGATGCTGGAACGCCTGCGCTCATCTGAAGGTAATTTCATCCGTATAGAGGGTGATGAGTTCGTGGCCCTGAGCGAACAACTGCGCAAACAACTACAAGCACTTGACAAGATGCTCTTAGGCCGCAGCAGCAAACAACTGAAAATCGCCACCATGAACGGCCTGCAGCTATCCGATCTTGAAGAACTCGGTGCGAAGGTGAAGGCCGATGAAGCCTTCCGCGATCTGATGAAACGCATCAAGGAATCAGGACAGATGCAGTTCCCACTGCCCAAGAACATTCACGCCGAACTCCGTCCCTATCAGCAGGAAGGCTTCGAGTGGATGAGCCGTCTGGCACACTGGGGAGCAGGAGCCTGCTTAGCGGATGACATGGGACTCGGGAAAACCCTTCAGAGCATCACCCTAATGCAGTCGAGAGCAGCACAAGGTCCACAACTGGTACTGATGCCGACCTCCGTACTGCTGAACTGGCAACAGGAGTTGCGACGCTTTGCCCCTGCCCTCACCGTGAAAGTCCTGAACCAGCAGAATGCGGACCGTCAGAAACTGGTGAATGAGGCCGAAGCAGGCGACGTAGTTCTCTCTACCTACGGACTGCTTGTGACTGAAGAAGAACTGCTCAGTTCCCGCATCTGGACCACCATCATCCTTGACGAGGCTCACACCATCAAGAACCGTGAAACCCAGACATCGAAGGGAGCAATGAACCTGAAAGGCGATTTCCGTCTGATGTTGACAGGTACGCCACTACAGAATCATCTGAGTGAAATCTGGAATCTCTTCCAGTTTGCCAATCCTGGCCTCTTAGGCTCGTATCAGCAGTTCACAGACCGCTTTATCCTACCCATCGAACGTGACCACGACCAGGAACAACAGAGACTCCTGCGACGTATCCTTTCCCCATTTCTGCTTCGCCGCACCAAAGAGGATGTGCTCAACGAACTGCCACAGAAGACAGAGATTACCTTGCAAGTGGAGCTGAGCACCGAAGAGCAGGCACTCTACGACAATCTGCGCCAGCAGGCAATCGCCAATCTGGAAGACGGTTCAAAGAGTGCTTTGCAGACGTTGGCTGAGATTACACGTCTGCGACAGGCTGCTTGCCATCCACGACTCATCAACGATAAGCTGCAGATTCCTTCAAGCAAGACGCAGGCATTTCTTGAGCTGGTTGCCAATCTCCGACAGAGCGGGCACAGGGCTTTGGTGATCAGTCAGTTTACCAGCCATCTGGCACTCGTAAGGGAGGAACTTGACAAGGCTCACGTACCTTATTTATATTTAGACGGCAGTACGTCTGCCCAAGAAAGGAACAAATTAGTCCGGCAATTCCAGACTGGCGACGATCCTTTGTTCCTCATCAGCCTAAAAGCAGGCGGTCTGGGACTGAACCTGACCGCAGCCGACTTCGTGATACATCTCGACCCCTGGTGGAATCCTGCCATCGAAGATCAGGCCAGCGACCGTGCTCACCGCATCGGACAGGATCGTCCTGTCACCATCTACCGTCTCATTGCTTCTGGTACCATCGAAGAGAAGATCATACGCCTCCATCAGAACAAGCGTTCGATGGCCGATGCATTGTTGCAGGATGCCGACATGTTCAGTCAGATATCAGCCGAAGACGTCATCCGCCTGCTCAGGGAAAGTGCCGATGCCATTCAGTAAGCTTCTCCATAGTGTCACTTTTACACCCGAAAACTTTCTGCAAGTTTTCGGGCTTTTCCTTGTTTATTTCAAGAAATATTCATACCTTTGCAAAAATAATCGATAGCAATGGCTGATATCATCACTATTTATCACGGCAGCAATGTGGTTGTGGAGAATCCACAAATCATCGTGTCAGGGTTTTACAAAGACTTTGGCTACGGCTTCTATTGCACAAACTTAGAGAAGCAAGCCAGAAAGTGGGCGTTAACCAAACGTGGTAATAGTTATGTATCCATCTTTAAATATCAACCAATAGAAGATTTGAAAGTGTTGTCATTTCCTATAATGACGGACGAATGGCTTGATTTCGTTGTGGCCTGCCGACGGGGAATCAAGCACGATTATGACATCGTAGAAGGTCCAATGGCAGATGACCAGATTTGGGATTATGTTGAGGACTTTATGGAAGGTATTATCACGAGAGAAGCATTCTGGGTATTGGCAAAGTTCAAATATCCTACTCATCAGATAGTATTCTGCACCCAGAAGTCATTAGAATCAATCACCTTTGAAAAAAGTTTTAGCCTATGACGAACGTTTTTTTTCCAGAAGAGAAAGTCACTACAGACGACCTCTATTTCGTCTGCTATATGATAGAGAGGATTGCGCGCCAGCTGAAACAGCCCAACAAATATGTGGCAAACATAATGGGACATGATGAACTCGTCAAGAAACTTTCGCTTGCAGATACACTACACTCTGAGAACCCTTTGGCAGTTGCTTCTGACTGGACGGACGAATATCAACTGCAACCTGGCAACTATGATGTTACGAAAGTTGATGCTGAGTTGTGTCCTACGATTCCAACTGCAACCCAAATGGGGAAGGTTTATAAACGACTGATTCTGAACACCCTCCAACCTGACGAAGACTATGCAGACGCCATCCTCCGCGTCTATAACGATCCCATTTGCGAAGTCATCGACAACTATAACACCAGTGCTTATTACGAGCCATCCCCCTACATTGCCCGCAGTTACTTTGCTGGCGGATTTGCATAAGCGGCCTACTCCATAGTGTCACACTTACACCCGAAAACTTTCTGCAAGTTTTCGGGCTTTTCCTTGCATGTTTCAGGAATTATTCGTATCTTTGCCGTCGTATTGCAATTTAAATGAATGTTGAACTCTAAAAACAAATCGCTTATGGTGACATAGCAAAGACAAAATAAAGACAAAAGACTGGAACGTCCACTTTTGATTCTTGTTTCTGACAATTGGGGAATTGAAAGAAATTAGTCAAGAACAATAGTAGATAGTTCACGCCGCTGGCGTGGGCATTTACTCGTTTAAGACTAATAGGTTTTCCCCAATACCTCAGAAACGTAGACGAAGTAAAGAGTCCACGTTTTTAATTTCTGTATATTCAAGCATAACAATTATAACTAAAAAATAGAACGATTATGAACAGACAATCTTTTATCATAATCCTGCTCACCCTGCTCATGAGCATGACCGGAGCAAAAGCTTTCGCCCACGACATTGCAGTTGCTAATAATGATGGAGTAACCATCTATTATAGGTGGGCAAATAACAATACTGAACTGGCTGTCAGCTATGGTGGCTCGTTTGGTAGTAGTTCATACACTGGTAATGTGGTTATCCCAGAATCTGTCGACTATAACGGGAATACCTATCCTGTGACATCCATAGGCTATTATGCTTTCTCTAATTGCTACAACCTGACCTCCGTAACCATCCCCAACAGCGTGACATCTATTGGCGAGCATGCTTTCGATGGATGCATACGCCTGATATCTGTCACCATACCAAACAGCGTGACATCCATCGGCAATTTTGCGTTCGAAGGATGCAGCGGCCTGACATCTGTGAGTATAAACTGTAGTCCTACAACTATTGGTTACAGTCCATTCGCTGGTTGCAACAAAATAGAAGAAGTCTCTTATGATTGCGAAATTGTTACATCACTATTCAGAGACCTTTCAAGTATTAAAAAAGTGACATTATCTGAAAACATAAAGGCTATCGGTGAGTCTGCTTTCTCTGGATGGTACGGTCTGACCTCAGCCACCATACCCAACAGCGTGACATCTATCGGCGATTGGGCTTTTTGGGATTGCATAAACCTGACCTCAGTCACCATACCCAACAGCGTGACATCCATCGGCGAGCATGCTTTCTATGAATGCAAACATCTGACATCTGTCACCATCCCTAACAGCATGACTACCATCGGGATGTTTGCTTTTTGCAAATGCAGCGGTCTGACCTCAGTCACCATCCCCAACAGCGTGACATCCATCGGCGAGTCTGCTTTCTATGGCTGCAGCGGCCTGACCTCAGTCATTATTGGCAGCGGCGTATTATCGATTGGGGCATCTGCATTTTCAGATACAAACTTAAAGAAAACCATTTGGCTGACCAACACGCCACCGTTTGGGTACGAGAATGCAAAGGCAGCGGTCAATTATGTGTCGAATGATCAATTTGGTATCAGTAATCAGGTCGTATACAAATTCCTGAGCTCAAATTTTGTGGTTGATGGCATCAGATATGTTCCTGTTAGTCCATCCTATCGCACTTGCGATGCCATAGACTGCATATATGGAGAGTCTGCAGAGAACATCAATATCGGTGAAACCGTCACCAATAAAGGAGTCACTATGACCGTTAAGAAAATCAATCCGTATACTTGTTATAACAACAAACACATAAAAAATCTCAAACTCGGTTTGGATGGAGGAATCGGAGATTACGCTTTTTATGGATGTGGAAATTTGGAAACTGCAGAAATAGGACAGGATGTTCTATCTATTGGCGGTTTTGCTTTCAGTAGTTGTTCAAAGTTGAAGAGTATCGTCATACCTGATGCTGTCACTTCATTAGGATTCTCAGCGTTCTCCAGCTGTGCCGCTATTACTTCAGTCAAGATAGGCAAAGGTATTGAGACTATAAGCGCAAGTACTTTCTCAGGATGTTCCTCACTTACAGAAATTAATATTGGTTCAAAAGTGAAGAACATCAATGATAATGCTTTCTACGCCTGTTGGTCATTACCTGCCATTACTATACCGCAAGCTGTAACAAACATTGGTAATGATGTCTTCAATTACTGCACAAGTCTGTCAAAAGTCACCATTGCTGACAGTGAGGCTACTTTGACATTAGGATATAAAAATGGTAATTCTTTATTCGCATCCTGCCCATTGGACTATGTCTATATCGGACGTGATATCAGCTATCAGACCTCAAGCAATTATGGCTATTCTCCCTTCTATCGGAACACCTCGCTGCGTGCTGTAAAGATAACAGACAAAGAGACAGAAATCTCAGAGAATGAGTTCTACGGATGCACCAATCTCCAGCAGGTGGAAATCGGCGACGGCGTGACCACCATCGGCAACTGGGCGTTCTCAGGCTGTTCAAGCCTGAAATACTTTGCCTTTGGCACTCAAGTGGCAACTATTGGCCAAAATGCTTTCTCTGATTGTACGGCCCTTATAGAAATCTGCAGCAAAGCCACTACACCACCAGATTGTGGTAGCCAGGCTCTGGATGACATCAACAAGTGGGAGTGCAAGCTCTACGTGCCAGATAATTGTTATGATGCTTATCAGAACGCAGAGCAGTGGAAGGAATTCTTTTTCACGGAAGAAGGAGAGGGGACTATTTTTATTGATGATGAGCAGACAGTCATATTAGGTGATGCCAACAATGATGGTGAAGTTGACAAATATGATATTAATGCTATTGTAGAATTCATTATGAGTGGAAACATCAACAGCATAAACTTCAAGAATGCTGACGTTAATAAGGACGGGAAAGTGAATGCCGCAGATATCGTAGTCCTAAACAAAACGTTAAATTAACTTGTAGATACAGAGGGAGATTCTTTTATTATAAATAGGAGAGCCGTTTTCTTTTTATGAGCCACTGATGTTGGCTTATAGAATTAAGTCATCATTAGTAGGAAAATGGGAACTGGTAGGGTTTGAAGAAGGATGTGTGATGCTAAAATAATATACATATTAAAATAATTAACATTTCATTAGAATCATTAGCTCCCACTTTCATCTTCTCACTAATACCTACCCGAATCCCATTATCCCACTTTCCCACTATCTACATTGTTGATGTTTTTGCAAAGATATTGCATTTTTCTTCAAAAAAGTTTGGAGATATAAAATTTTATACCTACATTTGCAGAAAAAAAGAAGCTATGCCGACATTGTTGAGGATATTTGGACTGAGGTTCAAAGAGGATTATTATGGAGACGATTAAGAATTTGTGGTTTGACGGACATCGCATTTTTATGCGCTCATCGGAGGGACGGGTATTGAGCCGTCCATTGGAGGCATACCTAGAGTTGGAGGAAGCAACGACTGAGCAGCGCAACAACTTCACCATAGAAGATGAAGGCAGAGCCATCAGATGGGAAGAGCTGGATGCCGACATACATATCTCAAGCTTTTACGAAACTTCTGAGCCCAATGAGCAGAATGAGGTGGCAGTCATGTTCAAGCGCTGCCCTTGGCTGAATGTGTCTGAAGTGGCTCGTGCGATTGGTATCAATAAGAGCCTATTGGCCAGATACATCTATGGTATCTCCAAACCGAGCGAGCAACGGATCATGCAAATACGTGAGGCTTTCCACCAATTCGCTCAGGAATTACAGACAGTCTGATTCGCCAAAGCGTTACAGTTACAGTTGTTACAGTTAAAATATGGACTATCATGGGGCTATAGTTGATGGGCCAAAGCTGAGGAATTTGGGAAAAATGACAATTATGACAAATGACAGCGTCAGATCTGAACTTAGAAGGGCGTTGGTAACAAGTAACATTGTTACCTTCTTATTTTTTGAGTTGCGAAAAAAGTAATATAAGAATTATTATATATTATAATATATAATAATTTATAATATATAAAATGTTGTCTTCAATTTTCTGAAAATTGATTGGTAACAATGTTACCTGTTACCATCTGGGCAGTGTGTTGTCGTGGTGGGAAAATATGTCGTTGTCATTTGTCATAATTGTCATCTTTTTAACTGTAACAACTGTAACTGTAACGAGCAAGACGTACGTTATGTCAATAATTTTCACAACAAATAAACTAATTCTTACAAGAATCTTATATATCTGACAATCAGGCGATTATGAAGACCTAGAGTTTGCAGTAAGGAAAGCGGAAGTTTGCAGTAAGGAAAGTCACAGTTTAAAGTAAGGAAAGTCCCAGTTTACTGCCTTGTTTCTGCGAGAGAGGAGGAAGTGTGAATATTTTGTAAAGATATTTACCACCCGTAGATTTCACAGATTACACAGATTCTTCGGCACACAGCTATGGTTTTTATGACGATTCAGCACAGAAAAAGGCGTAAAATCAGGGCGTTTTGAGATCATTTTCATTGAATAAGGGCGGAAATTGCTTGCAGATTTCAGGGAAAATGATTAACTTTGCGGTCGAAACTTAAAACAAACCAGCAGTTATGAAAAGAACGATGATGACTTTGGCCGTATGCTGTAGTTTGGCAGCAGCAATGGCGCAAAACAAACAGACTGGCAACGAGAAGTCTGGAATGACTTATCAGGTGCCCGTATCGGAGCAGCACGAGCAGATGCTGACAGGCAGGTATGAACCCACTTGGCAGTCTTTGGAGACGCACCAAACGCCTGAATGGTTCCGAGATGCGAAGTTCGGCATCTGGGCACATTGGGGACCGCAATGCGTGGAGGGCTCAGGCGACTGGATGGCCCGAGGGATGTATATCGAGGGCAACAGGCAGTATAAGTATCATGTGGAGCACTACGGCCATCCGTCGGAGTTCGGATTCAAGGACATCCTGCCGCTCTTCAAGGCAGAAAAGTGGGATCCGGAGGCGCTGGTAGAGCGCTACAAGCGTTGTGGAGCGAAGTATTTCTTCGTGCTGGGCAACCACCACGATAACTACGACCTGTGGGACTCGAAGTACCAGCCTTGGAACTCGCAGAACATCGGCCCCAAGAAAGATATCCTCGACGGCTGGGCGAAGGCTGCGAAGAAGGCCGGACTGCCGTTAGGCATCTCGTTCCATGCAGACCACGCATGGCTCTGGTATGAGACCGCCCAGCGCTACGACCAGAACGGTCCCAAGGCAGGCGTCTACTACGACGGCAAGCTGACGAAGGAAGACGGCAAAGGCAAGTGGTGGGAAGGCTACGACCCGCAGATGCTCTATCGGCAGAACCATCCGCAGAGCGACCGCTCGTGGTCGAACGTGGCCATCCATCACCAATGGGGCTGGGAGAACGGCGCCTGTCCGCCGTCTGAGGAGTTCGTCACCAACTTCTACGACCGCACCCTCAATGCCATCAACCGCTACAACCCTGATTTGATTTATTTCGACGTAACCGTGCTGCCCTTCTATCCGCTGAGCGACTGCGGCATGAAGATCGCCACACATCTTTATAATAAGAACGCGCGCGGCGTGGTGTTCGGCAAGATCCTGAACGACAAGCAGAAGAAGGCACTCACTTGGGATGTGGAGCGCGGCGCCCCCAATGCCATCATGCCCGACCCTTGGCAGACGTGCAACTGCATCGGCGATTGGCACTACAACACCAGCGTCTACGAGCGCGGCTACCGTACGGCTGAGAATCTGGTGAAGCAGTTGGTGGACATCGTGTCAAAGAATGGCAACCTACTGCTGAACATCCCGTTGCGAGCCGATGGTACTTACGACGAGAAGGCCGCTCAGTTCCTCGACGAGTTGGAGGCGTGGATGACGCCCAACGGCGAAAGCATCTTCGGCACCCGTCCGTGGGTGAAGTTCGGCGAGGGGCCTGTGGCTGAAAAGACGATTGAAATCAACGCCCAGGGCTTCAACGAGGGGCAGTACAACGGGATGGACTATCGCGACATCCGATTCAACCAGACAAAAAAATATCTCTATGCGACGGCAATGGGCTGGCCGCCTTCTACCCCTCCTACGGGAAAAGAAAAGGGAGGTCGCACACTCGTCATCAAGTCGCTGGCGAAAGGAAGTCCCGACTTCCGCAAGTCCATCTCTTCGGTATATCTTTTGGGCTACGGCAAGATAAAAGCCCGTCAGACTGCCGACGGGCTTGTGGTAGATTTGCCTGAGCCTTGCAACAAGATTGCCCCTGTGTTGAGGATCAAACGATAAATTCTCACAAAAGGGACAGTCCCCGTTGTGAGATTATGTGAGATTAGTCTTCAACGATGCGGATGCGGCCTTGTGGCTGGGCGTAGGCCTCGCCTGTGGTGCCGCCGAGGGCATTGCGGAGATAGTCTGACAGCGCCTCGTAGTAACGCAGGGTGCTCTCTTCGAGCACAACACACTTCTTGAAACAGTCGAAGAAACCACCTGCATCGTGGTTGTAGCTCGTGAGGGCAACGCTGTATGTGCGCTGCATGTCGATGGGCTGGTATGTGCCATCCTCCTGCAGGATCTCGATGTCGCTGACGGTGTGGCTCTTGCTGTGGACGGTGAAGCGGAGGCCAGAGCACTGCGGGAAGTTGCCGTCGAGCACGGGCACGAGAGCCGTACAGCGGGTGAGCATTGCCTGCAGCTGTTCGGCAGTGACCATGATACGACGAAGGGTGTTGTCATAAGGCAGCATGCCGATGACGTCGCCGTAGGTGATGTCGCCAGCCATGATGTCATTGCGGATGCCACCGCCGTTCTCAAAGCCGATGTCGGCCTTCATGGCATAACGGTAGGCGTCGGCCACAAGGTCGCCAGCGTTTGTCTCCTGTCCACGCACGATCCAGCGGGCATTCTCATCGCTCACCACCAGACGATAGTCGCTGTGGGCGATGACCTCTGAAGTGACGGTCTTCACCATCTGGCGGATGCTGTCGACGGTGGCTGTGACTGCGGCATTCTCATAGGGGATGTCCTTAGCCTTGATGAGGTGCGTCGTCAGACGTCCGTCAGGCGTGATGAGCAGCTTGCCCACGTTGGCGAACTGAGTACCCGTCTGCGTGACGGCAATATCCTTGCCGTCGAGGTTCTTGACCATTACACCCTCGAAAATCTCATGCGAATGACCGTCGAGCACGACATCGATGCCACGCGTGTTCTTCACCAAACGGTGCGAACTGAATCCCATCGACTGGGGCGTCTCACCCACATGCGAGAGCAGCACGACATAGTCGGCACCCTCCTTACGGGCAGCATCGACGGCCTGCTGGATGAGATCGTAGAAAGTCTTCGGCCTCAGGTCGTAGAGCATGATGCCGTTGGTGTCATAGAACGAGTAGCCCTCGAGGATCATTGTCTCAGGCGTGCAGGCTCCGACGAAGGCCACCTTCTTGTCGCCATACTGATGGATGACGTAGGGGGCGTAGACGGGATTGGGCTCGCCTGCCTCGTAGAAGTTGGCACAGACAACGGGAGTACCTATCTGCTCAAGCAATGCCCTCATGCGTGGCACACCGTAGTCGAACTCGTGGTTGCCCAACGTCAGAGCGTGATAGTCCATGAGGCGCATGATGTCGGCGATGTACTGGCCTTTGGAGATAGCGCCTGTGGTGTTGCCCTGCAGGAAGTCGCCCACGCAGACAGCAGCAGCATAGGCCGTATCCGTGCGGTTGATGGCATCGCGCAGTCCGGCCATCTTCGTATAGCCGTCGATGCCGCAATGCACGTCGTTCTCGTAAAGGATCACAATGCTCTTGGCTTTAGGTTGAGCCGTCACCGTATGACAACCCATCATCAGGGCCATCACACCAAGTAAGATTTTCTTCATCATGGGTTATACATATCTTTACAATAATAGTTAAGGATATCGTCGAGCATACGCTTGGCTTCGACAGCAGGACTGTCGGGGTCGAGGTCGATGGCCTGGATGTAGTAGTTGATGGCCTCATGCCACTGACCACGCTTGCGGGCCGCATTGCCTAATTCGTAATACTCCTGAGCTGTCATATTTCTCTTTTGCAACGGACTAAAGGACTTAAGGACTTTTTTCTTGCGACAGCGTAAGTCGTGTCAGTCCTGTTGTCCGTTGCTCATAATTATTTGTAATACTCTTTTTTGCCGGCGGCGAGGGTATTCTTCATCAGCGAACAGATGGTCATCGGCCCTACCCCACCAGGAACAGGCGTGATGAAGGAGCACTTGGGAGCCACCTCGTCGAACTTCACGTCGCCATTCAGGCGGAAACCGCTCTTACGGGTGGCATCAGGCACACGAGTAGTACCTACATCGACGATCACAGCACCCTCCTTCACCATATCAGCCGTCACAAAGTCGGGCTGTCCGATGGCGGCGATGATGATATCAGCCTCACGACATTCCTCCTTCAAAGTCTTTGAGTGTGAGTGACATACGGTCACGGTGGCATCGCCAAACTGCTTCTGCATCATGAGCTGGGCCATCGGCTTACCCACGATGTTCGAGCGTCCAAGGATGACGCACTTCTTACCGCTGGTCTCAATGTTGTAGCGCTTCAGCAGCGTGATGATGCCGAGAGGCGTAGCCGAGATGAAGCAAGGCAGACCGATAGCCATACGGCCCACATTGATGGGATGGAAGCCGTCTACATCCTTGCGGTAGTCGATGGCCTCGATGATCTTCTGTTCGTCGATATGCTTGGGCAGAGGGAGCTGCACGATGAAGCCGTCAATATCGTCGTCGTTATTGAGCAAGTTGACACACCTCAGAAGATCGACCTCTGGGACATCTTCCTCAAAGCGGATAAGTGTGCTCTTGAATCCACAGGCCTCACAAGCCAGCACCTTGTTCTTCACATACGTCTCCGAGCCACCATCGTGACCTACCAACACGGCTGCCAGATGGGGCTGTTTGCCGCCACGAGCCACAATCTCTTTTACTTCCTCTGCAATCTCAGCCTTGATGGCTGCTGCTGTTGCTTTTCCGTCAATTAGTTGCATCTTTTTGTTTATTTTGGCACGGATTACACGGATTAACACTGCTCCTTATTATGTGCAACAGCCGTGTCTTTATTTATAAAGCCGTGTTAATCTGTGCCTTATTATTATTCTAAAACTTGGGCATACCGCCACCCTTCATGGCCTTCATGGCGTTAGCCATCTGGGCCATCTTCGAAGAACCCATACCAGAGACCATCCGCATCATCTTGCGCGTCTGGTCAAACTGCTTCATCAGACGGTTCACATCGTCAAGCTTGGTACCAGAACCGGCTGCGATACGACGGCGACGGCTCTGATTGATGATATCGGGATTCTGGCGCTCCCTCGGCGTCATCGAGTTGATGATGGCCTCGATGCCCTTGAAGGCGTCGTCATCGATGTCGAGATCCTTGATCTGCTTGCCCACACCAGGAATCATCGCAGCCAGGTCCTTGATGTTACCCATCTTCTTGATCTGCTGAATCTGTCCCATGAAGTCGTCGAAGTCGAACTTGTTCTTACGGATCTTCTTCTCAAGTCGCTTGGCCTCCTCCTCGTCGAACTGCTGCTGGGCACGCTCCACCAGAGAGACGATATCACCCATGCCGAGGATACGGTCGGCCATACGGTCGGGATGGAACACGTCAATAGCCTCCATCTTCTCGCCCGTACCGACGAACTTGATGGGTTTCGTGACTACCGTGCGGATACTCAAGGCAGCACCACCACGAGTATCACCGTCGAGCTTCGTCAGCACCACACCGTCGAAGTCGAGGCGATCGTTGAACTCCTTGGCGGTATTCACGGCATCCTGACCCGTCATCGAGTCAACCACGAAGAGCGTTTCATTGGGATTGACGGCCTTCTTCAGCGTCTCGATCTCCTGCATCATCTCCTCATCGACGGCCAGACGACCGGCGGTATCGATGATGACTACATCGTTGGCCTTAGCCTTTGCTTCCTGAATAGCGTGGTTGGCAATCTCCACCACATTCTTGTTGTCGGGCTCCGTATGGACGGGCACACCAACGCTTTGTCCGACGACCTTCAACTGCTCGATGGCAGCAGGACGATACACGTCGCAGGCCACCAAGAGAGGCTTCTTGTGATTGCGCGTCTTCAACAGGTTGGCAAGCTTACCACTGAACGTGGTCTTACCCGAACCCTGAAGACCAGACATCAGGATGATGGCAGGTGCTCCAGCGCGACCTTCGACCTTCAGCTCGGAAGCGGTTCCACCCATCAGATCGGCCAGCTCGTCGTGCACAATCTTCACCATCAACTGACTGGGCTTCACGGCGGTGAGCACGTTCTGACCCAAGGCCTTCTGCTTCACGGTATCGGTGAACTGCTTGGCCACCTTATAGTTCACGTCGGCGTCGAGCAATGCACGGCGCACGTCCTTCATGGTCTCAGCGACATTGATCTCGGTGATCTTTCCCTCACCTTTCAATATCTTGAACGATCGTTCTAATCTCTCACTTAAATTCTCAAACATCCTTACCAAAATATTTATACGACAACTTAGACAACATAGACAACTTTTTAGACGGCATGCCGTCTTTGGCGGCAGTTGGCCGCCATAAATGTTGTCTTAGTTGTCAAAGTTGTCGTCATATAAAAAACTTTGTCGTTGTATTAAATCACTTCGTAGCCGAACTTCTCGCAGAGGGCAAGACTCATCTCCTTCAGCTTGAACTTCTGGATCTTGCCGGAACCCGTCAGCGGGAACTGGTCGATGAAGAACACGTACTTTGGAATCTTATAACGGGCGATCTTACCACGACAGAATTCCTGCACGTCCTCGGGCTCCATCTTCACACCCTCCTCGAGGATGATGAAGGCACCCACAGCCTCACCGTATTTCTTAGAAGGAACGGCAGCCACCTGGACATCACGGATGCCAGGCATGTGATAGAGGAACTCCTCAATCTCACGGGGATAGATGTTCTCACCGCCTCGGATGATCATATCCTTGATACGGCCCGTGATCTTATAGAAGCCTTCTTCATCTTTCACACCCAGGTCGCCAGAGTGCAGATAGCCGTTCTTGTCGATGACCTCAGCCGTAGCTTCAGGATTCTTATAATAACCCTTCATCACGTTGAAGCCCTTACAGCACATCTCACCCTGCACGCCGACGGGACACTCCTCGCCAGTCTCAGGATTGAGCACCTTCACATCGACAAACGGGAAGTCGCGGCCTACGGTGGTGCAGCGCTGTTCGAAAGTGTCGTTCAGACAGGTCTGCGTCATACCAGGCGAAGACTCCGTCAGACCGTACACACTCGTGATGGTCATATACATTTTCTCGCTGACCTGCTTCATCAGTTCCACAGGACAGAGCGAGCCGGCCATGATACCTGTACGCAGACAAGTCAAGTCGAACATCGAGAACATCGGGTGGTTCAGTTCGGCGATAAACATCGTCGGCACACCATAGACCGCCGTACATCTTTCTTTATGGATAGACGCCAACACCACTAAGGGGTCGAACTTCTCGACCATCACCTCAGTACAGCCATGCGTCAGACAGTTCATCGTGGCGAGCACCACACCGAAGCAATGGAACAACGGCACACAGACACAGAGTTTGTCATCGGCCGTGAAGCCCATATTCTCTCCCGTGAAGTAACCGTCGTTGGCAATACCGTAGTGAGTCAGCATCACACCCTTCGGGAAGCCCGTCGTACCTGAGGTGTACTGCATGTTACAGACATCGTAGCAGGTCACCTTGCTCTTCATCTCCTCCAGGGTCTCATCCTCCACGTTCTGTCCCAACAACAGCAATTCTGCCGTATTGAACATTCCGCGATACTTCTCCATACCGATGAACACCACGTTCTTCATATAGGGGAAGCGCTCGCTGTTCAGATGACCGCGCTCGCAGGTCTTCAGCTCGGGCAACATCGTGTAGGTCATATCCACATAGTTACAGTCCCAAGTACCGTCGGTGATACAAAGGGTATGCATGTCAGAGTCCTTACAGAGATACTCCAGCTCATTCTGCTTGTAGTTCGTATTCACCGT
This sequence comes from Prevotella sp., assembly GCA_016284635.1. Lineage (GTDB taxonomy): Bacteria > Bacteroidota > Bacteroidia > Bacteroidales > Bacteroidaceae > Prevotella. The sequence goes on from JAEEPF010000001.1 coordinate 56,798, forward strand.
CACTAAGACAGCGCCAATCTTCGCAGTAGCATAGAGGAACGTCAGCCAATCGGGCACGTTCGTAGCCCAGATACCCACATTCGATCCACGCTCCACACCGATGGCGATCAGACCTTTGGCGAGGTTATCCACACGCTCGTTGAACTTACTCCAGGTGAAGCGGAGGTCGCGGTCCGAATACACGATATATTCCTTATCAGGTGTGGTCTCTGCCCAGTGTTCCAGCCACTGGCCGAGGGTACGCTCATGAAGTGTATAGCCTTCGCTACCTGTCTCAGCAGGGTAAGTCCTGTCTGGCAGAGGCCTGCCTGCCATATCTAATTTCACGTTGCTCATAATCAGAAGGGGATGTAAATAAGTGCGAGAATCTTGGCAGACTTACCAGGGGCACCGTGCAGATGGTGCTTGACGATGGAATCATAGTAGATTGAGTCGCCTTCTTTAAGCGTATATTTCTCCTTACCATATTCCACTTCCACTTCACCCTGCATCACATAGATGAACTCCTCACCCTCGTGGGCAGAGAGTTTATAGTTCTGATTTTCTTCTGGATTGATGTCGATGATGAACGGTTCCATATGACGGCCGGCCTTCTGCTGGGCCAACGGATGATACTCCATGTGCTTGCGGGCATCGGTGGCACCGTTGGAGAAGCTGATGCTGCTGTCTTTCTCACGGTCCTCAGCACGACAGACCACAGGACCCAGTGCGTCGTTATCGTCCATAAATGTTCCCAGTCGCACACCCAGTGCTCTGGCTATCTTGATCAGCGGACCTAATGATGGCAGGTTCTGGTCGTTCTCAATGCTGTTGATCTGCTCTACTGACAGACCTGTGCTCTCGGCTACCTCTTCGATGCTGAGGTTTTTCGTCTCTCTGAGTCCCTTGATTTTGGAACCGACGTAAGTGTTAGTGTTGGACATAAATCTCAATTAATTAAGTACATTATTTATTTTAGGGCGCAAAATTACAACAAAAAAACGAAACTCGCAAACTTTAGCCTCAGATTTCACAGATTTTCACTGATTATCTGATGAGGGTCTGCGACGAAGTTTTCCTTCTTTCACTTTTTCATCTTTTCACCTTCTTACCTTTTCGAATACTCGCAGCCGCAGTATTGCTGGTTATAGAAGTCAAATTCTTTCAATAGCTGATTACGACGTTCATAGAGTCCGCCCTTCCGCCAATTCTGTGCCCAAAATGTAACAGAATCACACAAAGGGGACAGTCCCTTTTGTGAGATTCCATTGACAGTCTGCTCAGCCTGATGGCCGGCACGTTCTATCTGTTCCAAGCTTTTCCAACGTGAGGATGCCAGCGTGGTAGTGAAATATCTGATGCCGAGTTCTTTTGCTTTTCTGGCAGCTACGGTCAGACGAAGCGTAAAGCAAAGTTCACAGCGATGGCCTCGTTCTGGTTCTCCTTCAAGCCCACAGACGTCTTGCCGCCAATGCTCGTGGTCGTAGTCTCCATCGATCCAAGTGAGTCCGAGACTCTCTGCATGACGCTTGCTCTCATTCTTGCGAATCTCATATTCCTCAAGAGGATAGATATTCGGATTGTAATAGAATATGACAGGACGGATATCATGCTGCACCAGCCACTCGACAATCGCCGAGGAGCATGGAGCACAACAAGCATGCAACAAAACCTCTCTGCACCCATCTGGAACAATAATCGCAGGTTTCTTCATCTTCTTATTTATAAAAAGCTGGCTTTTGCCGACTTTTCGACTGCAAAGTTAATCATTTTTCTCTATATGAGTGTTAATCTTCCCAAAAAACATGTCTATTCCATGATTATTTCGTATCTTTGTCAAATGAATGCAACTAAAAACTTCACATGATGAATCTGAATCTGACAGCTACCATCAAAATGCCTGACCATCAGTTAAGGCGACAGGTCATTGACCTCTGTAACAAAACAGGCAAGCCTCTGTTGAAACTATCCACCAAGGATTACATCGACAACGGACTGGGACATCTCGTTGAACAATTCAACGGACAAGCCGGTCTGGTGAACATCGAAGTGTTCAATGAACTGCAGCACACCATCACCGGATGGCCTGGCGGCAAGCCTGACGTAGACGACTCTACCCGTCCTGAACGGGCCAAGCCCTACCCCAAGCGTGTCATCGTCTTCTCCCCCCACCCCGACGATGATGTCATCTCGATGGGAGGCACCATCCGACGGCTGATACAACAGAAGCACGACGTGCATGTGGCCTATGAGACATCGGGGAATATCGCTGTTGCAGATGAAGAGGTGCGGCTTTATATGCACTTCATCAACGGCTTCAACAAACTCTTCGCCAATGGCTCCGACGAGGTCATCAAAATCCGCTATCGTGAAATCATGAGTTACCTGAAAGAGAAGAAAGAGGGGGATTGGGACAATAAGGCCATCCTCACCGTGAAGGGACTGATTCGTCGCGGCGAGGCCCGCAATGCCTGTGGCTATAACCGTATTCCAAAGGATCATATCCACTTCCTCGACTTGCCGTTCTATGAGAGTGGTAAGATTGAGAAACTACCTATGACGGAACGCGATGTTGAGCCTATCATGCAGTTGTTGGAGGAGATACAGCCGCATCAGGTTTATGTTGCTGCTGATCTCGCCGATCCACATGGCACCCATCGTAAGTGTACAGATGCCGTATTCGCAGCTATCGACGAGGAGAAGAAAGCTGGCGCCGAATGGTTGAAGGACTGTCGTGTGTGGATGTATCGCGGTGCCTGGGCCGAATGGGATGTGGCCGACATTGAGATGTGTGTGCCGATGAGTCCTGAGGAACTGCGAGAGAAGCGAAACGCCATCCTCAGGCATCAGAGTCAGATGGAGGGAGCCCCCTTCCTCGGCAACGACGATCGTCTGTTCTGGCAGCGTGCCGAAGACCGTAACCGTGAGACTGCCAAGCGTTACGACGCACTTGGACTGGCCTGCTATGAGGCGATGGAAGCATTTGTGGAATACCACTTTTAATTAGGAATTAGGAATTAGAAATTAGGAATTATGATTACCAAGATATACAGGAAAGCGGCAGTACTGACTGTACTTTTCACTTTTCAACTTTTGGTCTTTTCACCTATAAGCATATCGGCCGTTCCGTCGAATTTGCAATTCGACGGTAGTGAGTATAAGGATTTGCAATCCGCTCAATACGAAGTAGTGCCCCTGCCCCAGAGCATCCAGATGCAGCAGGGCGCTCCGCTTGTATTGAACAATCAGGTGCAGATCCTCGCCACCGATGGTCTCCAGCGTGAAGCACAGTTTCTGCAGCAATATATAAAAGAGGTGTCGGACATCGACCTCGCCATTGCCGACAAACGACAGAAGAAGACGACCTACATTGCCCTCTCCGTCTCGCCGAAGGTAACCAATACCGAGGGCTACGTCCTCACCGTATCTGCAAAAGGCATCACCATCGAGGGCGGCTCGCCCGCCGGCGTGTTCTACGGAATCCAAACACTCAGAAAATCTATAGTCTGTAGTCAAATCCCTGCAGCAGTCGTTACCGATGCGCCCCGCTTCAGTTGGCGAGGCATGCACCTCGACTGCTCGCGTCACTTCTTCCCCGTTGCTTTCGTCAAGAAGTTCATCGACCTCCTGGCGCTCCACAACATGAACCGTTTCCACTGGCATCTGACGGATGATCAGGGCTGGCGCATCGAAATCAAAAAATGGCCGAAGTTGATATCGGTAGGTTCACAGCGCTCAGGCACCATCATCGGCACCAACTCCGACATCGACGACGGTATTCCATACGGTGGTTATTACACACAGGACGAGGCTCGTGAGATTGTGGCCTATGCCGCAGAACGTCATATCACCGTCATCCCTGAGATAGACATGCCTGGACACATGTTGGCAGCTCTCGCCAGCTATCCAGAGCTGGGTTGTACGGGTGGCCCTTATCAAGTAGGACACTACTGGGGTGTTTATAAAGATGTGCTCTGCGTCAGCAACGAACGCGTCTATCAGTTTGTCGAGGATGTGCTGACGGAGATCATGGACATATTCCCCTCCGATGTCATCCATATCGGTGGCGATGAAACACCCACAGAGAAGTGGCTCCAATGCCCCAAGTGTCAGGCACTCCAGAAGCAGTTGCCTGCCTCTCAACAAGCCGCTGAGGATTTTGAGCCCCTGACCTCAAAACTCTCTCCCCTACAGGTTCATTTTACCAAAAAAGTCTTTGATTTCTTAACCTCTAAGGGCCGTCGTGCCTTAGGATGGGACGAGATTCTTGATGGTTCTCCACAGGATGCGATGATCATGTCTTGGCGAGGCACAGCCCCTGGTGCGAAAGCTGCTGAGACTGGTCACGATGTTGTTATGACACCCACCACCTTCTGCTACTTCGACTACCAACAGGTAGAGGATACACAGTTCGAGCCCAGCCATTGTGGTGGTTTCATCCCCATCGAAAAAGTTTATTCGCTCGATCCTGCCCCAGACAGTCTTTCCGCAGCAGCCCGTGAACATATCCTCGGCGCTCAGGCCAACCTCTGGACGGAGTATATGACCAACGAGGCGATGGTAGAATATCAGGCTCTGCCTCGTATGTCTGCACTTTCCGAAGTCCAATGGACACAGCCTGAACGCAAGGACTATGAAGCCTTTAAGAAAAGACTAACGCGACAGACAGCCCTCTTTGAGCTCTATCACTACCAGTATGCCAAGCATCTCTGGCCAGACAGACAAATGCCCAACCGCTGGCAATTTTAGATCGAAATTTCTGTTACAAGAGTAACTGTTTCTCCCCCTAAGTTAGGGGGAGCCAGAGGGGGTCTGAACAATGGCTCATTATAATCCTCTGGCCTTCCAAATCCTGTCCTTCGCCGCATTGATCTCCTGGAACTTCTTCTCAGCGGCCTTGCGCACATCCTCACCAAGGGCAGCTACCTTGTCAGGATGATGCTCAAGGGCGAGTTTGCGATAGGCCTTCTTCACCTCAGCATCGCTCGCATCAGGACTGACACCCAGCACCTTATAGGCATCCTCCAACGTGTCTCCGGAGAGGTGCAGCATCGAGTCAACCTCTGAGGCCGACATACCTAACCACTGGGCACACTCCTTCAGAGCCGTAATCTCACTTTGGGGCACACGGCCATCAGCCTGTGCCACCATCACCAGATAGTTCAGCAACTGCAACCGCTGCGAGTAGTCCATCTGCTGATTGATCTGTCCGCAGCATTGGCGCACGGTCTGCTTGAATTGCGTCCACCCCTCACGCTTCTGTTCGTCGAAGAGTTTGTTCAGGATCTCATTACCCTGGGCGACAGCATCATTGCCGAAGTTCTGACGAAGCATCTGGCGCACCAGTTCCATCTCGGAGTGCATCGCCTTGCCGTCGGCCTTAATAATATAAGAGGAGAGCACGAGCAACGAAAAAAGGAAGCTGTTACGCTGGCCCTGGGCCTGTCGCTGACGATAAGCCCGCTGATAGGCCTCATTGAAGTCCTGATATGTCTGTTGCTGTTCGCGACTGGAGTCCTGACCCCATGTGCCAGAGTTCTGAGGAGAGTTCACACCATCGAGCATCGTGTCGAACAACGAACCTAACAGATAGCCTGCCAAGGCTCCCAACGGTCCTCCGGCCATCCATCCGATGAATCCTCCAATCCACTTTCCTGCTGCCATATTGCTAAGGATTATGATTTAGTCTAAGGAATATAGGAATTTAGGAATTGTCAACGATGCTCTGCATCGTATTTCCCTGATTCCCAGATTCCTTAGAATTAATAATTTCTAATAGATTCCCTTGAATCACGCCGTTGGTGGCGACGACGCTGTTGCCCTGCGTAAAGTCCTCAGAACCAGCATAGTCTGTTACCAAGCCGCCAGCCTCCATCACGATCAAACTGCCTGCCATAAAATCCCACTGGCCGATATACTGCTCAGCATAGCCGTCGAGTCTTCCCGCCGCCACATAGCAGAGGGCCATCGCCGCCGAGCCACACATCCGGATACTGCCCACATTCCCATAAAACGCATCTATCAATCGCTTAATCGTCGGCTTATAGGCATCGCTATTATAAGGCAATTGCAGGCACAACAGCGCATCCTGTATCTTCTGACTGCTGACATGCAACTTATTATGCATTAAATAGGCTCCACCGCCCTTCCAGGCATAGAAGCATTCATCAGCGCAAATCTCATACACCACACCGATCAATATCTCCTTCCCTTCCATCAGTGCGATGCTCACAGCATACGGTGCATACTGATGAATGAAGTTCGTTGTTCCATCCAGCGGATCCACCACCCAACACAATGGGGACTGTCCCCGTTGTGCGGTTTGTTCCTCCGTGATAAATCCTGCCTCAGGCAACAACTCCCGCAACGCACTGACAATCAGCCGTTCCGACCCTTTATCCACATACGACACATAATCATGTGCATGTTTCCGCTCCACGCTCTCAAGGGAGAACTTTTCACGTTCCCCCCTGATATACGCGCCAGCCCGTCGTGCTATTTCGCAGACGGCCAGGGTACATTTCTCTAAATCAACCATCAGAATGGATTACTTCTTGATCAGCGAGGCGATCCAGAGGATGACAACGGCACCGATGATGGCGGTACCAAGCTGACCGAGAAGGCCGCCCCAAGAGATGCCGAGCAGGTCGAACAACCAGCCGCCGAGGACACCACCAAAGAGACCCAGCACACAATTCATGATGAGGCCGTAACCGCCACCTTTCATCAACTTGCCAGCGCAGAAGCCAGCCAAACATCCAAGAAGGAGTGAAAGAATAATACCCATAATTTTTCTGTTTAATTGGTTTATTTGCTGCAAAGATACAACTTTTTATCCACTAAGGACACGAAGGACATAAAAAAAAACTTAATTTCGTGTACTTTGTGACTTCGTGGACATTTTTATCACTTTATTCGCCTGTCAGCAAGATACATGCCAATGAGGATGAGGGCAGAGCCGAGAAGGAACCAAATAGTGATCTTCTCGTCGAGCAGCCACCAGGCGAAGAGGATGGTGGTGATGGGATTGAAGTAAACCCAGTTCGTAGCGATGACAGGACCAAGTTTGCCGATGACCCAGTTCCAGGTAAGGTAACATAGCATCGAGGCGACGACTCCCAGGAAGAGAAGATTCAGAATAGTTGAAAAAGTGAAAAGGTGAAATGGTGAAGAAAAGAAGATGCTGGCTTCGGAGGGGACAAATATATAATAAGGTATAATGGTGAGGAGGCCGTAGATAAACACCTTGCGAGTGATGAAAAGTGAGGAATAGCCACTAACCGCAGCCTTCATTAACAGGCTATAGACAGCCCAGCAAAGACAGGCACCAAAGGCCAGCAGGTCGCCAAGGGGCGAGAGATGGAGCACAAAATGACCATTGAGCACGACAACGACCATACCCAGAAAGGCTATCAGCGAGCCAAGCGCCTGAATGCGTGTGATCTTCTCAGACTGGCGGAAAAACAGGGCAAAGAGCAGCATCGCGAAGAGCGGACAGGAGCAGACGATGAGTGAGGTGTTTGTTGCTGTGGTGAAGAGCATCGCCGCGTTCTCCGCCAAGAAATACACGGAACCGCCTGTGAGGCCAAGGGCAATCATTAGGAGCTCATCGCGCCAGGAGCGGCAGAACCAGCGGAAAGAGCGATTGTTCAGACCACCCCTAACCCCTCCTAACTTAGGAGGGGAAGAAGTTACCTTGTTACGCAGGAGCGAATAGCCTAAAAGGAGGACGTAGGCGATGATGAAGCGGAGGGTGAAGATTTGCGCAGGGGAAAGGCCAGCCTGAAGCAGCATCTTCGTAAAGACGAAGGTACTGCCCCAGATAGCTACCGTTATAAAAGCTACAAGATGATACTTCATATCGTATTAGGCACGGATTACACGGATTAACACGGCTTTATCATCATACCCCAGAAGCAGTGTCTCTCTATGAGAGCCGTGTAATCCGTGCAAAAAAAACATTACTGCTTAATCTCAATGTCGCGCTTAACGTTATTGCGAATCTTCGTCAGATAGCCCTTCATGCCCTGGGCATCCTTGTTGTCGATAATCTCCAGCAGTTCCTTCAACTCCGTACGGATCTGACTGACCTGGTCGTGGGTATATGGGTTGAAGAGGATTTCCTGCAAGAGATAGTCATCCTCGTTCAGCACACCCTTGGCAATCCGCATGTGGCGCTTGAAGGTGGTACCAGGTGCATCCTGATGCTTCATGACGGCCGCAAAGACGAAGGTCGAAACGAAGGGAATAGACAGCGAGTAAGCCACCGTCTTATCGTGCTCCTCGAAAGTGTACTCGTAGATGTTGAGTCCCAGCTTCTGATAGAGGTCCTTGAAGAAGATGCGTCCCATGTAGTCGCCCTCACTGATGATGATGGCGTTCTCCTCAGAGAGTTGCTGGAGGTTGGCGAACGTCGGACCGAACATCGGGTGGGTAGAGACATAGCGCATGCCCGTTGACTCATAGAACTCCTTCAAGTCCGTCTTCACAGAGGCGATGTCGCTGATGATGCACTCCTTGGGGAGGTAAGGAATCACCTCCTTGAACACAGGGATAGTATATTTCAGCGTGACGGCATTGATCAGCAGTTCTGGCTTGAACTCACGAATCTCGTCAAATGAGGTAAAGCGCTGACAGTTATAAGTGAAACGCATCCTCTTGGGGTCTCTCTCAAAGACTGCCACCTCATGCTCAAAACTCAGCAGGTCGATGAAGAAACTTCCCATCTTCCCTGCACCCATAACAAGAATCTTCATAATTCCTATTCGTTTCTATCATTACTATTTATTGATAATCTCCATTTGTTGACGGACGGACTCTTCATGGATATTCTCGAAGACGTGGGCGACGAACTCTGGATCCATACCGCAGAGCGAACCCTGTGCTCCACGCTTGTTCAGGATCTCATTGTAACGATTGGCCTGCAAGACGGTCATGTTGTGCTCCTTCTTGTACTGGCCGATCTCGCGACACACCTTCATACGCTTGGCCAAGAGATCCATCAGTTGGTTGTCGAGTTCATCGATCTGCTTACGCAACTGAGAGATGCCCTCCACCATCGTATGCTCATCACGGATAACGAGCAACGACAGGATATAGTCGAGCACATCAGGAGTCACCTGCTGCTTGGCATCGCTCCACGCCTTATCCGGATCACAGTGGCTCTCGATAATCAAACCGTCGAAGCCGAGGTCCATCGCCTGCTGACAGAGTGGCGCAATCAGTTCACGACGGCCTCCGATGTGCGAAGGATCACTGATCAGCGGCAGTTCAGGGATACGACGGCGCAGCTCGATGGGAATCTGCCACATCGGCGCATTACGGTAGATCTTCTGCTCGTAGCTGGAGAAGCCACGATGGATGGCGCCCAGACGCTTGATGCCGGCCTGGTTGATACGCTCCAAGGCACCAATCCAGAGTTCGATGTCAGGATTGACAGGGTTCTTCACGAAGACAGGCACATCCACACCTTTCAGAGAATCGGCAATAGCCTGCATGGCGAAGGGGTTGGCAGAGGTACGGGCACCTATCCAAAGGATGTCGATGCCATACTTCAAGGCCAACTCTACATGCTCTGGTGTGGCCACCTCGGTAGCAACAAGCATCTTCGTCTCTTTCTTCACCTGGGCGAGCCAGACGAGGGCGGGCTCGCCGTGGCCTTCGAAACCACCAGGCTTGGTACGGGGTTTCCACACACCAGCACGGAAATTGTGGCAGCCTTTCATCGCCAGTTCACGGGCGGTAGTCATCACTTGTTCCTCTGTCTCTGCAGAGCAAGGGCCTGCAATGACGAAGGGACGTTCATTGTCACTCGGTAAGTTCAGTGGTGCTAAATCTAATTCCATATCTTGTCTATTTATGATTTACTTTTTTTTATTTGGCACGGATTTCACGGATTAACACTGCCTTTTATTCTTGCGCAGCAGCCGTGTCTTTATTTATAAAGCCGTGTTCATCCGTGCCTAAATATTTCTTTAATCCGCTCGAGAGCAGTTTTGATTTTATCCTCTTTGGCGCAGAGGGAGATGCGGATGTAGCGCTGGCCGTTGGAGCCGAAGATAAAGCCTGGGGTGATGAAAACACGAGCCTCGTGCAAGACTTTTTCCGTCAAGTCCTCGACATCGGCATATTGCTCAGGAATCTTACCCCAAAGGAACATACCCACCTGTTTCTTGTCGTAGGTACAGCCTAAGACATCCATAATCTGCTCGGCATACCTGCGACGGCGGCCATAGGTCTCGATGTTAAATTCACGATGCCAAGCCTCGTCGTTCTGAAGGGCCTCGGCAGCTGCCAGCTGGATACCGCGGAAGGTACCGCTATCAATATTACTCTTGATCTTCATGATCCACTGGATGAACTGCGCATTGGTGAGACACATTCCCACACGCCAGCCTGGCATATTATGGCTCTTCGACATCGAGTTGAACTCAATACAGCAGTCCTTGGCCCCTGGAATCTGAAGGATGCTCAAATGCTCCTCGCTGAGAATGAAGGAATAAGGGTTGTCATTCACAACAACGATGTTATGTTCCTTGGCAAAGGCCACCAATCGCTCATAAGTCTGACGCTGGGCACGGCCTCCCGTCGGCATATTGGGATAATTCGTCCACATCAACTTCACTTTCGAGAGATCCATCTGCTCGAGTTCGTCGAAGTCGGGTTGCCAACCATTATCCTCACGAAGATTATAATTGACGACCTTCGCACCCAGGATCTTACTGAGCGAGGTATAGGTAGGATAGCCAGGATTTGGCACCAGCACCTCATCGCCAGGATTGACGAAGGCGAGGGTGACATGCAGGATACCCTCTTTCGAGCCAATCAATGGGAGCACCTCGGTCTTACCATCCAAATCAACATTGTACCAACGCTTATAGAAGCCAGCCATCGCCTCACGCAGTTCCGGCGTTCCTACCGTCATCTGATAACCGTGTGCATTAGGATCGTGAGCCACCTCACAAAGTTTCTCTACGGTCTGTGGCGACGGCGGCATATCGGGACTACCGATAGCGAGGCTGATAATGTCCTTGCCTTCGGCATTCATCTGAGCCACTTCCTTTAATTTCCTACTGAAATAGTATTCGCTCACTAAACTGAGCCTGTCTGCTGGTTGTATCGTCATATTCTTCTTTTTTTAAGAAACTAATCCCCGTAATAAGCCATAATTAACCATAATATTATGAAGAATTACGAATAATTATGGGAATTCGTTTCTGAACATTATCTAATTCGTTTGTTTGCCGTCTTTGTACTCTCCTAAAATCTTTAAATCCTTTGTCAGTGGTATAATCGCATCTATCGACTGGCGGTAGCGGGTGAGGTCGTCGTACATCACGTCAACATAGAACAGATACTCCCACTCCCGTCCGATGATCGGCAGCGACTGAATCTTCGTGAGATTGATCTTATAGAACGAGAGAATCGCCAGCACATGAGAAAGACTTCCCTCCTCGTGGGGCAGCGAGAAGACGATGCTCGACTTGTTCGTCTCCGTCAATGGACGCAGCATATCGGCCTTATTGGGATTGCTGACCACGAGGAAACGGGTGAAGTTGTGCTTATTATCCTCAATATGATCCTCAAGCACCTTCAGACCATAGAGCCTGGCTGCCTCAGCATGACAAATAGCCGCCCAACCACGATGCTGTCCCTCGGCAATCATCTTCGCCGAACCTGCCGTATCCTCAGCCTCCACATTCTTCAGATGCGAATGCTGTGCCAGGAACTGACGGCACTGCATCAGGGCTACAGGATGGGAATGGACCTCCGTGATGGTATCCCAGTCGTCCTCAGGCAGACAGCAGATGCTGTGGGTAATATGCAATTTATGCTCACCCACCACCGTCGTACCGGAATCACGTAACAGTTCATAGTTATGGAGCAACGAGCCAGCGATGGTATTCTCGATGGCGAGCATACCGATGGCCGTGGGATCCTGCTTAATGCTGTCGAAGACCTGTTCAAAGGTAGAACAACAAATCAACTGTATCTGCTCCCCCTCGAAGTACAGGTGTGCCGCAATGTCGTGGAACGACCCAATCAGTCCTTGTATGGCAATTCTCTTCATCTTTCTCTTTTTCTTTAAAACTAATTTCCGTAATGATTCGTAATTATTACATCAAATTATGTTCAATTATGGGAATTCGTTTCATTTTTAACTAAAAACTCCGCTTTCACTTGGTTGTGAAGCGGAGCAGTATTTTAATTTTTAAATCTTTTCATTCTTTAATTTTACTTACAGCCTTCCGCTTCACAGTTCCCTGCAAAGTAAAAGTAATAGCCGTAAAAGTAAGCGTTCAACAGTGACATATTCTTTTCGTTTTTGTCTAATCGGCTGCAAAAGTACATCATTTCTGCGAAACAAACAAATTTTTTGCAAGAAAATTTGCGATTTCACTTACATTTTATACAATTCGCCCCATTGTTTGCGGACTTCATCGCGGTCCACCTCATCAATCAGGATCTCTGACAGCGCCGTAATGACCTCAAACGGAATCTGAAAGCGAGGATCATCGTTATGCGGATTGAGAGCAGGCAGGAAACCGGTCATCTCGTGCTTATAGACCTCCCTCATCCGATTGCCGTCCCTACCACTGTCTATCGAACAGGAGTAGGTTACATTAGCCAGACGGTCACAGAGCTTTACAAACGGAGCATATGGCGTCTCACGTATACCTTGATAGTACTTCTCCCCTGCCCGTTCGGAACGGGTACGGCCCTTATCATTGGTCAGGGCATAGACGATCTCCGTTCCCAGCAGCGCCTGCTCCTCCGTCATCCACCGACGGGCCACCTTCATCACATCGTTGTAGGTCAGGCGCGCATCCTCGATACTGTCGTGGTAAAAGGCGCCAAAAAAGATGGGCAGCACATCTTCATCCCTGACACACACCAGATGGCCGTAGCAACAGACACCCTCAACCACCATATCCAGATGAAAGCCGTATGGCAACTCGTCGCCATAGGTCTCATTCACGTTCTGATGCAACTCGTGGGCAGCAAGTCTAATTTCCTCAATCTGCTTGGCATACTTCTCCTGCGAAGCCTGAAAATCTTCTTTTGTCATACAAAAACATTAAATTCCGCTGCAAAGATACAAAATATTATGCATTATGCGTTATGTATTATGAATTATTTTTGTACTTTTGCAGCGATTATGGTAAAAAGTCCCCATCCACTCATCGCCATCGTCCCCGTAGTGGTGCTCATCGGACTCCTGGCCGTAGCCATCTCGCTCTTCGGCAGCGACTCCCTCAGCGGCGGCAGTCAGATAGCCCTGCTCATGGGTATGGCCGTCTGCGTCAGCCTCTCAATGACGATCTACAAGACACCTTGGCGCACGTTTGAGAAACAGATCAAGGCGACGCTTGGTGAAGTGAGCATTACCCTGCTCATCCTGCTATGTGTGGGCATGTTGGCAGGTTCGTGGATGGTCAGCGGCATCGTTCCCACCTTAATATATTATGGGGTGCAGATTATGTCGCCACAGTTCTTCTTGGTATCATCGTGCATCATCTGCGCCCTCGTATCGCTGCTCTCAGGCAGTTCATGGACCACCATCGCCACCATCGGCGTCGCCCTGTTAGGCATCGGCCACGCCTTAGGCGTTTCTGAGGCTTGGACGGCAGGTGCCATCATCTCCGGCGCCTACTTCGGCGACAAGATGTCACCTCTGAGCGATACCACCATCCTTGCCTCGTCTGCCACAGGCACCGACCTCTTCGTTCACATCCGCTATATGATGTTCACCACGATGCCCACCTTCCTCATCACCATCACCATCTTCTTCATCACAGGACTGGACGGCGATGCAAGTACAGAGATTGAGGTCAGCGAATATACGGATGGACTGTCGCGAACCTTCAATATCTCTATATGGACGCTGTTGGTGCCGCTGCTGACAGGTGTGCTCATCGCTCGTCGGGTGCCGTCGCTCATCGTACTCTTCGCCTCATCTGTGATGGCAGGCATCGTGGCCCTCATTCTCCAGCCGCATATCCTCTGCGAGATAGCTGGTGGAGGAGGTGATGCCTCGGCTGCCTCACTGACCCGTGGACTGGCCATCACCTATTTCGGAGCGACGGCCGTTGATACAGGCAACGCCTCACTCAACGAACTGATCTCCACCAGCGGTATGGCTGGTATGCTCAACACCATCTGGCTCATCCTCTGCGCTATGTGCTTTGGTGCGGCGATGGTGGCCAGCCGTATGATTGAGAGTATCACAAAGGTTGTCATTCGTTTCATCCGCAACCGCATCAGCCTCGTGTCGTCCACCGTCGGCACAGGCATCTTCCTCAACATCACCACTGGCGACCAGTTCATCTCCATCGTCCTCAATGCTGATATATATAAAGAGGTATATAAGCAAGAGGGCTATGAGTCGCGGCTGTTGAGCCGTACGACGGAGGATGCGGCGACCGTCACCTCAGTGCTCATCCCCTGGAACACCTGCGGCATGACACAGTCCACGGTGCTGGGTGTCCCCACCCTCACCTATCTCCCCTATTGTTTCTTCAACCTGCTTTCACCACTGATGAGCATCTTTATCGCTGCCATCGGCTGGAAGATCAAAAAAAACGAACGTGAATAATTGAGGTTTATCACGATTTAAGTAAAATTAATTAAAAGTATTTGCGTTTTTACTTGCAACTTTTAAATCTTTTTTGTAAATTTGCACCGTCAAACGACAAATTAATCATTTAATAACACAAAAAGGAAAAAGTTATGAAGAAATTAATGATGATTGCTGCCATGATGCTCATGAGCGTCGGCGCATTTGCTCAGGACGGGAAGTTTGCTGTTGGTGTTGACTTCAACTATCTTATTGACAGCGATGCGAGTCGTATGGCTCCTGGTGTCAAGCTTCAGTATGAGTTTATTGAGGACTTCCGCGCTGAAGTTAACTTCAAGTACTATCCTAAGAAGTATTCTGTATCTAACTGGAATGTTAATGCCAATATCCAGTATGTCATTCCCGTGACAGACATGTTCAGAGTATATCCTCTTGTTACATTTGGTGTTTTGGGCTCTAGCCCTGAGTATGGTGAAGGCTCTTCTGCTTTCGTCTTTGGAGGTGGTGCTGGTGCAGAATACTTCCTTACCGAGAACGTCAAAGTGTATCTCGACGCCATTTACCAGTATGGTAAGAAGGACGGCTTCAAGGTGGTTAACAATCCTCTCCTCTCACTCGGTATCGCCTACGCATTCTAAGCAACACATTTAATATCATTTAAAACCACATCTCTTGCAGATGTGGTTTTTTTGTTGTATCTTTGCACCCACAAGACCAACAAGACTAAAATCAAACAGCAAATGAAGGAAAAAGACAGCCCCAACATGAATCGACGCGAGTTTCTCAAGAGACTCGGCATCGGCACAGGCTCTGCCATCGGACTGATGGCCTTTGAGCCGTTATCCGCCTTGGCACAGAGTGAGAAGAAAGATACTGTCATCGACAACCGCATGACCTACCGCGTGCAGCACGGCTCAGGCAAGCAGGTGTCGCTGCTCGGCTTCGGCATGATGCGGTTGCCTAACGATCAGGACGAGGTGAACCAATTGGTGGATTACGCCATTGAGCACGGCGTGAACTACTTCGACACGGCACCGATGTACATGGGCGGACAGTCGGAGGTGCTCACCGGCAATGCCCTCAGCCGCCATCCTCGCGACAAATATTTCGTGGCCACGAAGATGTCGAATCAGCGAAACAATCTCTGGAACTTCGAAGATGCACAGCGTATGTACTATCAGTCCTTCCAGCGATTAAAGGTCGACCATATCGACTACTACCTCCTGCACAGCATTGGCGGCGGAGGTGTGGATGCCCTGCACGGACGATTCCTTGACAACGGGCTGCTCGACTTCCTGATGAAGGAGCGCGAGGCAGGCCGCATACGCCACCTTGGATTCTCCTACCACGGCGACGTGAGCGCCTTTGACTGGTTGCTCGACCACAACGATGAATACCACTGGGATTTCGTACAGATCCAGATGAACTTCCTCGATTGGCGGCACGCCTCGCTCAACACAAACGGATGGAGGAAGGATGCCGACGCTGAGTACTTATATAATAAATGTGAGAAGCTCGGCATCCAGAACGTCGTCATGGAACCGCTGCGTGGTGGAGCCTTCGGACGCATGGCCCAGGAGCTTGAGGATCAGTTGAAAGCCCGTCGCCCTGACGACAGCACCGCCCGCTGGGCCTTCCGCTGGGTGGGTTCCCATTCCAACATCCTCACCGTGCTCAGCGGCATGAACCGTATGGATCATCTGGAAGAGAATGTCGCCACCTTCTCGCCACTCGAGGTATGTACAGATGCAGAGAACACGCTGCTCGCCGACATTGCCGACCAGATGTCAGGCTTCCCGACCATCCCCTGTACCACCTGCGAATACTGCATGCCCTGTCCTTACGGTGTCAACATCCCTGGCAACTTCGCCTACTACAACGAGGCCGTCACTGAGCACATTCTGCCCCTGCCGGCTCCCACAGCAGCCGACTACGCAGAACGCCAGCAACAGTTCATCGAGGGTTATCGCAAGGCCTTGCCAAATGCCGAGACCTGGGCCCGTGCCTGCCAGGACTGCGAGGAGTGTCTGCCCAAGTGTCCCCAGCAGATCCGCATCCCCAATCAGATGAGCCGCATCGTGGAGACCCTCCGCGTCAGAAGAAGATAGAATCAGTTGTCAATTACCGTTTATAATACGAACAATATCGGCAGCATTGACTGTGTTATCGCCACTCATAATACGATTCACCACCTCAGTAATCATGCCTAATGGCGATCCAGACCTGTTCACATAAAACGACTTACTGAGCGTTTCGCCAGTAAAATCCGTATAACTGACTGTCACAAGCGACCTTTCACTTGTGGCAGCCTTTATTTCGTTACCGTTGACTGTCAGACTTGGACCAATCTTAGTCACAACGGCCTGGGCTGTGACATCCTCAGAATGTCCATCCTCAAAATAAGCAGTCACTGGGATCTTACAAGTACCGTTTGGTTGAAGATCGATGTTCTGATAGGATTCAAGACGAGTGGCCTTATAGAACTTCCGAAGGCTTTCATGCAACTGATAGTTGACATCCTTATGGGCCGGATAGCCCAACAGTTCCAACATCTTGATGGCATAGCGCTTGCCCATGATGCGATAACCCGACGGGGAAAAATGCAGGCCCACCTCATCGCAAGGACATTTATAAGAACTGATGACATGGGCTGTAGGAATGCGCGACGGCAACTGTGCTATGATATCATTATGTGCGGCGCATTGACCGTTTTCCGAAGCGTTGACGACTTCTCCTGCCAGCAAGGGCACCTCGGCTGCATTCAGTCCCAAGTCTACCATAAGTCTGTCGTATATCGTCTGCACATATTGCAGCCATTGAGGTTCGCCACAGTTCGCTTCCCCCTGATGCAACAAGATGCCCTTGATGACACCATACTGCTGGGCAATCTTGGCAATATAGACAATCCGTTCATATAAATTGCCACCATATTTTTCAATGTATGCCTTGCCTGGCTCCATATAATCCTTCGCCAATTCAGAGATGAAAGCCTGAATTCTAGCACCGCCGACAGCAACATCTACCACGCCTACCCGATAATCGGCAGGCAAGGCAGCAACCATAGAACGCCCAAAATAGTCGGCCATACCGATCACCATCTTATCGCTGGCAATAGGAGGATAAGCAGTGTACTGATTTCCTAAAAACCTGACTGGTGATTCAAAGTCTCTGGCTGCAAAGGTTATGAACCGTTCGTCGACATATTCCCTATCAACAGCCTCAGCCGGCGAACCACCTTCCATGTTCGATTGCCCAAAACAAATATAGATTTGATATTTGGGGTCTACTTCTGCCTTCATCTCAAAGACAGAAGCCGTCAAAAGAAACAGACAAACAACACAATACTTCATAATTATAGCGAATGATAACGAATATTCTTGGAAATATAGATTGAATCAAGCCTCTCCATCTCTGGCTCAGGCACAAAGAAAGGAGCGAGCGTACTGTCACGACGGACCATCTGGCGGATCATCCCGTTATAGATAATCTCTGAGCCATGAAAGCCATCGTCAAAGTCATAGTTGTGCGCCCCAGTATCCGTCACGTCTGTGAAATCGTAGAGGGAACAACCCTCATACTGATCAAACAAAGGTCGCAACATATCATATAACTTTGACATATAGCCATATTTACCCGTCTCCTGCATCCGTTGGTAGACGTATGGAGCAAAGGGCGGCAGAAAAGCTACCACCTTGATCTTTCTGGCAACACACTGGTTCAGGAAATCACCAACGACACTGACCATAGAGCTGTCGGCTTCGTCCCCATACTGGAAACGCAGATTCCCGTCGCGGATTCGGCCAAGCACGTTTTTGAAATTATAGTCCTCCTGCACCTCTGGCGCTAAGATCATATCACCCTGATATCTTGAGCCGTCAGCCGCAAAGCCGTTTTCATTACAGATGGCATTCAGGCCGATATGAGGAGAGCTGAACACTTTCGTCAGACTGATCTTCCCCTTCACGAGATCCGTATAGAAATCACAGACGAACTGCCCACGTTTATGCATATCCAATGCCGGCTCATCATCGTAGACAGAAGGTGAGAATGGCAGATCTTCAGCTATATAAGCCCGATTGAACCACCACTGATCGATATTTACCAGAATAAGCTTTGGACTGTCATGGAGTTTGTTGATAAACAAGGGCAATTCGCGAGCATTCTGGATAGCGCCACCCGCATTGTAGAAAGAATAGTCAGGACTGACGACAGAGCGTTTCACCTGCATAATCCTGGAAGACCCTAATGCCAGCACCTTTGGGCGTTCAACCTCATCAGTCATGTGGAACTTGTAGGCCTTGTCATAGTAGCTGTATCCCAGTCCAAACAACTGGTCTTGCTGCAAAGGATGGATAAAAGACGAGAACGAATACAACTCCCCTGCCTTATATAGGCAGATGACGCTAAAGCCTATGATGGCAGCTACCAGCAAAAGGAATAATCCCAGTCTTGCTCCAAAGCGGCGGATGTCGTATCGTTCTTTCTTATTCATCTATATAATCTGTGAAATCTGTGGCTCAGAATTGGAAGTAAATAAACTCCTGACTGACATTATTAAAAGAGTAATAGAAGATCGCTGCGAACAGCACCAGATAGACCGCCCAGCGGAAAGCCGCAGGACGGAACAATCGATTGTCAGAGAACTGGAGCACATGCACCTTATCGCGCTGCAGATACTCCACAATCATCAGCAACAAGATAGTCATATAAATACTGATACTTCCCAGACGGAGATGGAAATCATCAAAGGCTGTCAGGAACATACGCGACACAAAGTCCCATGCCTGCGATATATTTTCCGCACGGAAGATCACCCATCCGACGACTGCCAGACCAAACGTCACCACAACCCTGCACACATCCTTCATATGAGACATCCACTGCCATTTCCCCTCCTGCGCAGCTTTCCCCTCCTGAGTAGGAGGGGTTAGGGGTGGACTGATCACCCTATCTTTTGTATCTATATGCAGTAGTTTGTACAACACTATCAGCGTTCCATGATACAATCCCCAGCACACGAACGTCCAATTCGCCCCATGCCACAGACCACTCACCCCAAACACAATAAACGTATTCCTGATAACCTTCCACTGGGCACATCGGCTTCCGCCAAGAGGAATATACACATAGTCTCTGAACCATGTCATCAGCGAGATGTGCCATCGCCGCCAGAACTCAGGTATCGACCTCGACAGATACGGATAGTTGAAGTTACTCAGCAGTCGAATGCCAAACAGACGCGAACAACCTATCGCAATATCACTGTATCCAGAGAAATCGCAGTATATCTGGAAAGTAAACAGGAGCGCCAATAGCCAAAGATTAATGCCTGAATAGTCAGCGTATGAATCCCATATCGGATTAAGGCTCGCTGCACAACTGTCTGCAATGACCACCTTCTTAAAGAATCCCCACAACATCTGCCGGCAACCATCCACAGCCTGCACATAGTCGAAATGGCGGTCGCGCTGGAACTGCGGCAACAGGTTCTTGGCCCTCTCGATAGGACCAGCCACCAACTGCGGGAAGAAACTGATAAACGCGCAGAATTCAACGATATTCTTAGTGACAGGCACATCTTTCCGATACACATCAATCGTATAGCTGAGCGCTTGGAACGTATAGAAGCTGATACCCACAGGCAGGATCACATTCAGCGTCACCCAGTCCAACTGATAATGGAACAATCCCCAAACCATCTGCGCCAGACTATCCGCAAAGAAGTTGTAATACTTGAATACGCCTAATATCAGGAAGTTCACCACCAAATTCACAGCACACACTATCCGCGCTTTCCCCTCCTGAGTTAGGAGGGGTTGGGGTGGTCTGATCCGCCTAAAATGCTCTATCAATAATCCGCTATAGAAACTACAAACAGACGTAAACGCTATCAAGAACAAAAAACGCCAGTCCCACCAGCCATAAAACACATAGCTGGCCGTTACAATCAGCAGGTTCTGCCACTCGCGCTTCTGGAACACAAACCAGTAAAGCACAAACACTATCGGCAGAAACACCAGGAACTCAAACGAATTAAAGAGCATATCCTATATGATGCGATTCACGACAGTTTCCAAATAATTCTGCAAAGGTACAACATTTTGCCGACACTCGCAAGGAAATAACCAACTATTGTTGCTTTTACACAATAAACACAGATGCACTTCCCTAGGAAAAAAGCATTAAATAGTTAAAAGTCGCTGGAAAAACGACATCAACTCTTGCAAAAGTCACTAGAAAAAATGCAATAAACAATGTGTTCAAGGCCCATACAGCCTGACGTGTACTGATTCTACTCTTGGTATTGGTTGTCTAAATGAGTTATAACACGTAACCCATTCTGTCTAACATTGTCTCGTCAGACAAATAGGTATTCTTGATGTATTCTATATTGTAAACTCATAAAGCCGTTGATCTAAAAAACGTTCTGCCTCTTCTTGTGAATAAGTCTTACCTGCCATCACCTGTTCATGGCTGAACTTAAGAATCTTCACAAGCACGTCCTCATTCGTCTCACATTC
>JAEEPF010000205.1 GCA_016284635.1 Prevotella sp.
GGACAAGATTGCGCAACAGATCGATATCATGCCTACGGTGTTAGGGATGCTGGGGTATCAGAAGCCTTACCTGGCCTTCGGCATCGATGTGCTGAACACGCCTGCTGAGGACACCTGGGCGGTGAACTATCTGAATGGGGTGTACCAGTATGTGAAGCATGGGGAGGTGATACAGTTTGATGGGAGAGAAGGAGTCAGGAGTCAGGAGTCAGGAGTCAGGAGTCAGGAGTCTGGAGACAGGAGACAGGAGACAGGAGACAGGAGACAGGAGGCAGGAGACAGGAGACAGGAGTCAGGAGACAGGAGGCAGGAGATGGAGCGGGAGCTGAAGGCGATAATACAGCAGTATATGGAAAGAATGACGCAGGACCGGCTTAAGCCGTAGTATTTTTCTTGGCGATGACTTTGCCATCGATGACCTCGAAGCGGGCATCGAACTCCTCACGGGTACGAGACCAACGGTTATGACTCCAGAGCCACATGGATGGTTCACGACGGATGGTCGTCTCCAAGAGGCGGTAGTAGATATCGGTGATTCCGTAGTCAGGCAGGGATTTGGGATCGTCGGTCATCAGCTGGACGGTCGTCTCGTAGTAGCCCCGTCGGATACGTCGCATGTCTCCATAGAAGACTGCAGTGCCGAGTTTCTTGGCGATACGTTCCGTGCCAGTGAGCACAGGCGTGTCGTGGTTGAGGAAATCCACCCAGTGGTGGATATTCACCCACATCGGTTTCTGGTCTGCAACGAAGCCTACCACCGTGGCCTTGCCGGCATTCCTGTATTCGAGCATCTTCCGAAGCGTTTCCTGCATAGGTATGCTGACAGATCCAAAGCGCTGGCGTATGTCGAGGAAGAGACGGTCGAAGGCTTTGTTCTCGATGGGGTGATAGATCTGGGCAACCACTGCCTTGGGTGACAGCCAGAGCGTCCAGGAGGCGATCCACTCCCAGGAGCCATAGTGACCTACGTAGAACACACACGACTGGCCTCGTTCCAGGCACTCGTTCATGAGTTCCACGTTCTTGAACACCATGCGCCGCCTGATGTTCGCCTCACTGATGGAGAGCATCTTCACACTCTCCACCAAGTAGTCGCAGAACCAATGGTAGAACCCGCGTTCGATTTGTCGGATCTCCTCTGCGGACTTCTCTGGGAACGAGGAGGTGAGATTGCTGCGCACCACCTTCCTCCGATAACCTATCACATAATAAATAAGCAGATAGAAACCATCGGAGATCATATAATGAACTCGCATCGGCAGGAGCGAGAACAGATACAGGACGGAGTATATAAAATAGTACAACAGTTTCATTTCTTCCGAATATCGCCTACAAAGATACAAAGAAAAGTGAAAAGTGACCGCTTTTTTAATAAAAAATCGCATAATTCCCACTTTTTTTGTATTTTTGCAACATGATTGTCACCATTATCACCGTGTGTCGCAACCACGCCCAGGAACTGGAGAGAACCATCCGGAGTGTGGAGAGCCAGACCTGGCAGGAGAAGGAATACCTCGTCATCGACGGGGCTTCGACAGATGACACCTTGGATGTCATCAAGGCCCATGAGGCGAGTATCACCCGCTGGGTGTCTGAGCCAGACCAGGGCATCTACGACGCGATGAATAAGGGGGTGAAGATGGCACAGGGAGAGTGGGTGATCTTTATGAATGCCGGAGACACCTTTGCGGGGGATGACACCCTGCAAAGGGTGTTTGGGAGTCCACAGGATGCCGATGTCATCTATGGGGATGTGATTAAGGAGGAACTGGTGAAGAAGGCCGAGGCCCCGAGAAACGCCCACCGGATGTTCTACTGCCATCAGAGTGCGTTTGTCAGGACGAGTTGTCTGAGGGAATTTCCTTTTGACATCAAGCATAGGATGTCGGCAGACTTCAAGCAGGTGAAGCAGTTGTATCTGAGCGGGAAGAGGTTCAGACAGTTGGATTTCCCTGTGGCGAACTTTGACACACAAGGCGTATCGAACAAGAACCGTTCTGCAGGACTGTATGATAATATCCAAGTGATTAGAGAGACAGACAGGCTGTGGGAGCAGGTAAGGCTGCTGCCGAGGCTATGGATTACGTATTTGATTTGCAGGATAAGGGGGAAATGAAGGAAAGCCGCAAGCGGCTAGGGAAGTATAGTCTAGGGAATCTTGGAATCAAGGAAAGATAAACGCAGAGGAATGGGAAGGCTGGAATATATGCTAAATAGCGGGAAGAACAGTAAGCTGAACTACTATGTGGAGAGCTATCTGCGACTGTGGATGCCGAGGTGGGTGACACAACGGCAGTTGCCCGGACTTCTGAAGGCATTGGAACGAAGGCCTGACCAAGAGGAGATACAGAGAAGGGTGGATTATTATAATAGGTTGACCACAGGGAGTCCCATAGACCGGAAGTTGTGGGACGAGCAGGCGGTGAGGCTCTGCGACCAGCCCATGACCAAACAGAAAACCTATTATCTGGATGCGATGGAATATGCGAGGTATTTCGACCAGGAGCTGAAATGGCTGTTGCTGTATGGGGACATCACGTATGTGCCAGAGTTGCCGACCATCCTGAAGAGCCGTCCCTTGGGCGAGGATGTACAGAATTCCGTGTTGCTGAATCTGGACAAGGTGAGGCATTTCCTTTTTGTGAACGACCAGAAGCCTTGGCGTGAGAAGAAAGATGCCGCCATCTTCAGAGGGGACCTGGGCATCCTGAAAGAGAATAGGAATATCTTCATGCGACGATTTGGCAACGGACAGAGTCCCTTGGTGGATGCAGCCTCAACCAACAGGTGGGAGGAGCACCCCGAATGGCAACAGGAGAAACTCACCATCGGGGAACATCTGGACTATAAGTTCATCATGTCATTAGAGGGCAATGACGTGGCGTCGAACCTGAAGTGGGTGATGTCGTCGAATTCCATTGCCGTCACCCCCAGACTGACGTGTGAGACCTGGTTTATGGAGGGGACGCTGAAGCCCAACTACCACTATATCGAGGTAAAGGATGACTTCTCGGACCTGGAGGAGCGTCTCACCTATTATATCGCGCATCCTGAGGAGGCCGAGGCCATCATTGAGCATGCGCATCAGTATGTGAACCAGTTCAGGGATGAGGAGCGAGAACGGCTCATCTCGCTGATGGTTCTGAAGAAGTACTTTGAGATTACCAATGGATAGTTTACAGTTTACGGTTTACAGTTTACAGAAATGATCTTTGCGAGGGATAAGAGTCAGATGTGCAACAATCTGTTGCAGTACGCCCATGTCTATGCCTGGGGCAGGGCACACGGGCGGAAGGTCATCAGTATGCGGTTCAGCTACAAGTACCAGTATTTCAGGATTTGTCGCACGAGCCTGACGGGCTTCGGATGGTATCTGCTGGCGAAGTATGCCGCTGCGCTGAAGCTGTTGCCTACAGCGAGTTTCAAGGATGCAGACTGTGACCAGAAAGCGTTGGAACAGAAGATGCTGAAGCATCGTCATATCGTGGTGAGTGGGTGGAACGTCAGGTTCTATGACCACTTCCTGATGTATCGCGATGAAATCTGCGAACTGTTCAGGATCGACGAACGATATGCCCTGCCTGTCAGAAAGAAGATGAAGAAAGCGGAGCAAGACTCACCTCTCACCTCTCACCTCTCACCTCTCCGTTTAGGGGTACATATCCGAAGGGGCGACTATGCCCAGTGGCAATACGGGAAGTACTGTTTCAACGATGAGGTGTATGCCAGGCATATCAACCGGTTTGCAGCATTGCACCCAGAAAAGACCATACACGTGTATCTCTCGACCAACGATCCAGAGGTGAGTGCAGAGACGTATCAGCAGCTTTGTCCGAAGGTGAGGATTCATCTGTTGCAGGGCAGTGCGCCTGAGGACCTGTATATGTTGTCGGCCTGTGACTATGTGATGGGACCTCCCAGCACGTTCTCCTTAGTGGCCGCGATGTACAGGGATATCCCACTGTATCGCATGGACAATGAGGATGAGGGGCTGATGACAGAGGAGGCGTTCAGGAAATTTGATTATTGGTTCAGGAGGATTATTTAGAGCCACAGATTAACACAGATTTTCACAGAAGGATGGATTAACACAGAAAGGATGATCATATGTCGCAGTTAAGGAAGATCAGATATCGGTTGTTTGCGTGGAGGAGGTTTCCGCAGTTGGAGGCTTCAGGAGAGGCCATTGACGTGG
The DNA here is from genome assembly GCA_016284635.1 of Prevotella sp. Lineage (GTDB taxonomy): Bacteria > Bacteroidota > Bacteroidia > Bacteroidales > Bacteroidaceae > Prevotella. Next base: position 4,196 of record JAEEPF010000205.1, read on the forward strand.
TGATTCCGATTATCCGGAAGGATCTGAAGATATTGCCGTTGTGCTTAGAGGGCGTGAGGCGTTGTGTGGCCCACCCTATCGCAGCCATCTATATCGTCGCCCCTGCTGAGGAGGAGATCATCCAGTTCTGTGAGGCGAACCAACTGGTGTTTGTGGATGAAACCAGTGTATTTGGATTCGGCCCCAAGGACCTGAAGCTGGAGATCCATACGCCTGACGGGCAGACGTTGAACAGGAGCGGGTGGCTTTTCCAGCAGTTCCTAAAACTCAGCGGACGTGTGGGTACGAGCAGGTATTACCTGTGCATCGATGCTGACCATGTGCTTATCAGGCCTCACGTGTTCCTGACGCCTCGTGGGGAGACCGTGTTCTATATGAGTTATGAGGAGCATCTGCCGTATTATGAGAACATCCACCGGCTGTTGCCTGGACTGGCACTCGACAAACTGTCGTATGTGGACCATAAGATGCTGTTCGACAAGGTGCAGTTAAAGAGCTTGCACGAGCTGTTGGAGCGATCAGGACATCCGTGGACAGAGGCCATCCTGCAGAGTTATGACCGGAGTTGCCATGCAGGTTTCTCGGAGTTTGAGCTGTATGGGAACTTCGTGAAACGGAAGGTGCAGAGGCCGTGGCTTCAGAAACGACTGTCGTATCAGAAGCTGAAGGACTATGA
>JAEEPF010000038.1 GCA_016284635.1 Prevotella sp.
GATTTCACCTTTTCCCTTTTTCCCCTTTAATTTATCTTCCGTGATCATGTCGAGGAGCGTAATCGCACTCTCTTCCATCTGGGCGGTGAGACGCTCGATCTTCGAGAGGATGTAACTGTAGAACAGCTGCAGGATCAGGGCCACCACGATACCGAAGATGGTCGTGATGAGGGCTACCTTCATACCACTTGCCACGATGGTAGGACCAATGTCACCAGCCTGCTGAATCTGGTCGAACGCCATCACCATACCAATGACCGTTCCAAGGAATCCCAACGACGGTGCCATCGCAATAAACAGTTTGATCCACGAACAGCCTTTTTCAAGGTTCGCAGCCTGCAGGCCACCGTAGTTCGTGATGGAACGCTCAATAGCATCCATCGACTGGTGAATATGCAACAGGCCCTGATAACACACAGAGGCCACAGGTCCACGGGTATTCCGGCAGATGGTCTTCGCACCCTCCACATCGTCTTGCTTCAGACGGTTCTCTATGTCCTCCATCAGCTTGTAGGTCTTGATTTCCGAAAGCGTCAGATAGATGATGCGCTCAATGCAGAAGGCCAGTCCCAGCACGAGGGCGAGAGCGACAAGCGACATAAAACCAGCATTGCCGTCGATGAACTTCGTCTTCAACTGCTTGTGGAACCCACCCTCCTCTTCTGCGTCGGCCTCGGGATCATCCGTCACCATCGCCTCAGCAGCAAGGGAGTCTGCAATGGCCAGGGAGTCATTAGCAACCACGGCGGTCGCAGTCACACTGTCTTTGGGGGAAGAATTTTGTGCTTGTATCGTTTGCGCGAAAAAGAGCAAACTGGTCAGTGCAATCAGAATAGTCAGTCTTTTCATAATCTTACTGGATTCTGCGGAGAGAACAGGATTCGAACCTGCGAACCAGTTTTGCCGGTTACACGCTTTCCAGGCGTGCCTCTTCAACCACTCGAGCACCTCTCCAGTTGACTTCATTTGGATCGCAAAAATGCGACCTTGTTGATTTGCGGGTGCAAAGGTAATCATTTTCTTTGAACTTTGAACTTTGGACTTTGAACTTTATGATTTGTTAACTATCGATGGAAATATCCGCGCCACATTGGCATTGGTCTTGGCAGCAACGGTCTCCTCATCAACACCATAGATTTCTGCGAGTTTGCGTAGCACATAGGCCACGAAGGCAGGTTCGTTGCGCTGGCCACGCATAGGCACAGGCGCCATATAGGGGGCATCTGTCTCAAGCACGATACGATCCAGGGGCACGGCCTCTTTGAGCGTCTCAGAGAGTTTGGACTTCTTGAACGTCAGCACACCTCCGATACCCAATACGAAGCGCTCAAACTGCAACAACTCCTGCGCCTCGATGGTGTTGCCCGTAAAGCAATGAAACACGCCACCAGGTAGATCGTCCTTATACCTCTTCAATATATTAACCATCTCATTCTGCGCCTTCCGACAGTGGATCATCAACGGCAACTGCAGCTCCACAGACCATCGTACCTGTTCCTCAAACGCCTGTAACTGAGCCTCTTCAAACTCACGGCTCCAGTAAAAGTCGAGGCCGATTTCGCCGATGGCAGAGACTTTGAACTTTGAGCTTTGAACTTTGAACTTTATGACATGCTTAATGGCAAACAAGACATCTTTCCAATCGTTGCGGACTTCCTCTGGATGCAAGCCGAGCATCGGAAAGCAGTAGTCAGGATAACGTTCGCAGAGGGCTATGACCGTCTCGCAGGATTTCAGATCAATCCCAGGTACACCAATAGCCTTCACCCCAGCCTCCTTGGCTCTGGCAATCACCTGTTCCAAGTCTTCTGCGAACTCCTCACCATCTAAATGACAATGCGTATCAACAAAGCTCTTAGTAATCATAAAGTTCAAAGCTCAAAGTTCAAAGTTTTAACTCTGCCTCTTCATCATTGCAGCGGTATAGGCCTTCAAGATGGCCTTGCGCTCCTCGCTGACACTGACCTTATCCATAAACGTCTGGGCGCGAACGTAACACTCTTCGATCTTCTGCTCACACAACTGACGGATGCCGATCTCATCGTAGAGTGCCGTCACAGCCTTCACCTTCTCGTCGCGGTCGAACGTCTTGGCGTCAATCCAGCGCATCAGTTCCTGGCGCTGTGCATCATTCGCACGGTTCACGGCATTGATGAGCATATAGGTCTTCTTGTTCGAGGTGATGTCACCGCCGATGTTCTTGCCAAACACCTTCGGATCGCCATACACGTCGAGTAGGTCATCCTGCAACTGGAACGCGAGCCCGATCTGTTCACCAAAGCCGTAGAGGTTCTCCTGATCCTCCTTCGAGGCATCAGCAAGGATGGCACCGATCTTCAGCGCACAGGCCAGCAGTACACTTGTCTTCAGGCGGATCATCTCGATATACTCCTCCTCTTTCACGTCATCACGCGTCTCAAACTCCACGTCAAGCTGCTGGCCCTCACCAATCTCATAGGTGGTCTGCATGAACGTGGCGAACACATCCTTCAGATACTTCACCTCACAAGCCTCTACACGCTCAAAAGCCTGCAACAGCATCGTATCGCCAGAGAGAATGGCTTGGTTGGCATTCCATTTCTTGTGCACCGTCGCGTGACCACGACGCATATCGGCATTGTCCATCACGTCATCGTGCAACAGGGTGAAGTTATGATAGGTCTCCAGTCCGACAGCCTGCATGATGATACGCTCAGGATCGTCCTTAAAGAGGTTATAGCCCATCAGCATCAGCACTGGGCGCACACGCTTGCCACCTAGCGACAGCACGTACTGGATAGGTTCATACAGCGAGGCAGGCTTACGGTCGTACGCCAGACCGTCTATCGCCTCATTCACCAACTTCAATAATTCTTCTGCTTTGTACATATTCTAATTTTTTAATTCTTTAATCTTTTAATTCTCTAATTTTTGAATTTTATAATTTTATAATTTTAAAGATTGAAGACGACGGGTATGCATACTTTCGTGCGACAGGGCTTGGCATCCATCAGTCCCGGTTCCCACTTCGGCATCATCCTGAGCACGCGCAGCACCTCATTGTCACAGGCACGGTTCAGATGCTCCGTCACCTCAAGGTCTGTCACGCTGCCATCCTTATTCACGATAAACTGCGCTACTACCCTGCCCTTCACCTGCTGCGACTGGGCGGAAGCGGGATAGCGCAGGTTCTTCGTGAGCCACTTCATAAACTCCGCAGCACCGCCAGGGAACTGTGGCAGATCCTCCACCACACGGATATCCACAGGCTCGTCGTACATATCGACCACCTCTGGCTGCTCCTGATCATCCGGATTCTCAGGCGGCTCAGGAATCTCCGCATTCTCCGGTGTAATCTCTGGGGCAATCTCCACATCGTCCTCCACCAGTCGCATCTCTTCCGTCTTGGGCGGCTCAGGTATCTTCTCCTGTGGCAACATCATCGGTATCTCGTCCTTATCGCGTTTCAGGGGTTCCAGTTCGAGTTCGGCCTCCAGGTCGTCATCCTCATCGAAGAAAGCCCAGCCGCTGTCGTCGCTGTTCCATTCCAGTGCCACGAAGATCAATGCGAGCACGAGGATGAGTCCCAAAAGGAACCCTTGCACGCGCTTGCCTTCCAGGTCGGCCTGACGACTTTTCTTCTCTTCCATAATAAATCCGGTTTTCTTCCGTTTATTAAATGAATGGTTATGCAAAGGTAGTAAAAAAGTAAAAAGGTGAAACAGTAAAAAGGCAAATTATCTGTGAAATTAAGAATTATTTTGTATCTTTGCAGCGATTTTAGAAAAAGGACGTGACAAAGAGGTCGGTAAATCATAGGAATCAGCGTGTTCGCTGGCGGAAATATCTGCCAGCCCTCTGCCTCATTTCATTCCTCTCACCTCTCACCTCTCACCTCTCACCTCTGAATGCCCAAGAGAGCGAAACTGCCTACAACTTTCTCCGTCTGCCCGTCAGTGCCCATATCGCCGCCTTGGGTGGCGACAACATCACCATCACCGACGACGATGCGACGGTGGTCTTCCATAACCCTGCCCTCATCAACGGCGTCAGCGACCGCACCATCAACCTCAACTACATGACCTACATGGAGGGTGCCAAGACCGCCAGCGCAGCCTTCATCAAAGGTATCGGCGATCGGGGCACATGGGCTGTCACCGGTCAGTATATGGACTACGGCACAATGAAGGAGACCACAGTCGACAACGAGGACCTGGGCACATTCTCCGCCCGTGACATCTGCCTCGCAGGCTCCTTCGCCTACGCCCTCACCGAGACACTCAACGGCGGTATCTCCGCCAAGATCATCTCCTCACACATCGCGGGCTACAGCTCGCTGGCCGTAGGCGTGGACCTCGGACTGAACTACTTCGACGAAGAGCATGACCTCAGCCTCTCTGCCGTCGCCAAGAACCTCGGCGGACAGGTGAAAGCCTACGACGACAAGTTCGAGCGTATCCCCCTCGACCTCCAGGTGGGTATCACCAAGGGCCTGGGCAATGCACCCCTGCGCTTCTCGCTCACCCTCAGCCGGCTGAACAACTGGGACGAAGCCTTCGGCCGCCATATCGCCATCGGAGCCGACGTACAGCTCTCCCAGCAGATCTACGTGGCGGTAGGCTATAACTTCCGGCGCGCCAGTCAGATGAAGATCAGCGAGTCCGACGGCTCGTCATCCCACGGCGCAGGCCTCTCCATCGGTGGCGGTCTCTCGCTGGAGCGCTTCAAGCTCCACGTCGCCTACGGCAAATACCACGTCAGCGCATCATCATTATTATTTAACGTATCATACACATTATGAAGAAGATTACCATTGCCATCGACGGCCACTCCTCGTGCGGCAAGAGCACGATGGCCAAAGACCTCGCCCGTGAGGTCGGCTATGTCTATGTCGACACAGGCGCGATGTATCGCTCCGTCACCCTCTATGCCCTCCGCCACGACCTGTTCCGTGAAGACGGCAGCGTCAAGACCGATGCCCTCGAACAGCAGATGGCAGACATCCGCATCTCGTTCAAGTTCAACCCTGAGACGGGGCGTCCTGACACCTATTTAAATAATGAGTGCGTCGAAAAGGAGATCCGCTCGCTCGAAGTCTCCAACCGTGTGAGTCCTATTGCCGCCATCCCCTTCGTACGCACGGCGATGGTTGCCCAACAGCAGCAGATGGGCAAGGACAAGGGTGTGGTGATGGACGGCCGCGACATCGGCACCACGGTCTTCCCTGATGCAGAACTGAAGATCTTCGTCACGGCCTCTGCCAAGGTACGTGCCCAGCGCCGTTACGACGAACTCCAGGCCAAAGGCATGCCTGCCGACTTCGACGATATCCTGAAGAACGTCGAGGAGCGCGACTATCTCGATTCCCACCGTGAGGTCTCTCCCCTGCGCAAGGCCGACGATGCCATCCTCCTCGACAACTCCGACATGACCATCCCTGAGCAGAAGCAATGGCTCCTCGACCGTTTCAACGAAATTATCAACCAAAAATAAACAAAGATGAGAAAGATTTACTTCGCCTTAACCCTGACCCTTGGCACGGCCCTTGCCGCACATGCCGGCGGTCTGATGACCAACACCAACTACCACATCGCCTTCGACCGTATGTTCGCCCGTGGCGCTACGACGGAGATCGATGCAGCCTACTCCAACCCCGCAGGTCTCGCCTGGGGACACGAAGGCTGGCAACTCTCACTCAACTTCCAGAAGCCTTGGCAGAACCGTGACATCGAGGCCTCCGTGCCTGGCTATCTCGGCACCGGCTTCGACAAGAAGTACGAGGGCGTCGCCTCGGCACCCATCGTGCCCGCCCTGTTCGCCTCTTACAAGAAGAACCGCCTCGCCTTCTCGGCCATGATCGGCATCGTGGGCAGCGGAGGCTTCGTGGAGTACGACGAGGGCATCCCCATGTTCGAAGTGCCCCTCCGCGCCCTGCTCGCACAGGCTGGCATGATGCCCAGCGCCTACGGCTACAGCGCCAACATGAAAGGCAAGCAGTACATCTACGGTGCCCAGGTGAACGTCGCCTATAAGTTCTGCGAACAGTTCTCCGCCGCCATCGGCCTGCGTGGCAACTACTACGACGGCTACAACCGTGGCTTCGTGAACGCCAGCATCGGAGGTCTTACAGACCCCGCAAGTTCCGCCCCACCTACGACCAAAGTCGACCTCATCGACCTGCGCCTCGACTGCATCCAGCGTGGCTTTGGCGTGGCCCCCATCATCAGTCTCGACTATCACAATGGCCCGCTCACCATCGCAGCACGCTACGAATTCCGCACAAAGATCAGCACGGAGAACGACACCAAGGAGCTCTCTGCCCGCATCAAGAACACCGACCCCACGACGGCCGGACTGATGCCTTACATCGAGGGTGACATGGCACTGGCACAGTTTGGCGACAAGGTGGCAGCCTATATGGACGGTGCCAAGACGCGCTACGACATGCCTGCCCTCCTAGTTGCCGCCATCGGCTACGACTTCACCCCCAAGTTCCGTGCAGCTCTCGAATACCATTTCTTCGACGACAAGCATGCCAAGATGGCTGGCGACCGTCAGGAAACGCTCGAGCACGGCACCCACGAGATCCTCGCAGGTGTGGAATACGATATCAATGAGAAGTTCACCGTCAGCTGCGGTGGCCAGCGCACGGACTACGGCCTCAGCGATGCCTACCAGCAGAACACCTCCTTCGCCTGCGACAGCTACTCTGTAGGCCTCGGCGGTGCCTGGAACATCAACGAGAAGATGCGCCTCAACGTCAGCTACTTCTGCTCGCTCTACAGCGACTACACCAAAGGCCCCCAGTCCAACTATCAGGGCACGCCCTACACCGGCACGGAGACATACTCCCGCACGAACCACGTCATTGGCGTCGGCCTCGATTATAAATTCTAAGAATTCAAAAAAGGGAGCTCGAGAAGCTCCCTTTTTTTATGCTAACTGCTGGATGGCGTCGCGGCATTGCTCCATGAGCCAGCGAGGGGTGGAGGTGGCACCGCAGATGCCGACACTCTGGATGCCTTCAAGCCAAGAGGGTACGATCTCGTGGGCATCCTCGACGAGGTGGGTGTTGGGATTGACACGCAGACACTCGTTGTAAAGCACCTTGCCGTTGGAACTCTTACGGCCGCAGACAAAGAGAATGAGGTCGTGGCGGGCAGCGAACTGCGAGATGTTCGGCATACGGTTGGCGACGGAGCGACAAATGGTGTCGAAACTCTTGAAGGTAGCGCCGGGCGAGATGTGCGACTGGATGTAGTCGATGATGCGGTGGTACTCGTCGAGCGACTTCGTGGTCTGCGAATAGAGGTAGATGTCGCGCGTGAAGTCGAGACGCTTCACCTCGTCGAAGTTTTCGATGACGATGGCGGAGGAGTCTGTCTGTCCCACAAGGCCCAAGACCTCGGCATGGCCTTTCTTGCCGAAAATCACTATTTGTGGAGTGAGGAGTGTGGAGTGAGGAGTGAGATTACTATCAGCGCTTGAGGTATCCTCCCTCCTCACTTCTCCCTCCTCACTCCTCGAAAGTTCATACTGTTGTTTGATGCGCTTCTGGAGCTGGAGCACCACAGGGCAGGTGGCATCGATGATCTCGATGTTGTTACGGCGGGCGAGTTCGTAGGTCTCTGGGGGTTCGCCGTGGGCACGGAGGAGCACCTTCACGTCGTGGAGCTCACGCATGTCGTCGTGGTTGATGGTGACGAGGCCCATATCCTTCAGGCGTTCGCACTCCATACCGTTGTGGACAATATCGCCAAGGCAATAGAGCTTGGGGGCTGGCGATTGCAAATCCCCAGCAACGTTTTGGGAAGCGAGTTCTTCTTCGGCCTTGCGGATGGCGGTGGTCACACCGAAACAGAAGCCACTGCCAGAGTCAATTTCGATTTCCATTGAAATGAATATTTTTTCTTTTGAAACAAATGTGAATAATATGAATAATTTTGTTCACGAATTAAAATAATAATTATTCATATTAGTGGGATTATTATTCACATTATTCATATTCGTTTCCTTATTTCTTTAATAAATTGAAATACTCGTCGAGGAGGTCCTGGGCGGCGATGAAGGAGGTCTTCTGGCCGGCGAGGACGGACTGCTCGGCGGGAGTGAGCTGGGCACGGATGGCGGGATTGTTGTAGAAGTTCAGGCGCAGCTGCTCGTTGATGGTCTCGTACATCCAGTATTTCGACTGTTCGTTGCGACGGTAGTCGAAGTAGCCATTGGCCTTCACGAAGTCGATGTACTGGTAGATCATATCCCACACCTCCTTGATGCCATAGCCGTAGAAGCCGGAGTAGCAGAGTACCTTCGGCGTCCAGCCACTTTCAGGCATGGGGAAGAAATGGAGGGCGTTGCGGAAGTTCGTGGCAGCCATCTGACAACGGTCTACATTGTCGCCATCGCACTTGTTGATGACGATGCCGTCGGAGATTTCCATGATACCGCGTTTGATGCCCTGCAGCTCATCGCCCGTGCCAGCCACCTGAATAAGCAGGAAGAAATCGACCATCGAGTGACAGGCGGTCTCACTCTGCCCCACTCCAACAGTCTCGACGAATATCTTGTCGAAACCGGCAGCCTCGCAAAGGATGATGGTCTCACGCGTCTTGCGCGCCACACCACCCAGGGAACCTGCTGACGGGCTGGGACGGATGAAGGAATCGGGATGCTGGGCAAGTTTCTCCATACGCGTCTTATCGCCCAGGATGGAGCCTTTGGTGCGTTCGCTGGATGGGTCGATGGCGAGGACGGCCAGACGGCCTCCCTTCTCTTTCAGCACGTGGATGCCGAACTCGTCGATACTCGTACTCTTGCCAGCGCCAGGCACACCACTGATGCCCACACGGACGCTGTTGCCACTGTAGGGCAGACACTTGTTGATGACCTCCTGTGCTCGTGCCTGGTGGTCGGGATTGACACTCTCGATGAGGGTGACGGCCTGCGAGAGGATGGTGATGTCACCCTTGAGGATGCCCTCTACCATCTCTCCAACGGAGAGTTCCCTACGGCGCATACGCTTGAGGTATGGGTTCACGATCGGTGGCTGGTTCACACCACTGTTCACCTGCAAGCCTGCATATTCTGAACTGTTCTCAGGATGTTCCATAATTATTTCTTTATATTAATAAGCACTTTAGCGTGGTCGGGATCGTTGGTGATCATGAGGATACGCGGACGACCCTTGACCTGGGCGAGTTCCTCCTTATAGCCTGTAACGTGGAGAGTCGTGGACTGGCCAGGCTCGATGTCACGGCTGTCGAGGGTGACCTTCAGTCCACCCGTGTACATCTGCATCGACGAGATGGTCAGCTTAGACAGGCCTTCGTTGGTCAGCTTCACATCGATGGTCTTCTTCTGATGCTTCTGGAAGTCGGTGAAGTCGAGGTTGGTCTCAGAGATCTGCAACTTCGGTGCCTGGGCACGGCTCATGCCCTCGAACTGTTTCAGATCTGGCAAGAGGGTGATGGCCACATCGAGGGCATTACTGGCACTCACCTTCTCACCCAGCTTCTGGGCGAGGAACACCTTGGTCTTCGTCAGACCGTAGTCACGCAGATGGTCAGAACGCAGGGTGACGGTGATGGTGGCGGCCTTGCCTGGCAGCAGGGTCTCTGACGAATAGGTGGCGTCGAGATACGACGGCAGGTGCATCAGACGGGGCTCCATCGTCTCCATACTATTGTTCAGGATATGGATCTCCTGCACAGGGGCGTCACCCTTGTTCACATCGTCAAATTCGAGGGCGTCCTTGTCGAGCAACAGATTGCCCATCGCCAGCGGATAAGTGCCCGTATAGTCGAGCACTTCGGCCAGCACCACACCCTTCATCGTGAGGTAGACGGGCTTGGTAGAGCCATTGCTGGTGATGACGGCCATCTTCTGAAAGTGGCCCAGCTGACGGGCGTCATAGGTCATCGTGATGGTGAACTTGTCATTGGCGCCCACCTCCCGAGGATACTCCACGGTAGTACAACCACAATCGGGCTTGATGCTCTCGATGACGAGTTTGCGATGGCTTTTATTCCGCAAATGGAACGTAGCAGTGATGGGCTGCTGATAACCTGTCCGGCCACACTCAACGGTGGCCTGGGCAACAACCAACTTCTGGGCCGTAGCAGTGAAAAGTGAAAAGTGAAAAGCGAAAAGTAAAAGCAGAACTGTTTTCTTTATCATTATAATGCTATTTAAGTTTTAAAAGTTATAATAACCACAGATTTCGCAGATTTCACAGATTATTTCATAAGACACAGATGATACGGATTTAACTGATTTATACTGATTCCTGCGGCTGAAGCCGCGATGGCTGCGCTCGGAAGGACGCTTGCGTCCAAATCTGTGATAATCAGTTTCATCATGACGATCAGTGACAAATAGAAATCTGTGCAATCTGCGTAATCTGTGGTCTTCTTCATATATGCAAAAATCGAGTTGTTATTTTACCTCCAATGTCAATGACGGTGCGACGCCTCGGAACTCTGGCGCATAGGCACACTCGACGGTACAAGTACCCGTCTCGTAGAGGCCGGCACGGTCGATATAGTATTCACTCTCGATGACGTGCGTACCCTTCGACAGGCAGTCGAAGTAGTAGTTCGTCGTGTAGTCCTTCGGCGTGCAATAGGATCCATTGTTCCAGCCACTGAGCTGACGGACGGGTTCGAGACAGGCAGCACGCTTGTCTACCACCTGTACGAAGTCGTAGTCACGGTCGGCAGTGATGGTGATGCGCATCTTGATGCGGTCGCCCACTTTCAGAGGTGAGTGGTCAGAGGTGAGAGGTAAGAGATTACCTTTGGCGTCGAGGAGTTCGCGCTTGACGGTGATGCCACTGCCAGAGGCGGCGATGTTGTGGGTAGCCTGCACGAACTGGGCATAGACGGCACCCCATGAGGTACCCTCGCTGGTCTTGTCGACGGTGAGTGTCTGACTGGTGGCAGGGATCGGTGCCTTCACATAGCCGAGACCTGCCGTGGCCTTTGGCAGGTCGAGGGCTTTGCCGTCCACCTTGATAGTGGCATTTTCACCATCTAACCTCAGAGCATTGTCCTGTCTCCCTGTCTCCTGACTCCTGACTCCTGACTCCTGACTCCATAAAAACGCATAGACGGCATTGACGCTGTTGATGGGCGTATCCCAAGCCTGGGTGCGCTTCTCCTGGAGGAGCCAGCGGCGCATCTCGTCGAGTGTCTGCTGGTCACTGGCGGCCAGCCGTTGCAAGGCCTCGATAGCGACGGTCTGTGTGGGAATCTTATAGTCGTACCACGAATAGCCGGCACGTGGGGTGTCGTAGTAACGGCCGATGTCCTCACGGTAGACCGTCCACTCCTTCAGCGACTGGGCGTACTCAGCGGCACGCTTGGGATCGCTCTTCGAGAGGATGACGGCGGTGAGGGCCTTCTCGTAGATCGACTGCGACTTGATCTCCTTCTTCAGGAGTTTTAGGAGGTAGTTGTTGGCGCGTACCACCTCGTCAGGCAGTTCACGACCGTCGAGGGTTGTGAGATAGAGCCACTGCAAGGCCTTGAAGCTGGGGAACGAGACCTCGTGGCCTTTCTTCTCCCACTTCTTCAATTCCTCGACCTCCTTGACGATCTCCTGTCCCATGAAACCAAATGCATTGTCGAGCATCCGATCAATCTCAGGCTCCTGACTCCCGCCTCCTGTCTCCTGACTCCTGTTTCCTGTCTCCTGACTCCTGTCTCCAGTCTCCTGACTCCTAATAACATTCAGCCGAACGAGCATTTCACTGACGGCGACGGTCATATAGAACGAGCCCGGCATATCCTGCCACCACGACCACGAGCCGTCAGGGCGCTGCAGTTTGAGGAGCTTTGAGACGGCACTGCTCAGACGGTTCTGCATGAGGTTCTCGTCGAAGAAGTCTGCCAGGCGCTGTTTCTGTTCGGTCTCGTTGTCGGCATCGAGCACCCAGGGGGTCTCGTTGAGCAGGAGGTCCTTCAGATCCTGGTTCTTGGCCAGGGCGCTGGTCAATGAAGTCTCCTGACTCCCGACTCCTGACTCCTGACTCCATAGCTCAAAGGCTGTCTTCGCCTGCGGGTTCTGCTGGAGGATATAACGGCCGAGGGAGTTGGCATAGAACGAGGCAGCCTGAGAGATGGCGTTGTCATCGCAGGGCGTGCCTACGGTAGGCAGCGCCTGGATCATCAGCCATGCTGGCTGGTTGGTGTATTCGAAGGTGAGCTTGCTGCCCTTGGCATCTGCAGGGATGAGCGCGGCCAGATCGACCTTTGCCGTACCAGGCTGGTGCTGTGTGATAGGCATCGTCACCGTCACACGTTCCTGACAGGGCAGGAGCGGCAGATAGTGCTGCTCACCATCGGAGAAGCCCTTGCCACTGACGGTCGTCTGACAAATCAGGAGAGAAGGAGTAAGGAGAGAAGGAGTAAAGGTAAAGGTGACAGACGTGGTCCCGCCAGCCTTCAGGCTGACATTCTGCGACTGCTCATAGACCACGGCATTGGTCTCAGGATTGATGAGTTTCAACTGCGCCTTGCCAGTAAGGTCCTTTTCGCCTGTGTTGAAGATACGGGCAGAGATGGCCCCCTGGTCACCATCGCGGAGGAAACGGGGCACGTTAGGCTGGATCATCACGTCCTTCTGTGCCACAGCCTCGCCCACGATCTGTCCCACATACATATCACGGGTATGGGCCAATGCCATGAGTCGCCAGGTGGTCAGGCTCTCAGGCAACGTGAACTTCAGGGCCACACGTCCCTCAGCATCCGTAGTCAGCTGAGGATAGAAGAAGGCGGTCTCGTTGAGGTTCTCCCTCACCTGTACCTGATCGTTCCCAGACTCCTGACTCCCGTCTCCTGTCTCCTGACTCCTGTCTACTGACTCCTGACTCCTGTCTCCAGCCTCTTCTGCACTCTTGGCATAGGCCATCGGCGGCTCCATAGCCACCATAGCCTCTTCGTAAACCATGCCATCCTCATCATTCGCGACTCTCGACATACCTCTGCTGAGCATGGCACCACGGGAGAAGCGACGGAAACGGTTATAGTAGAGACCAGGGAACACACTGGAATCGAAATGGCTGAACACCAGTTCCTTTACACTAAGGGAACTCCAGGGATGAGAAGCCATATTGCTCACCTTGGAACGACTGGGATAGACCCATCTGTTTGTGGGCAAAGGCAGGTCGGTATAAGGCACCAGCGACCATGAGTGAGACTGCAGCATATCGAGGCTCTGGTCGTAGAGCGTGGCCATCAGCTGGGCATCGACGGGCTTGCCGTTGCAGTCCTTCACCGTCAGTGTCCACTCCTCCTGCTGACCTGGTTTCAAGCGGTCACGGAAAGTGGTCCACGCCAGAGTGAGGTTCTTGTTTGGCAGCGGACGATGGATCTGTGCCGAATGGGTATAGCACTTGCCATTCTTCACCCAGGCAAAGGTCAGCAACAGACCGTTTTCATACGCCTCATCGTAGCTGAGCTTCAGATTCATCAGCTGGTTGCTGATGTCTGCGGTGCCACGCTTAATCACCTTCTTCCCGGAGAAGATACTGTAGACGACATGCACATCCTGATCGGAAGAACCCACCTGGATAGTCACGGGCTTGCCATCGTTGGGGAAGCGCGAATCAGACTGGTAGAACCAATCGTCGGTCTCTGTGGCAGGACGCTTATCATCGAGCGAGAAGATGACGAACTCACGCTTCAGACTGTCGCCTTCGCAAGTGGCCTCCACAGTGTGCTTGCCACTCGACAATTGATAATAGACAATGGATAATGGACAATTAGTCTTGGTCTTCTGCCATTTGCCATTGTCGATGCGGTATTGCACTTCAGCATCAAGTTTCTTGCCTGCGGCATTCATCAGGTAGAAAGTCATCACAGGCTTGTCGTCGATGAGCATCTTCTCCTCCAGATCGACACTCAGCGCCTGTTTCCTGTTGCCTAAAGGCAGTGAGAGCTGTCCGCTGTGGGTCTCTCCGGCGGTATCTGTCACATCGGCAGTGACCACGAACTGGTAGTACATCGGATATTGCGTCTCAGGCATCACAAACGGCATCGTCACGTCAAACGTACCATCCACGCCTGTCTCGGCTTCACCCTGGAAGATCTCGTCGCCATCGTTTCTGTAACCAAGGGTGGCTGTCTCCCAATAGCGGCTGTACGACCACCACCAGAAAGCTGTGCGACGCACCACCTTATAAATCACCTTCGCGCCCTGAACAGGCACGCCGGCATAGGTAATGGCGTTACCCTTCACCGTCAGCGTGTCGCCAGCGGCGTATGCTTGTTTCACCTCAGGAAACTCAACATGGAACGTTGGACGCTTGTACTCCTCCACACGGATGTAATGGCTCTGACCGTTCACACGGATACAGAACGAACCCGTCAGACCGGATGACGGCAAGGTGAACTCACAGGAGCAGGCACCATAGTCATCGGTGGTACCATCCTGTTCAGACACCACCTTATTATTCGCATCACGCAGTTGGAAATGGGCTGCCACATGCTCCTGTGCCGTCTGATCCATCCCATGCTCCACCTGATAGAGAATGGCATTGACGAAGACCTTCTGGCCAGGACGGTAGATGGCACGGTCGGTATAGATGCAGGTCTTCTTGACCAGTTCATCACCGCTATAGTAACTGTAACGACAGTTCTCACTCAACACAGGACAGGCTTTGTCCGTGTCAGTATAGGCAAAGACCTCCCTACGACGACTGACATCCTGCGTCTTGAAAAGACATTCGCCCTGGGCATCAGTCACCACGTCAAACTCATCAAAAGCGGCATAGGTGGTGTATTCCTTGATGTGCAGATGGGCCCCTGCGATGGGCTGGCCAGTCCTGGAACTGACCACCACATAACGTACGCCCTCCGGACTTGGCTGGTCTTCTGCGATGGTATAGACATCCGTCACGAAATACAGGCGACGGACGATCTCTGTCTTGGGATTCGACTGGAACTCCAGCATATACACACCCACGGGCAGACCCTTTATCTTAATAACGTCCTCGAAGAACTCTACTTCTCTCCTGACTCCTGTCTCCTGACTCCTGACTCCTGTCTCCTGACTCCTTTCACCATACTCCCTCGTCGTCTCATAGACCACCTCGCCCAACAGCGGTTTGATCTTCTTGTAACCCTCGGAGTAATCAGGCGATATGTCGATGTCGCCCTGGGCATTCACCTGATAGACAGTCAGCGAGACAGAACGGAGGTTACGGATCTCTGTCAGCGACACCTCCTGTGACTGTTCCGGCAACACCACCTTCTGGTCGAACGACAGGCGGAACTGGGGATTGGTCAGTTCGCGGCGGTTGTTCTCAAACGAGTTCTTCATACGTGGCCATTTGCTCCCCCACTTGCCGAGTGCTTCCTCTATATAGGAAAGTTTCTCGGACTTCTGGTCGTAGGGGATGTCACGATAGCGCTCCATGGCCAGTTCGCCACACTCCGGCAGGTCTTCATATTCCTTGATGACAGCTTCGAGTTCGTCCTTCGAGGCATAACAATACACTCTGGCTGCGGTGATACAGGCTGCCCGACGATTGCCCACCTTTTTATAATAGTCATACATCGCCTGGTAGTTCCTGTGGTTGTCCACCTCGTAGCCGATGACATGCAGGAGGTCGTTGTTGAAGATGCCGGCATCGACACCCTTGATGACAAACGGACTGTAGGCTGCGTCCTTCACCCGTGCGAGTTGTTCGCAGAGTTCTGGTGTCAGCACAGGCTCTTCGATAGTCATGCCCAGGCTGTAGTTACGGCTATAGATACGATGGAGTGCCGTCTGGTACACCGTCTTAAGCACCACGTCGGTAGTGGCCTCGTAACGCTGCTGGAGCCGTTCCATCGCAGGTTTCAGCGAGTCTGGGGCGATATGCGCCATCACGTCGGCACTCTGCAATTCTGCCGTCAGCAACTGACCATAGTCCTTGCCTTTCTCGGCCTTCGCCACGATCTTCTGCAACAGTTCGTACTCGGTCTGGGGAAGGTCCTTCTCATTGGCCTCCTCCACTTTCTTCCACAAGGAAGAATATGACTCTCCAAACAGGAATATCGGTATCATCATCACAAGCAATAAAGTGAAACATTTCTTCATTTCTGTAAACTATGAACTATGAACTATGAACTCTAAACTATAAAAACAATGCAAAGGTAACGAAATAATTTCAAAATCATTTGGAATTTATGAATTATTATATTATCTTTGCATCGATATTACTTTAGATATTACTTTGCGACATGATAAACGAACAGTTACTCAATCCCGAGAGCATCGTCGTCATCGGCGGCTCCAACAACACGCATAAGCCCGGAGGGGCCATCGTACGTAATCTTCTCAACGGGGACTACCAGGGAGACCTGCGGGTAGTCAATCCGAAGGAAGACAACATTCAGGGCATCAAGGCCTTCCACGATGTGAAGGAGATCCCGCAAACAGACCTTGCCATCCTCGTGGTGGCAGCGAAGTATTGTCCTGACTATGTCGATTACCTCTGTGCAGAGAAGGGCGTCAGGGCGTTTATCATCATCTCCGCAGGCTTTGGTGAGGAGACGAAGGCAGGGGCAGAACTCGAACAGCGCATCCTCGACACCTGTGAAAAATATGGGGCAGCCCTCATCGGACCCAACTGTATCGGACTGTTGAACCGCAACCATCACAGTGTCTTCACCCTGCCCATTCCGAACCTCGATCCGAAGGGTGCAGACTTCATCAGCGGTAGTGGTGCAACGGCTGTATTCATCCTTGAGAGTGCTGTGATTAAAGGATTGAAATTCAATTCTGTATGGAGTATCGGAAACGGCAAGCAGATTGGCATTGAGGACGTGCTGCAGTATATGGACGATCATTTCAACCCTGAGACCGACTCCTTGGTGAAACTGCTCTATGTCGAGAATATCTCCAACCCTGATAAACTGCTCTATTATGCCAGTCGTCTGATCCGTAAGGGATGTCGCATTGCAGCCATCAAGGCAGGTTCGAGCGAGAGTGGCAGCCGTGCAGCCTCCAGTCATACAGGAGCGCTGGCATCCTCTGACGCTGCCGTCGAGGCCCTCTTCCGTAAGGCCGGCATCGTGCGCTGTTTCTCACGAGAGGAACTCACCACTGTCGGCTGTATCTTCACCCTTCCACCGTTGAAAGGCAAGAACTTCGCCATTGTCACCCATGCTGGCGGCCCTGGCGTCATGCTCACTGATGCACTCTCCAAAGGCGGCCTCAATGTCCCCTCCTTAATAACGACAACAGAGACAACAAAGACAACATCTAATGGCGACAACATGTCGCCACAGGCAGAAGTTCTGCCTGAAAAAGAGTTGTCCAAGTTGTCTCAGTTGTCGTCTGAAAAAACCGAATTGTCGTCTGATTACTATGCCCAAGAACTGAAGACGAAGTTGTTCCCCGGCTCATCTGTCGCCAATCCTATCGACTTCCTTGCTACTGGCACACCAGAACAGCTTGGCACTGTCATCGACTACTGCGAGCATAAGTTCGACCAGATTGACGCCATCGCAGTCATTTACGGCACCCCAGGCCTCACCCAGCTCTACGAGGCTTACGACGTGCTCGATCAGAAGATCCGCGAATGTAAAAAGCCCATCTTCCCTATCCTGCCCAGTCTCCATACTGCAGGCCCTGAAGTCGAGGAATTCCTCAAAAAGGGCCATGTCAACTTCAGCGACGAGGTCACTTTGGCCACGGCCCTGAGTCAGATCATGAAGACCCCTCAGGCCTCACCCTTTGAGGTAGAGCTCTATGGTGTCGACATCACGCGTCTGCACCAGATCATCAGTGGTATTCACCAGGAGGGCTATATCTCCCCCGATTTAGTCCGCGAGATTCTTTCCTGCGCCGGCATCCCATTGGTGCCTGAACTCGTATCAGCCTCGAAAGAAGAACTCATCGCTTTCGCAGAGAAGACGGGCTATCCCGTGGTGGCAAAGGTTGTCGGACCTGTCCATAAGAGTGATGTGGGTGGTGTGACGCTGAACATCCGAACAGCAGAACACCTCGCCCTTGAGTTCGACCGTATGATGCAGATTCCAGACGCCACGGGCGTGATGGTGCAGAAAATGTTGAAAGGCACGGAACTGTTTATCGGTGCGAAATACGAGGAACGCTTTGGCCATGTCGTGCTCTGTGGACTGGGTGGCATCTTCGTCGAGGTGCTCAAGGATGTCTCTTCTGGTCTCGCTCCCCTCTCCTATGCCGAGGCCTATTCGATGATCCACTCCCTGCGAGGCTATAAAATCATAAAAGGTACGCGCGGGCAGAAAGGCATCAACGAACAGAAATATGCGGAGATCATCGTGCGTCTCTCCACCCTCCTCCGCTTCGCCACGGAGATCAAGGAAATCGACATCAATCCCCTCCTTGCCGACGACCAAAACGTCATCGCTGTCGATGCCCGCATCCGCATTGGGTAACATTGCTGTACTCACAAAAGTTTAGTACAGCCTGAACATCCTTTCCATCGGCTGCCATTTCTCGTCACTGCGGGCATCGGCAGGACATCCCTGGAACTTTGAAACGAAAGCCTCCCACTCAGCCTGTCTCGGCAATGTGGCCAGACGCGCCATCGCCTCATCCCACTGGAAATCAACAGGCGCATCGACAATCATCACCAGTTTACTGCCCAAGATGTATATCTCCATCTCCAGAATGCCTACAGCCTTGATGCCGTCGCGCACTTCCTTCCAACTGTACTCTTCCGAATGCCACTTACGATACTGTGCCACCAGTTCCGGATCATCGCTGATCTCCAGAAACTGCACATACCGCTTCACTCCTCCTAACTTCTGAACATATCCTTCCATAATGTCATG
Source organism: Prevotella sp. (assembly GCA_016284635.1). GTDB lineage: Bacteria > Bacteroidota > Bacteroidia > Bacteroidales > Bacteroidaceae > Prevotella. The sequence goes on from JAEEPF010000038.1 coordinate 18,789, forward strand.
CTTCTTCTGGATTCAATTCATTATATTCATCAATCCATTCTTTCAACTGTCCCAAATCCTGATGGGTCAGCTTGTCCGTCTTCAAATCTATCAGGACGAACGATTGAAGGTAACGATTATATAGCACCAAGTCCACATAGTAGTTCTGCTCATCAAAGGTGAACCGCCTCTGACGTTTTTCAAACAGGAAGCCTTTGCCCATTTCCAACATGAAATCCTGCAACTTGCTAATGATAGCCCTCTCCAATTTCGATTCTGTGTACGCTTCCTCTTCCTTCAATCCCAAGAACTCCAGCGTCATAGGATTCTTAATAATGTCAGAGGGTTTCTCTATAGTCTGACCCTCTCGAGCCAATCGCATCACCTCATCCTTGTTACGACTCAATGCCAGCCGTTCATAAAGGCTACTGCCCACCTGACGACTCAATTGACGTACACTCCATTGCTGTTGCGTACACTCTATCTCGTAAAAACTACGCTCATCAGGGTTATCTATGCGCATCAAAATAAGATAATGGCTCCATGAGAGGGAAAAGAAGGGGATTCTGAAGATTTCCGCAACACTGTTTCGGATTTTGAATTGGGTAACCACTGTTTACCCTTTTCCAAATAAGTGTTTTGGGGTTCATCTTGAATTGGGTAAACACTGTTTACCGAATTTGAATAAACTAGAAAGAAGCGCCTGCATAATTTAAGGGTTTCAGCAGACCATCCGCTACCAAAACGATCTGTCAGGCGTCCTGACAAGTTTTTCAGCACCTGCTTTCCATATTGTGCACGATACTGACCTTGCTGCTCATCTTCTACGATGTACTGACCTATGTAAAATTTTGTATAGACCTCCGTCAGATCAACGGTTGTTCTTACATGTCGCCTCGCCTGTTCTATCAGCGTCGATATGCGCTCAAACAGCTGGTCAACCCTTGCTAGATCTTTTATCTCTTGTTCCATATTCGTCTACAAAGTTACACTTTAGTTTTGATTCCACCTAAACTTCTATACCTTTTTATATATATGTAGGGAAAAAGCAGAAATGTTAACCCAGCATCACAATTTATACATGACCAATAACTGTTCAACGAGTTTATCTGTACGTTGTTGGATATCTTCAATAGTCCACTTCTCCTTATTTGCCAAGTCTTCATTGATGGAGAGGTTATTCTTATAACCAACATACTTTCCCTGCTTATCAGTTCTGTCTCTTTTCTTTTCGAACGACAGATTACTAAGCGTCGAATTATAACCAGTCATCGTCAAGTTACCAAGTTTGTGGGCATATATGTCAAGATACTCCTTAGCCTTATTCTTATCTCCGTCAGCAATCATATCAACCCACTCTTGTGGCACATTTTCGCCTTCTGGGAAGATGTGCTCAATAGTCCAGATATAGTTTCCGCTACCATATCTATCCCAAAGATTATTATTGCTTTCATTAGTCATAGTATGTTCTGCCAAAGAACAAAGCAAGAATCTTGTAGCATCAACATTCTCTTTATACAAGTTGCCTCGCAGACGCTCTTCAAATATGCTATCGTCCAAACAATTACTCCTAAGTATTTCAACAACCTTGTCATAGATTTGCGCTCCTTGTAGTTTCTCATCTTCGATTTTCGAAATGATTTCCATAAACAATCTTGCCAAATCCCGCGTATTAGGGAAGTCGGTAACATTTCTGTGAACAAAGAATTTACTCAGGAAGGCAACGATACTATTGATAATTCTATCATTCAAGTCAAGTTCTACCTTATTCCTTAATAGGTAAAGTAACAGAATATATGATGGCGCTCCCTGGATATGCAGTAGATCTAACAAATTATCAGCAAAAGGATTATCTATATCAGATTTCTGAGGGAATACAATCTTCGAATAGATACTTCCACACAAAGTTATTTCGTCAAGGAAGCCACTAAGGTCTCTCTTAATAATCCTCTCGTAGATGGACAACATATTAGACTTTGTGGCCACTGAGCCTAAAGGATACTTGATTTGCTTATCGTCCTTCTTCTCAAAAGGCTTATTCAGACTCTTTCTGAAAGCGTTATAATATTGACGGAAAAAACGCTCCTGAATCTGATAGTTATCAGACAAGTTATCGAGCAGAGTGCGCCATTGTTCAAAACAATCGTCAGTACTCATTCCTGATCCTTCCGCCTTGGCCATAATAAGATTTTTCATAAGGTCGATGGCTGTAAGAGGAGTACCTCTATTGTTTAGAGATTCGAACAGTACATAAGCATCCGAATGTGAAGAGACTTCGATTTTCACCACCATTGCCGACTTTATCTTGTCATAGATTCCAAGCAGAATGTTGGTTTTTGCCTCATTACCTTCAACTTCACTTATCAGTGCTGTCAATCTCTCTTGAAAGTATTTATAGCATCTGTAAATCTTACGCAAGGGGAAATATGGCTTACGTTGTGTTATATTCTTCCTTAGATCCAGCTCACCCATTAACTGATTATAATCATCCAGATTGTTCTCCTGAATCTGAGGAACCAGCCTCATTTGGTTGGGAGAAGTTTTACAGCGTATGGATCGTTTCAGCGACGACATCGTATCATCATAGTCATCATCATCATCCAACGGGAACATGCTTAACTGGGTATATACAGCCGCAAGTAGCAAACTAATCGTTGTCAATCGCTGTTGACCATCAATGACCTCCAAAAAGGGTTGGATCGAATCGCCTTGATTAATACATATAATAGTACCAATAAAATAGCCCTCATTATTCTCATAGAGGTCATCAAAGAGATTACCCCATTCAGTATAACTCCAGGTATATGCACGCTGATACTTTGGGATAAAATAATATACCTTTGACTCCTTGTCGAAGATGCTGTAAATCGGATATTTATCTACATGTTGTATCATAATAATATTTATTGTTTTTGTTTTCTTTATTATGTTAGTGGTTCGCAATAGGGCTTTTTAACCACCCTATCTCTCATCAGTTTCATATCATTAAAGTTACGACTAATGTTTTGAACGAGTTCAAGAAAATTGTCCTCTTGTCCATTTATATAAAAATATGGTTTTACTGATACGCAATTACGATGCTCGAAAAGCGTGTTTAGTAACGTACGATCAGAGTTGCCGCAAGAATGTCCCATGATACATATTTGGAAAGGGCCAGATTCTATAAACTCCAATACCTTTCGATAACAATCTGATTCCAAATAACGGATGGACTTAATATGACGCAAAGCTTCATTCTCATTTAGTTCCTGAAGTTTTTTATAGTCCTCATCCAATTCATCCCCATAGCCAAATATCACACTATCTGGATTGTCTAACTTTCCATGAATATAGTTGACTCTTACTTGGGAGGAGTCTTTCATATATAGTTCTGGCGTCTTAGTATAGTTGAAATTGAGCAACATGATGTTTGAAGGAACAGAATCTCCAAGGCGATTACCAGAAAATTTCTGATTAGCCACAGCAATCTCGTCTTTCATGATGGGACGATATATCTTGTCCTTTATCTCTTCTTTAATCTCTGTTTCTTTCTCCTCCTCTGTACGGAGATAATTAATCAAATAATCCCGTAATGTATTCAAATGAACATTCAAGTCCTTAATATCCTGTTCTGTAGATGGTCTAAACCTGGAAATCCGTTGTCGAAGTAACAAATAATATTCATTTTCTATATCAACCCAGCCATATTCTAAATGTTTACATATTCTTTGAAGCAAAGGACTCGTTATAGTAAAATCACATAAATTTCTATCCTTCATTGCCAGATTTATGACATCATTTGTTTGCCAAGGAATAAAAGGATTCTCCCTCTTATAATACCATCCTTGAAACACAGAAGCCCAATTGAGTACTTCAACATTATCTTTTATCTTAAACGAACATAAACCGTCTGTATCAGTCTTTTCAAGTGCATTCAATAAGCGATTTCCCCACTGATCCCAATACCATAGTATAAAGTGTTTATAGCTGGTTTTCAGGCCATGAGCCAAATCAAATCCGTTGCCTATGAGAACGAGTCTGTTCATCTTCTACTTCTTTAGTTTATCGATCTCCCCAAGTAGTTGCTCCAACTTTTCCACAATGCGATGTTGCTCTGCAAGAGGAGGAAGCGCCACCAAAATTGAATTCATTTTTTCTTGATTCATTTTGGGCTGAGCCGTCCCTGTTACGTAGTCTACAAGAGAAATTGCATTTATGTACCAGCACATATATTGCATTAAGTCTTCATTTATATAATCCAATACATGAGCATGATTATTCACCCAATATTTTCCTGTAGCAATAAAGGCAATAGGTGAACTTCTATTTATCAAATTAGCACCATCTTCCCCAATTAACAACAATGGTTTATCAAACAAGTATTTATCTACTTTATCAATAACACCAGAGGCACCATAGTAATCGTAGATTTTATTTAACTTGCTTCTTTCGTCAACAGATAGAGGGACTCTTTCGCTATCTCTATTGATTGTTATAGAACCAAATCTTACCCACTTCCAAGTATCTGGAATGTCGAAGGGGATTTCATCTTCAGGGATGGGTGTTTCAATAAGATCTTTCTTTTTGAGCTTGCCGGCCTTTACCAGTTGGGCTTTTTCTTGGCGGATTTTGTCGAGGAGGTCGGAGGCGGGTTCGTCGTTGGGGTCTTGGGGGACTAGGCGGCCCTCTATGGCTTCTTGGAGAATGCTTTTCTTTAAACGTTCTGGAAGTTCCTCGTTCAGTTTGTTAAGTGCATCCTGCGCTTTGCCATATTCCTCTACCTTTGGTAGAATTTCTTCTATCTTTGCCACAATGCGGTGTTGCTCATTAAGAGGAGGAAGT
>JAEEPF010000039.1 GCA_016284635.1 Prevotella sp.
CTTTCTTGCTTGTCGACAGCAAAGGTAGGCATTTCCATTGAAAATGGTAACTTCACGTTTGCGGCATTGCCGCAAACGCATCGGTTCTTTGGGTTTCATTCCCACATCGTGGGTCATGTACTTTTAAACAAACAATATCACCCTTTTTTACATTATGTAAGGACATTACGCCAAATAATTCACGAACAACGCTTACTGGTACGTAATCTTTCCATTGTTTGCACTGCACGTATGAGGTTTCGCCATCTTTTTGTAGAATAATATCCACACCCCCATCACCACTTTTTTGAGTAACTTTTACTTTGTAGCCCTTATCCTTATACCATTTCCCGACTTCATTTTCAAATTCAGCATCACTAATGTTTTTCCACCATTCTTCCTGATGACGCCTTTCTTCCTCTTCTCTTTCTTTTATTAATAAATTGTCTACATGCTCTACTTCTTTCATGAAACGATCAATAAAGTATTCCTTGATGTAAAATGAGATGTATTTGCGTTCAAACTCAAGGTATTGAAAAGTGCCAGTTTTGAGCTCTCTTGGGAAATACTTCTCTGCTTGTGGATAATCCTTCTCAGTTCTTTCCATTGTATGTTCCCAATTGGTATAATCAGATTTATATTGAGAGAGTTGGGCTTGCATAGATTTCATTTTTTTTGTCCTTTCATCATATTCTTCATCTCTATCGTGAAGCATAGAGGATGGAATTAATTTGTCTAATAGTACTTTAGTAATACTGCTTCCAAGAAAAATAAAAGGGAAAGGGAACCATAAGAAAAACAATAATATTCCTGCAAATAAAAAGATAGACATGTCCCAGTCTTTTGTATGAATAAACCACCCGGTTTTATAATAAAACACTCCAACTAGGGCGCAATAGAAGACAATTGCAAAAACAATAATAGAGTAGTTGAATAGTACATCCTCTCTTTTCCTTGCCTTTTTAATAGGCTTAACGACAAAGGCTTCAATCTCTGGTATTTCTATTTCGGATATACCATAGTCTTTCAATTGAGGTTCTTTGGGAATGTATATATTAAGCATCTTTTAATTCAATTAATGTCGCAAAGATATCAAATAATTTGGAATAACGTTCAGCCCATTGTCGGCTTTTTAGAAACTTTAGCAAAGTAAGACTCCTACAGTAGCAATGATATAACTTTTTCCGCAATCTCTTTTGTCAATCCTATTTCTGGTTCTGTGAGTACGACATGAGACATCTGACTAGATATAAAATCATCGAAGTCATCGATTATAGCATAAGAATAACCCACATGCCTTTGGTAAATATCATGATTTGTACGTATCCACTCGTTGATCTCTAAGCCTCGCGTACCGTAAGGTATAACAGAAATAGAGTTCCTCTTTTCTTCAAGACTGTTGAAACAAACTTGGTTCAATTCTGGTGTTATTCCGCAAATCTCTCCAGGTAATCCTCTTGCAGACCACATCTCTCTCATTCTCTTTATACCATCAAGCCGCCAAGAAGACGAAATAACAATCTTTGCAGCTGTTTGCTCGATGATGAGATTTAGGTTCTCGACGGCACATGGATCAAAGAGAGAACCATACTGATCCTTCCTTGGCTCGCCTTTCCATTGTAGGGCCGTCTGGTATTCCATCGTATTGAGAACACCGTCAAAATCCAAAAACAGATATCGTTCTTTATCCATAGGCGATATATTATAAACTACACATTTTCCCTTGCATACTCAATTATCTCATCTGGGATAAATATTTCATAGACTCCAAATCCTTGTACATTCTCACTATTTGGATATTTGCGACAGAATTGTTGATGGACTAAAGGCTGTATCCTCTCAAATATTTGAGGTGCGAGTTTTTTCAGTAACTCTGTGCAAACCGTTTCGGATGTTGAATGTTCAAACCATTCATTATCCCAAGCCCAATTCATCATATCAGCAAGTGCTTGTATGTCTTCGTTTGATAGTTCCAATGGAATCTCAAAGAATTCACAGCCAACACCTAATCCAAGTTCAATCTCTGTCCAAGGCATTAGGTAACATTCAAAGATATATGTTCCTGTTACAATGCGCATTTTTATTCACATTTATTTTAGTCATCTTCTAAAAGAGCCCCTGAACAGAAGTCACTTCTCGGCGGACCCAATTCCCGCCAATATCCAACCATCCATGGGCAAGAAACATACCTATCAAGACAGCATGCTTTACTTCTACTGCAGGATTTGTTTCTTAGATTCTCTGCACGGCAGTACCGGGAATTGATCCTTTCAAAGCCACTCACATGCAGATATATCTGGTGCAAAAATAGTATTTTTTCACTATTGTACCAAATCTTTCCACTTTGCAAGGCTTGCAAAACATTATAATTTGGAACTAAAGAGACAAATCACTATCTTTGCAGAAGAAAAATGTTAAGTTAATGAATCAGACAGATCAGTTCATCACGTTTGGGAGATTATTCATTGGTGCCCTGAACAATTTGCAAGAAGACCATCCAGAGACAGTCTTCCCCATTATAGACATGCTTGATTGTGTACATGCAGATCCTGGCTACCATTTGGGTATCTATATTGAAGGAGCACCCCCTAGGATTTTTCATGGATGTCAACAATCTTGGTTCCATTGTTATCAAGGTATTGAAGAGCCAATCATGAGAAGACCATATGGTTTCGATAAATGGGAGGTTGGAGACAGTGAGAATATGCGAATCTTACGATTTACGTTCGAAATGTTTTTGCACCTCTCAATCGATCCAATACCTATGGGAGCATGGCAAGCCTATCTTATATGCATTTCAAAAACTGTGCTACCTTTCTCTGGAAGAAAGTATTATACAAAAAGAGAACTCATATTCCAACGTGAGCAATTGAAGGATATATGTTCTTTGGAAGTCCATGAGATAGAAAGCCTGTATAATTTAGAAACTGACTTATCTCCCAAGGTCTTAATTGATAGAAATAAAGCTATTGTCTCTTGCTGCTATTGGAGTGATTGGGGCGGTTTATTTCGAGAATCTGTAGAAATAGCATTTCTTGGAAATGGAAAATTGAAAATCGGAGATTTCACTGATGAGAATTATTATAAATATGATTGGGGTGTCCGTTTTTGATGAATGTTGAGAAATGGCGCGTTGGCCTCAGGCACAAAGGAATGAAACTAAGGAAGATCTAAGGAAGATTTTGAGGAAAAAGATAAAATAAATCGGGTCAGCCGATACAAACGCTTGCTTAAACAACCTAAAAACAAACAAAATCGCTTATTACAACAACCTTTTTGACTATAAATTTGGTTATTACAATAAGTTTGCGTATATTTGCACGCAAAAATAGTTATTATGGAGACCCTATTAAAGAAACATCGTATATTGATATCGCAGACAAACACTGACATCGTCCGCGAAATCATGAAGTCTGTGAACTGGGAGAAGCAACTGGTATCCATACGTGGTTCGCGAGGCGTAGGCAAGACAACGCTGATGAGACAGTATATCAAGCAGAAGTATGGGGTGAATGCTGGCGAGGCGTTATATTGCCTGATGGACAGCATGTACTTTGCCAGTCACACGCTGATGGAAGTGGCTGAGCGGTTCCACCTGATGGGAGGCAAGCACTTGTTTCTGGACGAAGTGCATAAATATCCTACATGGAGCAAGGAACTGAAAGAGATTATCGACCTGTGGCCCGATATGAAAATTACATTTACAGGCTCGTCGCTACTACAGATTCTGAATGCCGATGCCGATCTGTCGCGCAGGGTGCTGAACTACGATATGGCTGGTCTATCGTTCAGAGAGTATCTTCGTTTCTATAAGAACATCGAACTGCCTGTACATACGCTGCAGGAGGTGCTGGAGGATGCGGATGCTGTTTGCGACGAGGTGTGCAAGGTGTGTCATCCTCAACCTTTGTTTGAGGAGTATCTGCGTGCAGGCTATTACCCCTTCTACGATGGCGACGAGCAGGAATATTACAGCCGCATAGAGAATGTGGTGAGCTTTATCATCGATCAGGAGATGACGCAATTCTGTGGCGTTGATCCAGCCTACACACGCAAACTCAAGGCGATGATGCTGTTTCTGGCCAATAATGTGCCTTACGATGTGAATATCGCCAAACTGGCATCGTATCTGGAACTGAACAAAAATACGGTGCTGAGCTATCTGTCGAGTATGCAGAGGGCGGAGTTGCTGCATCTGCTGTATGCGGATAATAAGTCGGTGACCAAGATGCAGAAGCCTGACAAGATATATGTGCACAATCCCAATATGCTCTGCGCGCTGAGCTCGAATCTGAATGTAGGCACCCAGCGAGAGTGCTTTGTGGTCAACCAACTGTCGGTAGGTCATACCGTTGAGTATGGTAAGACGCAGGGTGACTTCTTGATTGACGGCAAGATAACGGTAGAAGTGGGCGGCCAGGATAAATCGTTCGACCAGATAGCAGACATTCCTAACTCATACATTCTCGCAGACTCGATGGAATTCCCCATTGGCAAGAAGCTGCCTCTCTGGGTGGTAGGCCTGCTGTATTAAAGACACTGAGCGCGGCAGTGCGGCAGCGCGGCGGCGCGGCATTAGCTTTTTCGAATGACGTCACGGCTCGGGAGGGAGGAGGTGGTATATATATCTATTTTAAATTATTATATATTATAATATATAATAATTATATATAATATAATAGCTATGGTTGCCGCGGATCGTGATTTGCTAATGCCGCACTGCCGCTCTGCCGCTCTGCCGCGCTCAATTTGACTTCGTCGAATTCCTCCTTGCAAGGCATAGCTCAAGCAAACATTGCTTGGCTCTGCTCTTGCTTTGATCGTCATTTTAACATTTCAAATAAATTCAAGATAAAATACGAAAAGGCTTGTTTCGTATTTGAAATTTTTGTAACTTTGCAGTGTCAAAATGAGCATGGCAGAGATGCAAGATTAAGGATAAAAATTGCGAGAATTAAATCTAGAAATTGCGCGCATTAATCATAGCAAGATTTTCCTTTAATGGGCCCCCTTCGAAGCTGTCTCAGGCGACAATGAGAGAATTAATAATTTTATTTACAAACATTTGAGCATTCCCGTTAAACGGGAAAGCGGCGTAAGCCAAAAGGGCTCAATGTTACAAACTATTTAAAAAACTAAATTAGACTATGGCTATTAAAGTAATTGCACAACGACGTGAAGTGAAATTGGGTAAGAACCCTGGAATGAAGTTCGTGATGCGTCCGGACCTGTACATTCCGATTGCAGAGAAGAAGGTCTTTTCCGAGGCCTCGACCCACAGCGGAATCTCTGCAGGTGTGATCAAGGCGGCTTGGGATGCCGCAGGTGAAGTAATCCGCACGTGGGCCACTGAGGGTCACAGCGTACCCCTGCCCGGACTGGGAACGATGCGCTTCGGCGTGCGCTCGAAGGCGGTGGCTGAGTTGGAGGACGTGAAGGCCAACCTGATTACCACGCGCCGCATCGTGTTCACTCCTAACGTGGAGGTGAAGGACGAGCTGAAGAACACCTCGATTCAGATCACCTGCCTGGACGAGGACGGCAACGTGCTGAAGCGCGTGACCTCTGGCGACAGCGGCGAGGTGGAGGACAACGAGAACGGTGGTGAGAACGAGAACGGCAACGAGAACGGTGGTTCTTCGCAGAACGGCGGTACTCAGAACGGTGGTTCGTCCAACGGCGGCAACGGCTCCGTGAACCAGACTCTGGCTTCACCCACGATCAGCGGCACGACTCCGTTTGCTGAGACTACCTCAGTGAGCATGAGTGGCCCTGACGGCGCAGAGATCCACTACACCACCGATGGCAGTGCTCCTACGGCCGAGAGCACGCTCTACAGTGAGGCATTCACCCTGAGCGACACCACGACCGTGAAGGCCATCGCCATCAAGGACGGTGAGTCGAGTGAGGTTGCGAGCAAGCTGTTCACCAAGGGTAAAGGCGATGAGATGGACCAGAACTAAGGCTACGCCAATTGATAATTGATAATTGAAAATTGACAATTATGAAGAAGCGTATAGTTGAGATTGCGGTGAAGGTCGTAGTAGCCGCGCTCACAGCCTTCCTGACGGCCATCACAACGACGAGTTGCATGGGGTATGGGCCGATAGCGATGTAAGGAGGCGGATCAGACCACCCCTAACCCCTCCTACTCAGGAGGGGAAAGAGGGCTGACAGATGTATATGCTGTCGGCCCTCTTTTCGTTTTATCATTATTTTCTGCACATTTTTTTACTTCGCATGTGATAAATAGAAAATTATGTGTAATTTTGCAGCCAATTATGTACAAACCGATATTCAACAAGCGCCAGGTGCTCGTGTTCCGACAGTTTGGGAACAAGGGTTACTCGCTGTTCAGTTGTCTGGGCAGGGAGGTGGTGTGCAGCGTGCTCTCCGTGGCGACGCTGACATACGCCTCTGCCGAGAGTGTCAGTACGGATCCCGTGGTGACGGACTCTACTGCAACGACAACGGCCCGCGAGATGATGCTCGAGGAGGTTAGTGTGACCGGATCGAGGGCGCCCCTGACGAAGAGTCAGGCTGCGAGAATGGTAACTGTACTGGACCGCCAGGCTATTGCGCAGGCGCCAGTACAAAGTGTCAACGACTTACTGAAATACGCCATCGGCGTGGACGTGAGGCAACGAGGACCCATCGGTGCCCAGACGGACATCTCCATCCGTGGCGGTACCTCAGAACAGATCATCGTGCTGCTCAACGGCATCAACATCTGTGACCCGCAGACGGGCCACAACGTGATGGACCTGCCCGTGGATCTCCATGATATCGTGAGGATCGAGGTGATCGAGGGGCCTGCGGGGAGGATATACGGGACATCGTCGCTCGTGGGGGCGATTAATGTGGTGACGAGAGAGAGAGGTGAGTGGAGAGAGGTGAGAGGTAAGAGATATGATCAAAAGGCTGATATACATGCAGAAGGAGGTTCATACGGCTATGCCCATGCCGGCTTCAGGTACTCTCTCACCTCTTACCTCTCACCTCTTACCTCTAATATCTCCGCCAACTACAGCCGATGCGACGGATGGAGCAGGGCGAAGGAGGGAGGACTGAACACGGACTTCAGCGGGGGGAAGGCGTTCTATCAGGGACAGTACGAGGGCAAGAACCTGCAGTTGCACTGGCACGCGGGAATGGCGGATAAGGGCTGGGGATCGAGCACCTTCTGGGCCTCATCGAAATGGCAGGCGGACAACCAGTACGAACACACCACCAAAATCTTTACGGCCCTGCAGGGCGAGACCAAATGGGGACGACTGCATATAGACCCCAGCATTTACTGGAACCAGAACAGGGACCGCTATGAGGGTTATCGCGGACAGCCGGAGAAGATGGCATTCAACTATAATCGAACGAACGTCTGGGGGGTCAGCATTAGCGGGTATTTTGATTGGAGTCAGGAGACAGGAGACAGGAGTCAGGAGACGGGAGGCAGGAGTCAGGAGTCAGGAGACAGGAGTCAGGAGTCAGGAGACAGGAGTCAGGAGTCAGGAGACAGGAGTCAGGAGACGGGAGGCAGGAGTCAGGAGACGGGAGTAAGGATGAGGACGGCGTTTGGGGCTGAGGTGAGGAACGAGGACCTGGTCAGCGGGAACTTAGGGGAGCCGCTGGAGAAGCCGATCCATATCTGCGGCACAGACCGCGACTATACGCTCGGCCTGAACCGAACGAACATCAGTGCCTACGTGGAACAGAACCTGTTGCTGAAGAACCTGACGGTGTCGGCAGGTTTCGTGGCGGTGAAGAACACGTGGAGCGACATGAATCTGAGGGTCTATCCCGGTGTGGACGTGAGTTACCGTCCCCACCCTAATTGGAAGCTCCACGCCAGTTACAACACCTCGCTGCGGATGCCGTCGTTTACAGAGATGTATTACAAGTTGCAGGGCTACAGCGCCGACCCTCACCTGAAGCCCGAGGAGATGAGTGCCGTCGAGCTTGGCTTCACTTTTCACTCTTCACTTTTCACTTTTAACACCACCCTCTGGCATCACCACGGCACGAATATGATCGACTGGATCATGGATACCTCGCAGGGCGACAAGGCCGTCTGGCAGAGCGTAAACCACACCACCATCAACAGCTATGGCATAGAAGCGGCCATACAATTATCCATTTTCCATCTTCCATTATCCATTAGTTACGGTTACATCAACCAGGATAAGGAACAGGAGGAGGGGATCGTGTCACAGTATGCGCTGGAGTACCTTCGGCATAAGCTGGTGGCCAGTGCCAGGGTGCCCATCATAAAGCAGCTTACACTCGGTCTGGACTGCCGCTGGCAGGACCGCGTGGGGTCTTATACGGACTTCGACGGAAAGGTATGCGACTATGAGCCGTATGTCATCTTCGATGCCCGTTTGACGTGGCAACAGCCGAAGTGGAAGGTGTACATAGAGGCGAACAATCTCTTCGACACAAGGTATCGGGACTTTGGGCTGGTGGAACAGCCCGGGCGATGGGTCATAGCGGGGTTCGGACTAAGGATATAAGCAGAAATATCCAAAAATATTTGGTATTTCGTTCGGTTTGCACTACCTTTGCAGCCGAAATCGGTTCACCCTATGGGTGATGAAAAGGGAATCGGGTGAAAATCCCGGACAGTCCCGCTGCTGTAAGCCGTCCTTATCGGAACAGACACAGAGTCACTGAGATTATCGGGAAGACGTCTGTTGCCGGACGGTAAGTCAGAAGACCTGCCGATGAAAACGATGCCGTCTTTCGATCTCTGGGGTTAGACAATGACGGCCGTCCTTAACAGCGATGAACCGTATAGGCACATTGGCAATGACTTGTTGGCTGGCTCTGACAGGCACAGCACAAAATAAGTTGGACTCCGTACAGCATGTGCGGGAGATAGTGGTGGTGTCGAAGCCTGCCATGCGGGAGGTGGTGCCGAGTCAGAAGCTGAACGGAGAACTGCTGGAACGACTTAACACCCATACCGTGGCTGATGCCCTGCGCTACTTCTCCGGCATCCAACTGAAGGACTATGGCGGCGTGGGAGGCATCAAGACGGTGAACATCCGTTCGATGGGTACCCACCACCTCGGCATCAGTTATGACGGTGTGGAACTGGGCAATGCACAGAACGGACAGATAGACCTCGCACAGTTCTCGCTCGACAACGTGGAGGAGATCACGCTCTATAACGGGCAGAAGAGTGCCATCTTCCAGCCTGCGTCAGACTTCGGCAATGCGGGGTCGGTGTATATTAGGACGAGGGAGCCGGTGTTTTCGAGGAGTCAGGAGTCAGGAGTCAGGAGTGAGAATACTCATTTGCGGTTCAGGGCGCAGTATGGGAGTAGTGATATGTTTAGGTTGTCGGGGCTGTGGGAACAAAGGATCTCAGAGACGGTGAGCAGTAGCGTGAGTGCCGGATTCCTGACGGCCAGCGGAAAGTATAAGTTCCACTATGAGCGCCGTTATCCTGACGGCACGACGGCCTGGGACACGACGGCGGTGCGTCAAAACGGTGATATCCACGCCGAACGTATCGAGGCGAATCTCTATGGCCGTCTGTGGCAGGGCAGCTGGCAGGTGAAGGGTTATCTCTATAACTCCGCCCGTGGCATCCCTGGAGCCATCGTGAATAATGTGTGGAAACGAGGGGAACGGCAGCAGGATCTGAACACGTTCTTCCAGGCGGCGTATGATAAGAGCATCGGCAACAAGTTTGCCACCCGCTGGCTGGCGAAGTATGCCTATTATAACACTCACTACGTGAATCGTGACTCGACACAGTTGCCCGTGGACAACCGCTATAAGCAGCAGGAGATTTATTTCTCGACTGCCAACGTGCTGGAGCTGTTGCCCAACTGGAGTGCCTCGCTGAGCTATGACTTCAAATGGAACAAGCTCGATGCCGACATCTGGAACTTCGCCTATCCGACGCGTATCTCGAACCTCGTGAGCCTCGCCACAGCCATCGACTACAAGCATCTGAAGGCGCAGGGGTCCATCCTCGCAACGTTCATCAATGACAGGACGCATCGCCACGGAGATTTATCTGCCACGGACGAACACGGACAGACTCGGACTTCCATTCAGAAACTGACGCCGGCGCTGTTTGTGAACGTCTATCCATTCCGAGGCACGTTCTTCTCATTGCGGGCTTATGTGAAGCAGAGTTTCCGTATGCCGACGTTCAATGACCTCTATTATACCGATTTGGGCAATGCGAACCTGGTGCCGGAACGGGCCACGCAATACGATGTGGGCTTCGCACTGAACAAGCACTTCACTCGCGGCATCGTCCGTCACGCTGAGATGCACTTCGACGCCTATTATAATACGGTACACGACAAGATCGTGGCCTACCCCAAGGGGCAGCAGTTCCGCTGGACGATGCTTAACCTGGGCAAGGTGCATATCAAGGGCATCGACGTGGAGGCAGAGGCAGACTTCCAGATCGGCAAGGACTGGGTGGCAACGGCCCGTGCCCAGTACACCTATCAGGATGCCCGTGACGTGACGGATCCTGCCGACAGCTATTACAACGACCAGATACCCTATATCCCCTGGCACTCGGGCTCAGCCATCCTCGGCCTGAAGTACAAGGGCTGGGACCTGAACTACTCGTTCATCTATGCCGGCGAGCGCTACGACGAACAGGAGAACATTCTCTATAACCACATGGAACCTTGGTACACCAGCGACTTGTCGCTGCGCTATCAGTTCATAGTTCATAGCGCAAAGTTCATAGTTCAGGCAGAGGTGAACAACCTCCTGGATCAGGACTATGAGGTCATCGTGAATTACCCCATGCCCGGCATAAACTATGCCCTCTCTTTAACAGTAGAAATATAAAACGACAATGAATTTAGATAGACGACAATGAATATTTATAAACGACAACTTGGACAACTAAGACAACTTTTTTACTCTCGACCAATGGTCGAGGGCGTAGCAGGAAAGTTGTCTCTGTTCTTCGCAGAGCGAAGCGGCAAAGCCGAGCGGTCATGGTTGTCGTTAAAAAATCTCTTATTGTCGTTTATCATTCTCTTGTTGTCTTCCTGTAGGAATGACGTGATGGTGGTGCCGATGGAGGATATCAATACGGGCGGCAAGACGACGAAGAGTGAGATCATCGGCATGTATCTGCTCAACGAGGGGAATATGGGCTCGAACAAGGCCACCCTCGACTACCTCGACCTCTCTGGAAAGGACTCCACCGTACATTATTATCGTAATATCTACTCCGAGCGCAATCCCTCGACGGTGATGTCATTAGGTGATGTGGGCAATGACTGTCAGATCTACGGTTCACGCCTCTGGCTGGTCATCAACTGTTCGAACAAGGTGGAGGTGGCCCGTGCTGCCGATGCCGTCAGGATCGGGAAGGTCAACATTCCCAATTGTCGCTATGTCACCTTCAAGGATGGCTTTGCCTATGTCTCGTCGTATGTCGGGACTGTGTATGGAGTCGGGAGTCAGGAGTCAGGAGCCAGTAGAAGTCCCTTGGGCAGCGTGTTTAAGGTGGACACCCTTACGCTGCAGAAGACAGACTCCGTCAGTGTGGGTTATCAGCCTGAGGAGATGGCCATCCTGGGTAACCGTCTCTACGTGGCCAACAGCGGTGGTTATCAGGGTATGACGGGACAGGGCTATGAGAGTACGGTGAGCGTCGTTGACCTCTCGACGATGCAGGAGACAGACAAGATAGAGGTGGCTCCTAACCTGCACCATCTGAAGGCCGACAAATATGGCCAACTCTGGGTGACCTCTCGTGGAAACTATATGGATGAAGCTTCCAATATCTATTGGCTGGAGCCTGATGGCAACGGCAATATGAAAGTGGGTGGCCATCTGGATCAGGCTGTCAGCGATCTATGCATCGTGGGCGACTCTCTGTATTTCTACGGCAGCCAGTGGAGTGAGGTGACGATGACTAACACTGTTACCTACGGCATCATCAATGTGCGCAGTCATCAGGTGGTGACGAATACCCTCTCTACGGCGCCAGAAATCCAGAAGATTCGTATGCCCTACGGCATCATCGTGAATCCCCTGCAGCGTGACTTCTATCTGATGGATGCCAAGAATTACGTGTCGAGCGGCGATCTGCTGCACTTCCATGCCGATGGTACCTTCGACTGGAAGGTCAAGACGGGTGATATCCCAGGCCACGCGACGTTTCTTTATAAAAACAACAATAAATGAAAAGACTTATGAAAAAGTTTAAACGACAAGATTATAATATACGACAACTTGGACAACCAAGACAACATTCTTTTACTCAACCAAAGGTTGAGGGCTCAGCCAAAATGTTGTCTAAGTTGTCATGGTTGTCGTTAATTTCCCTGCTGTTGTCGTGGGGAAGTCCCGTTGGGGCGCAAGAGCACTCGAAGTATATTCTGGCGGTGGATGAATACCGTCCGGCACCAGGGCAGTGGGTGAACGTCATTCCTGAATACGAAGAGGGTGACACGGAGGCCGATATGGTACGCAAATGTACGGAGAGCATTGCCGGTGACTATTATGACACCCACCTTATCTCACTTGGCGGATGGGGCGGATATGTCACCTTCCACTTCGACCATCCCGTGGTCAATCTCCCAGGGCAGCGCGACTTTGCCATCTGGGGCAATGCCTATCAGGAGATGACGAACCAAGTGTTTGGCGGAATGAACGAGGCTGGCATCGTGATGGTGTCGCAGGATGTCAACGGCAACGGTCTGCCTGATGACCCGTGGTATGAACTCAGCGGCAGTTGCGATGTGGACAGCGTGGGCAAGGTGATCTACAATTACGAGGTGACCTACCGTCAGAATCCGATGGGCGACATCCCCTGGACAGACAACCAAGGCAACTCCGGCACCATCGACCGCCTCTATAGTTACGCGAATCATCTGCAGGAATACTATCCATTGTGGCTGCCAGACGGACTGACCTTCAAGGGTACCCGTCTGCCAGACAATATGGTCAACCTCTCTGAGACAGTAGATAAGGCCTGGAGTGATTACTATTATGTGCTCATAGGTTTCCGTTATGGCTATGCCGACAACCTGCCCAACTTCACGGACAAGGCTGATGCCGATTCGTGGAACTACGAGGGCTGCGGCTTCGACATCGGATGGGCTGTCGATGAGAACAGACAACCCGTCAGTCTTGATCATATCGATTTTGTGCGTGTCTATAGCGGTATGAACCAGAAATGCCCTGCCCCAGACTGGTGGGGTGAGACATCCACGGAAATCCAGGCAGCAGAGGATCTGCATCTCGAGGCGTCCATTACGGGAATTAGGAGTCAGGAGACAGGAGTCAGGAGACAGGAGAATACTCCTGCCTATGACCTACAGGGGCGCCGAATGAACATTTCTCCCTCCTCCCTCCTCCCTCCTCGCTCCTCGATCATCATTCGCAACGGCAAGAAATATATTTCAAAATAACCATTTACATTATTAACTTATTAAAAAACAAAAACAGTTATGAAAACAAACAGATTTTTCGGACTTGCTGCCATCGCTTGTGGCGCAGTCCTGGTAATGAGTTCTTGTACGGCAAACGAAGACTCCCCGGTTGTTCCCGAACCTCAGCCCCAGCCCCAGCCTGAGGTGGTCAATGCCACCATCGGCTTCGAAGAAGCTCCCCTCAATGCCGATGGTATCTGGCATGGCGATGAGAGCGGCGAGAAGGTCGACAACTACGGCTCTGAGGCTTTTGCATGCTCCTACAAGGAGGACATCGTGAACTTCCCTGTCACTTGGACACCCGCTTGGGCCAGTTGGAGTGGCTTCGGCGCTTCCAACCGCACGGAGACCACCTTTGCTTCAGAGACGATGGCTGTAGACCAGTTTAACAACATCACCGGCAAGGCCCACAGCGGCGACAACTTCATGGTCGTCTTCACCTTCGGCGAGCAGATCACCTTCGACAAGCCTGTCAAGGTAAAAGGCTTCTGGTACACCAACAATGCCTGGACGGTGGACGCCATCCTCAACGGCGACGGCATGACACCCGGTAAGTTCGAGGCCGAGGATTTCCTGAACTGTGTCGTTTATCCCACACCTGCCCAGGAAGACATCATGAGCGGTGCCCGTCTAGAGATTCCCCTCGCTAAAGACGGTGACTACGTGAAGGAGTGGAAATACTGCGACCTGAGCGACGTCGTGGCTTTCCATAACATCAAAGCCCTCTCCTTTGCCTTCGAAGGCACAAAGAAGAACGACTACGGTCTGACCACACCGACCTATATCTGCATCGACGATATTGAGATTGAATACATGAAATAAGAAGTGAAAAGTGAGAAGTGAGAAGTGAAAAGTTAAGACGGAGAATCATGAATACAAGAAAATATATAATGACCTTTGTGAAAGTTCTGCCCGTACTTTTCACTTTTCACTTATCTCTTTTCACTTCTTCCTGTGGAGGTCGCCGGACTACGGCCTCACAGGAGGCAGGCGACACTGTCGTCTTTAAGTACGCCACCCAACTCAGCATCGTCCGCCACAAGGACTATACCGAGGTGGTGGTGAAGAACCCGTGGAAGGAAGGCAAGATCCTCCACAGCTATCTCCTTGTGCCTGACAGCATTGACCCTCAGGACATTTCTCTTACCTCTTACCACTCACCTCTCACCTCCACAATCGTCCGCACGCCACTGCGTCGCTCCATGATGTTCACCACCGTCCATTGTGCCATGCTCATGTCGTTTGGTTGTGAACAGAGCATTGCTGGTGTGGCCGATCTGAAGTACATCAAGATTCCCTGGATTCACGAACAGGTGAAGGCAGGCCGCATCACCGATGTGGGTGAAGGTATGAGTCCTGTGGTGGAGAAGATCATCGACCAGCGTCCTGATGCCCTGTTCCTCTCGCCCTTCGAGAACAGCGGAGGCTATGGCCGCTTGGAAGAGATCGGCATCCCCATCATCGAGTGTGCCGAGTATATGGAGCCTTCGCCTTTGGCCCGTGCCGAGTGGCTGCGTTTCTATGGCATGCTCTTCGGCTGCGAGGCCCGTGCCGATAGTCTCTTTGCCGTCGTCGACAGCAGCTACAACGCCCTCAAGGCCCTTGCTGGTAATCATAAAGTTCAAAGCTCAAAGTTCAAAGCTCAAAGTTCAAGTACCGTCTTGCTCGACAAAGTCACTGGCAGCGTCTGGTATGTGCCAGGCGGCCGCAGCACCATCGGCCAAATGATCCAGGATGCCGGCGGCGACTATCCCTGGGCTGACGATGACCACAGCGGCAGTGTGTCTTTGCCCTTCGAGGCCGTCTTGGAGAAGGCTGGCGAGGCTGATGTCTGGCTCTTCCGTTATAGCAGCGACCACGACATCACCCCTGCCGAACTCCTCAGCGAGCATCACGGTTACGATCAGTTCAAGGCTTTCCGCAGCGGTGAGATCTACGGCTGCGACGTGGAGCGTTCCCTCTTCTACGAGGAGTCGCCCTTCCGTCCTGACTGGCTGTTGGGTGACTACATCCACATCCTCCACCCCGACATTCCCAATCTTCCCCCGCTACGCTACTACAAGAAAATTAAAAAATTAAAGAATTAAAAAATTATAGACGTGAAGCAGAGGGGTTTTGTATATTGTGCTTGTTTGGGCGCGCTCATCGTGGTGCTGTTTGCCCTGAATCTGGTGATGGGATCTGTCAGCATCCCCGTTGCCGACGTGTTCAGCATCCTCGCAGGCGACAAGACGCTGAAACCCTCGTGGCAGTTCATCGTACTTGAGTCACGACTGCCGCAGGCCATCACGGCGATGCTCTGTGGCGGTGCCCTCGCCGTCAGTGGACTGATGCTTCAGACCGCCTTCCGCAATCCCCTCGCAGGCCCTTCCATCTTTGGCATCAACAGCGGTGCCGGCTTGGGTGTGGCTCTGGTGATGCTCTTGTTAGGCGGTGGCCTGTCCGTGGGCTCCCTTCAGATCGGTGGTTTTGCCGCCATCCTGATTGCCGCCTTCATCGGCGCAATGGCCGTCATGGCGCTCATCTTCTTTTTCTCTACGCTGGTGCGCAACAACGTCATGCTGCTCATCGTCGGCATCATGATCGGCTACATCTCCAACTCTGCCATCTCGCTACTCAACTTTTTCGCCACCGACGAGGGCGTGAAGTCGTATATGGTCTGGGGCATGGGCTCCTTCGGCGGCGTGTCGATGGCGAATATGCCCGTCTTTGCCAGTGTCACCCTCATCGGACTCTTCGGCGCCCTGCTGCTCATCAAACCCCTCAACGCCCTGTTGTTGGGCGACCGCTATGCCGAGAACCTTGGCGTCAACATCCTGAGAGTGCGCAACTGGCTACTCATCGTCACTGGTCTGCTGACGGCTGTCACCACCGCCTTCTGTGGCCCTGTGGCTTTCATCGGCCTCGCTGTGCCCCATATCGCCCGACTGCTGCTCACCACCGACAACCACCGTGTGCTGTTGCCAGCCACCATCCTCTGCGGCGCCGTCGTCGCCCTTATCTGCAACCTCATCTGTTTCCTTCCTGGCGAGAGTGGTGTCATACCCCTCAATGCCGTCACGCCACTCATCGGCGCCCCTGTCATCATCTACGTGATTGCCCGCAAACGATAGTACTCGTTTGTCCATTTCTCACACTTTGCCCCCAAAATCGCTTGGCGGCAGCAAATTTTTCACTTTTCACTCTTCACTTTTCACTTTTTTGTCGTAACTTTGCAACGACAAAACTCTATAACTAAGCGAAATGAAGAAAAGTATGATCTTTGCAATGCTGCTGGCAGCCTCCTTACAGGTGGCTAAGGCAGAACAGGTCACCATCGAGACGAAACACTCCACGATGGTGCTCGAAGTAGAAAACGGCAAACAGCCACAGTATGTGTATTTCGGCCAGAAGCTGAGCGATTTCGACCTCAAGAACCTTCAGACCCCTCGCAACGGCAGGATGAATGCCTATCCCGCCTACGGCATGGACTGTCCCGCTGAGGCCGCCGTCGCCGTGACGCACGCCGACGGCAACATGTCCACAGAACTCTTTGTCACTGGACTGGAGAAGAAGGATGGGATTACTCGGATTACTTTGAAAGATCCGGTTTATCCTACTTCCGTCGCCCTCTGCTACAAGGCCTACGAAGACGAAGACATGATCGAGACCTGGACGGAGATTACCAACGGCGAGGCGAAGCCCGTCACGCTGACGCAGTTTGCCTCCATCTGTCTGCCCATCCGTCGCGGCAATGTGTGGCTCTCCCATTTCTACGGCTCCTGGGCCAACGAGGCCCGTCTCGTAGAAGAGCCTATCCTGCCTGGCGAGAAGGTGATCAAGAACAAGGACGGCACCCGCAACTCGCACACCGACCACGCTGAGGTGATGTTCTCCCTCGACGGCAAGGGCCGTGAGAACGCCGGCCCCGTCATCGGCGCTGCCCTCTGCTACTCTGGCAACTTCCAGCTGAAGATCGACACCGACGACACCGAATACCACTACTTCTTCGCCGGCATCAACCCAGACAACTCTGAATATCACCTGAAGAAAGGCGAGACCTTCACCACGCCGAAGGTCGCCCTCAGCTTCTCCCAGTGCGGACTCTCCGGCGTCTCCCGCAACTTCCACAAGTGGGGCCGCAAATACATGCTCGCCCACGGTAACAAAGAAAGAAAAATCCTGCTCAACTCCTGGGAGGGTGTCTATTTCGACATCAATCAGCAGGGCATGGACCAGATGATGGGCGACATCGCCTCGATGGGCGGAGAACTCTTCGTGATGGACGACGGCTGGTTCGGCGACAAATATCCCCGTAAGACAGACAACTGCGCCTTAGGCGACTGGGTGGTGGACAAGAACAAGCTGCCTGAGGGCATCGAGGGATTGTTAAGAGATGCCAAGAAGCACGGCATCAAGTTCGGCATCTGGATCGAGCCAGAGATGACCAACAGTGTCAGCGAGCTCTACGACGCCCACCCCGATTGGATCGTCAAGGCGCCGAAGCGTGCCCCTGTTCTCGGTCGTGGCGGCACCCAGCTCGTGCTCGACATGTCCAATCCCAAGGTGCAGGACTTCGTCTTCTCCATCGTCGACAACCTCATGACGAAATATCCTGAGATCGACTATATCAAGTGGGACGCCAATATGCCCATCCTCAACCATGGTTCGCAATACCTGACGATGAACGATCAGAGCCATCTGAACATCGAGTACCATCGCGGTCTGCAGAAGACCTGTGAGCGCATCCGTGCCAAATACCCTGACCTCACCATCCAGGCCTGTGCCTCTGGCGGCGGACGTGCCAACTGGGGTGTGCTGCCCTGGTTCGACGAGTTCTGGGTGAGCGACAACACCGATGCCCTCCAGCGCATCTACATGCAGTGGGGCACCAGCTACTTCTTCCCTGCCATCGCCATGGCCTCCCACATCTCCGCCACGCCTAACCACACCGTCTTCCGCACCACCGCCATGAAGTACCGCATCGACGTGGCCATGAGCGGACGCCTCGGCATGGAGATCCAGCCCAAGAACATGACCGACGATGAGAAGGCTCTCTGCCGCAAAGCCATTGCCGAATACAAGGGCATCCGTCCCATCGTGCAGTTCGGCGACCTCTACCGCCTCGTCTCGCCTTACGACAAGCTCGGCCTCGCCTCGCTGATGTACGTCAACGAGCAGAAGTCGAAGTCCGTCTTCTTCTGGTGGAAGACCGAATCGTTCCAGAACGAGCACCTGCCTCGTGTAAAAATGGCCGGCCTCGATGCCAATAAGAAATATAAGGTACACGAGCTCAACCGCATCGACCTCAAGCCTCTCGACGTCGAGGGCAAGACCTTCAGCGGCGCCTATCTCATGAGCCACGGCCTCGAGATGCCTTACCGCAACGAGCCCGAGTGGTCGAAGAAGAACGACTGGAGCAGCCGAGTGCTGCTCTTAGAGGCAGAATAACAATCCAATAATAAAGTGGAGGCCACAACGACCTCCACTTTATTTTTCACTTCTTTCTGAGAGAAAGGAGATATCACTCTTCTGGGTACTTCAGGATCGTCCAAGGACCGGCCAAGTCGAAGCGTGTGCTCCACTCGGCAAGTTCGTAGCCCAAGACCTCAATCTTTGCTCCTGCCCAGGCCTGAAGCCTCATGTTCACTTCCTGTCTATAGTCTATCCCCCCATCTGGGCTGATGGTGAGTTCGGCCTCAGCACCCAGTCGCGGCCCGATGCCCAGCTCCGGCCCTGCCACGTCGTAGATCTTGGCGGCCGCCGCCATGAAGATGGCAACGCCGGCCTCAGCCTTGAAGTCTATTTGGGGGAGGATAAAGTCGAACTCGTTTTCTGTCACCTCATAATTTGATATGTTTTTCCAGCCTTTGCCGTAGTCATAGCGGATACCGGCCTTGAACGAGTTGGCATAGTTGTAGGCAAATCCGAACTGCACGGCGCCAGAGGCGCTTGCATCGATCTGCAGGTAGATGCCGGGTTGAACAACGACCGTCACGGGAACGGGGCCTACCATGAAACTGAACGAGAAGCCGCTAAACGACGCCAGCTTGACCTTTCCCTTGTCCTCAGGCAGTTTGATCTGCTTCTTGAAGCCGATGGTGGCACTGGGATGGAATCCGAACTCACCTTCAATACCCGTCTCAAACTTCCTCACGATAAGATCAGGAATCACAGTCCACCAATGTTCCCAGTAAACTTCCGGATCGAAGGTCAGGAAATAGTTCAGCTCGAAGTCAATGGGTATCTCACCTGCTATATTGATGGAGTCGCCGGAGTCTTTGCCCAGGGGGATGTCGTGGTCGAACTCAATCTTGTCGTGCATGGAGATGATGCGCATGCTCCACGAGCCATTGGGTCTTTTTGCGAAGAGATCCTCGGCAGTCTGGTACTCGTACTCACCCGTCTCGATGGCTTTGAGTTGTTTGGCAGAGTGCTTGTCTCCTTCCAGGTGGTATCCCTTGTCGTAGCCGTAAGGGTCGGTCATCTGCACAACGGCAGGGTGTATCTTCCCGTCGTCGTCGGTGTATTTGGCACTTAAATCAGAGGAGCCCTTGAAGTTCTTGTTCACATAGATGTCCGTGCTTAACTGGGCGACCTTGTCGCCGATGAGTTCTGCGACGGTGACCTTTGTGACCGTCAGGATGTATGTGTCGCCTTCCAGATGCTCTTCCACGGCCTTGCGTCCGTAGGCCAGATGCGAGGGAGCGTCCCAGATGCCGATGGGATGATTGACGAATGTCTTGATGCCTAATTTGTCGGCCAGCGACTTCTTCACGGCGATCTTCGTGGTGTCGGCGTTGAGGATCTTCACATCGTCTGCGCCGTCGAAGTTGTGATATGTCAGGCCATAAGCCTCAAACGCGGAGTAGTCTTGTTGTGGCTGCTGCTCTGACGTGGAGGGGTTGTCCTCGTTAGCAGTACAGGCACTGAATCCGAAACTGATAAAAACGGTGGTCACGATGCCCATGAGCATCGGCATTACCTTCATTCTCTTTGCTGCCATAATTTTAAGTCTTTAATTAATTTTATATTCTGGTGCAAATTTACGAATTATTTCTAATTAATTGCATTATTAGCGGAAAAAGTTGTATCTTTGCATCCCAAATTAACAGTAATTATTCACTTAAACTTTTGAGATTATGAGTACAAGTAATGTTCGGCCGGCAGATATGGAGCGCATCACGACGCCCGCCCTGGCCCAGAAATACATCGACGAACAGATCAAGGAGCTTCGCGCTCAGATTGGCGACAAAAAGGTGCTTTTGGCACTCTCCGGCGGTGTGGATTCATCGGTTGTGGCTGCCCTGCTCATCAAGGCTGTGGGCAAGCAGCTGGTGTCTGTTCATGTGAACCACGGTCTGCTGCGCAAGGGTGAGCCCGAGCAGGTCATCAAGGTGTTCCGCGACGAGCTCAACGCTAACCTCGTGTATGTCGATGCCACCGACCGTTTCCTCGACAAGCTGGCCGGCGTGGCCGATCCTGAGCAGAAGCGCAAGATCATCGGCGCCGAGTTCATCCGCGTGTTTGAAGAGGAGGCCCGCAAGCTCGAGGGCATCAGTTTCCTCGCTCAGGGCACCATCTATCCTGATATCGTAGAGTCTGGTCCTGTCAAGTCCCACCACAACGTGGGCGGTCTGCCTGAGGACATGCAGTTTGAGCTCGTGGAGCCCATCAAGCTGTTGTTCAAGGATGAGGTTCGTGTCGTCGGCAAGGAACTCGGTCTGCCCGACAACATGGTCTATCGTCAGCCCTTCCCCGGCCCTGGTCTGGGTGTGCGCTGCACGGGAGCCATCACCCGCGACCGTCTGGAGGCCCTGCGTGAGAGCGATGCCATCCTGCGTGAGGAGTTTGCCAAGAACGGCCTCGAGGGCAAGGTATGGCAGTATTTCACCATCGTACCCGACTACAAGTCAACGGGTGTGAAAGACAACAAGCGCTCTTGGGACTGGCCCGTCATCATCCGTGCCGTGAACACCCGCGATGCCATGACCGCCACCATCGAGGAGATCCCCTACCCCCTCCTTCATCACATTACCCAGCGCATCATCACTGAGGTTCCTGGAGTCAACCGTGTGCTTTACGATCTGACGCCGAAACCCACAGGCACAATCGAGTGGGAGTAACAAAAAATGCAGGGTTTTAGCCCTGCATTTTTATTTGTCAACGTTTCTTCTTCTTCGGCTCTGGCAGGGCCTTGCACGTCTCGCGCACCAGTTGCGAGAGATAGTCGCGGTCGTCCACATCGGTGATATAGAAATAGTCTTTCGCCCCCTCATACGGCGGGCGCATCTCTACGGTGCGCAGCAACGGCCGGACTGCATCCGTTGGCTTCAGATAAAACCCGTCGTCACAAATCAGTCCGAAGATCTTCCCGTCGCAATAAATACCATAGTCGCCAAACATCTTCTTGGCGACAATCTCCCCCGCCCCAGCACACTGGTCGGCTATATACTGTACAAAATCAGAACTACTTGCCATCTGTTGTATTATGATTGATAGCGTTGCCCGATGACGTTCCAGTCGATGATTTGCCAGAGGGCTGCGAGGTGGTTAGGACGACGGTTCTGATAGTCAAGATAGTAGGCATGCTCCCAAACGTCGAAGGTCAGTAGGGGCTTCAGTCCGCGCTGGACAGGATTGGCAGCGTTTGTCTCTTGTGTGATGATGAGTTTACCATCCTTGTCTGCCGACAGCCACACCCAGCCGCTGCCAAAGAGCGTCGCACCCTTCTTCTGGAATTCCTCCTTGAAGGCATCGAACGAACCGAAGTCGCGATTGATAGCCTCAGCCAATGCTCCAGTGGGTTCGCTTTTTGCCGGCTGTCCGGTAAACTGTCCGAAATAAAGCTCATGGTTCAGAATCTGACCAGCATTATTGAGGATACCTCCCGTTGCCTTACAGACAATCTCCTCAAGTGTTGCATTCTCAAACCCGCTGCCATCCAGCAGCCCGTTCAGATTATTCACATAAGCCGCAAGGTGCTTCCCGTGATGGAAACCAATGGTCTCACGGCTAATCACTGGCTCTAAGGCCTCCGGCGCATACGGCAGCGCCATCAATTCAAACTTTCTCATATCTTTATATTTATGGATTAGTCTTTATTATGTAATCACCCACTGGCTTAGGGACTCCCAGAAGGAGGGAATGCGGACGCGAATGGGAGAGTTGGGATCGGGTTCATGCACGATGAGACCATGCTCCTCAAGATATTGCTGGCGGAGGTGCATCACGGCTGTGCTGGTCTTGAGCGTGTCGATAGTTTCAAGATAGTAACGAAAAAGCGTCGGATAAAGATGGGTAAAGTCGGCGTTTATTTCTTCTGCTATTTGTTGGTGTTGGGCATCAAGGCGCAGGGACTCACCTCTGAGCAGTCTCTCGCGGAAACGCTTGACGTTTTGTTTCATGTGATGAAGGGTGACGCGATAGGCGAGATATGACATATCGAGGGCCTCGGCCATCTCATTGTTTGGCACTGCTCGTTGCTTGTTGAGCATGGTCAGCATGGAACGGAGGAAGATGAATCGGCCACGGGGATAGAACACCTGATGGGCATAGGCTATCAGTTGTGATACAACGTCGATTTTCTGCTCATCGGTTAGTTCAGAGTTCTCGTCGGTGACAGCAGTAAGGCTGTTATCTGAAAAATGGGTACAAACACCCAGACCTTCAGCCTCGGCACGGTTGCTCAGATAGTTGCGGAAGGTGTTAAGCAGCCAACTCTCGAAGGCCTCACGATTCTTGATGCGCTGCAACGGCTGGTAAGGAGTGCGGCCACTCTCACGGAGATAAAGGAAGAAGTCCTCTACAACATCCTCGAAATCATCACAGAGCTGATGGCTATATGGTTCGAAGCGCTCATGTAATGGATGATTCAGCCGATCGTGCAACAAGTAGTACATCGCCTCATCGTCGCCCTTCAGAATCATATCTACGAAATCAGGAACTGGAATACCTGTGTAGCGGTTCGCCTTTTTCGCTTTCGGAAGCTGTGGGCTGACGGGGATGGACATCCAGTATTGCCGCTCCTGTTCTGACATCTG
Source organism: Prevotella sp. (assembly GCA_016284635.1). Classification (GTDB taxonomy): domain Bacteria; phylum Bacteroidota; class Bacteroidia; order Bacteroidales; family Bacteroidaceae; genus Prevotella. The sequence continues at coordinate 23,432 of JAEEPF010000039.1, forward strand.
TTCGATGGCATAACGGAGGGCTGTGCGCGGCATATCGTGGGCGTGCTGGCGGAGGAAGTCGCGGAGGAGATCCATGGAGATGCGCTTGCCCATCTCGCGGAGCATCCAGCCGACGGCCTTGTGCA
>JAEEPF010000206.1 GCA_016284635.1 Prevotella sp.
TCTCTCGGGCTGCATTGCCGACGAGGTGGGCGGTGTGTATATGTTGACGGAGGTGGTTGACGATCTGCCGTCGGCGAAGAATCACGGCAAGGAGGTGTTCTTCCAGGCAGGCGACACGTGGAGAGCGTGGTCGTCGGAGGCTTGGCTCGACATAGAACCCAAAGAGGGGAAGAGCGGGCGCAACGGGATTGTGATCATGACGGCTCAGCCGAACCACACGAAAGGACGTCGCTCGGCAACGGTGACTATCGCTTCGGGCGGTAAGCAACAGCAGCTGACAGTGTGGCAACGGAATGACTACGCGCTGTTCGATCCGAAGGAGTATGTGGTGGACGCTGAGGGCGGAGAGGTGCAGATGACGTTCTCTTCGAATGTGTCGAAGGACAGTCTGCTGATCATGTACTATCCGCAAGAATGGTTCGCCTTTGTGGAAGACAGCAGTAAGAAGACGCGTGTAGCCGACTGGGACGGGAAGGTCAAGACACTGCTGGTTCAGCCGAATACGGAAGAAATGGAGCGGGAGGTTTTTTTCCTGCTGATGTTGTCGGGAGCGAGGAGGATAGACTACCAGGTGCTGGATACGGCCTGGGTGAGACAGTGGGGAAGTGAAAAGTGAGGAGTGAAAAGTGAAAAGTTTTAGCGCTTGGACTGGAAGAAAGTCTGCATCAGTTGGCGGCACTCGGCTTCGAGCACACCACCGATGACTTCTGCCTTCGGGTGCATTGCCTTCGGGGCATAGATGTGGAAGCCGCGCTTCTCGTCGGCTGTGCCATAGACGATGCGGGGAATCTGCGCCCAGCCGATGGCTCCGGCACACATCACACAGGGCTCGACGGTGACATAGAGCGTGCAGTCGGTGAGGTATTTCCCTCCGAGGGCGTTGGCAGCGGCTGTGATGGCCTGCATCTCAGCATGGGCGGTCACGTCGCAGAGCGTCTCTGTGAGGTTGTGGGCACGGGAGAGGATACGGTCCTTACACACGATGATGGCACCGATGGGAATCTCCCCGGCATCGAAGGCGGCCTGCGCCTCGTCGAGGGCACGCTGCATATAGAATTCATCTTTTTTCTGCTGTTCTTCCATGCTGCAAAGTTAATGTTTTTTTCCTACGGATTATACGGATTATACAGATTATTTTCATATGAAGATTAAAAATTCGTAAAATCCGTATAATCCGTAGGCCTTTTTTTGTATCTTTGCATACGAATATGGAATTTAAGGTTATTCATATCGACGAAACGGACTCCACCAACGGATGGCTGCGGGAATTCGCCACGGACGAAAACAGAATTACACGGAAGAATGACATCGAAGATGTTCGGAGAGATTTCCGTGAGATTCTGTGTCATTCCGATGCAAATGTGGTGGTCGTGGCAGAGTACCAGACAGCGGGGAAGGGATGCGGAAGCAATACGTGGGAGAGCGAAAGGGGAAAGAACCTGACATTCAGCGTGCTGCTGCATCCGACGGAGATCAGGGCGAACTGGCAGTTCAGGATCTCCGAGGCGGTGTCTGTGGCGCTTTGTGAGACGCTGGAGCGCTACTTCAGAACCCTCAGTCCTTCGGACAGCTCACTTGACTCAGGAGAGCAAGCGGTTGCCATCAAATGGCCGAATGATATCTATGTGGGCGACCGTAAGATCTGTGGCATCCTGATAGAGAACCGTCTGAAAGGCAGTACGATCACCGATAGTATCGTGGGCATCGGACTGAATGTGAACCAAAGGGAGTTTCGGAGCGATGCGCCTAATCCTGTGTCGATCTTTCAGTTGACGGGAGAGGAGACAGACCGTGAGGCGCTGTTGCAGGCGTTTCTGAAAGAATTGTCGAAGGCGATGGAGATGGATCCGGAGACTTTGGCTCAGTCATATCGCAGCAGACTCTACCGTAGGGAGGGGATGCATCGGTTCTCTGACAGTCAGGGTGAGTTTGAGGCAAAGGTGCTGAATGTGCTCGACGATGGGCGCCTCGTGTTGCTCGACACCGAAGGCAAAGCAAGGATGTACGCTTTCAAGGAAGTGCAGTTTTGTATAAATGAAACGAATAGTGGGAGATTATTGGAAACGAATAGTAATGAGATTATTGGAAACGAATTGCCATAATTGATCATAATTGACCATAATTATTATGGAAATTAGGGGTTATTATGGGAATTAGTTTCAACGAAAAAATATTTAATTTCAAAGTATATGGCAAGATTTAAGAGAATTCTATTGAAGTTGTCGGGCGAGAGCCTGATGGGAAAGCAGGGCTACGGTATCGACCCTGAGCGTTTGGGTGACTACGCCAAGCAGATCAAGGAAGTGGCTGAGATGGGTGTTCAGATCGGCATCGTGATCGGTGGTGGTAACATCTTCCGTGGGCTGAGTGGCTCGCAGAAAGGTTTCGACCGTGTGAAGGGCGACCAGATGGGTATGTGTGCGACGGTGATCAATTCGTTGGCGCTGTCGTCGGCCTTGGGTGCCGTAGGAGTGAAGAACAAGGTGCTGACGGCCATCCGTATGGAGCCTATCGGTGAGTTCTACACGAAGTGGAAGGCTATCGAGGCGATGGAACAGGGGTATGTGTGCATCTTCTCTGCCGGTACTGGTCAGCCTTACTTTACTACTGATACGGGCTCCAGCCTGCGTGGTGTGGAGATTGAGGCTGAGGTGATGCTGAAGGGAACGCGTGTGGATGGTATCTATACCGCTGATCCGGAGAAGGACCCGACGGCCACGAAGTTTGAGGATATCACGTATAAAGAGGTGCTGGCGCGCGGACTGAAGGTGATGGATCTCTCAGCCGTCTGCATGTGTCAGGACAATAACCTGCCCATCTATGTCTTCAATATGGATATCGTGGGGAACCTGAAGAAGGTGATGGACGGAGAACAGATCGGAACTTTGGTGCATCCGTAAAAAGCCACAGATTACACAGATTCTCACAGATAAAGAGATTCACACAGATAAGGGATTCTCACAGAGAGAAGTCCACATTGGAAATAATTCTGTGAGAATCATTTCTTCTGTGATCATCTGTGTAATCTGTGGCTGAAAACTTGAGATTAGACCTCTTCGAACTCGACGTATTCGCCGTCGGAGTGGTCGAAGATCTTGCGCTCCTGGTCGCGATCGTCGATGATTGTTACGCCACTGCTCGTAGTTGTCTTACGGGCAGTGTCTTTTTTCTCTGCCTGCTGTTTGGGCTGCTCCTGCTGCTTGCCCTTGAAGTAGTCGTCGCCAAAGGGGTTCTCGCGTTTGGGCTGTTCACGCTGCTCATATTGTGCCTGTGTACGGCTTTTGGGGCGTCCGCTCTTGCTGCCCTTGAAGTAGTCGTCACCGAAGGGGTTCTTCTCCTTCTGTTCCTTCTGCTTCTGGTTGCGGTAGTAGTTGTCTTCCATATCCTGGCGCAGTTTCTTCACACCACGATAGGTGAAATTGATGACGAGCATGACGATGATGGCGATGGCGATGAGTCCGAAGATGATGGCGCCGATGACGAATTTGACCATGATTATTCAGGCTTTGTAGTGGTTTTATTGGTAGCGACGGATAGGATGACGTACCAGGCGATGATGACTGCAAGGCCGAAAAGGCCTAATAATAATAAAATAGGTACGCACGAGAGGATAAAGATGTATTTGATCTCATTGCCTTTCCAGCCCCAGTGCTTGAACTTCAGGGCGAACATTGGAATCTCGGCAATGAGCAGATAGCAGCTAATGAACATACCTGCGAGTATCACCCATTCGAGGCCTTCGAAGGTGTAGCCGTTCAGGTCAAGTCCGACGATGAGCGATCCCCAGAAGAGGGCGTTGGCAGGTGTCGGCAGTCCAATGAAGCCGAGGGCCTGACGCTCGTCGAGGTTGAACTTCGCCAGTCGTAACGCCGAGAAGGCAGCCATCACAAAGGCGAGGAAGGGGACAAACAGCAGATGGATGTGGAAGGAACAGAGGTAGCTGAAGATAATCGCCGAGGGTGCGAAGCCAAAGGTGATGTCGTCTGCCAGCGAGTCGAGTTCCTTGCCGATGGGGGAGGAAACATGCAGCAGACGAGCTACCATACCGTCGAAGAAGTCAAATACGGCTCCGATGACGATGAAGATGAGTGCTAACGGATAGTCACCCTGAAAAGCGAAATAGGTAGCAATACAGCCTGAAATCAGGTTGCAACACGTAATCGTATTTGGTATATGCTTCTTCATGGGACTTTGAGCTTTGAACTTTGAGCTTTGAACTTTATGATTACTCCTTACTTCAGTTTCGCAATCACAGTTTGGTCACCGGTGGTGGGCTGATCCATACGGCAACAGACTTCGGTGCCGATGGGCAGAAAGACGTCGACACGGGAACCGAGCTTGATGAAACCCATGTGCTCATCGATATAGCATTCTTCACCCTCCTTGGCGTAGGTGACGATGCGTCGGGCTACGGCTCCGGCAATCTGGCGCACGAGGATATCCTCACCCTCGGGGGTGGTGATCATCACGTCGGCATGCTCGTTCTCCTCACTGGCCTTCGGCAACCAGGCCTTATGGTAGTTGCCGTTCTTGTGGATGACGAACTTCACCTTTCCGTCTACGGGGAACCAGTTGGCATGTACGTTCCAAGGACTCATGAAGATGGAGATCATCAGTCGCTTGTCGTGGAAATACTCATGCTCATCCACTTCCTCGATGACTACGATGCGGCCGTCGGCAGGAGCCACCACCATTTTCGTGGAGTCGCCGTTGAAGTATCGGATAGGGCAGCGGTAGAAGTTCAGGGCAATGAACCACACCGTTCCGAAAATGATGATGAAAATCCAGAAAGGAATGACAGAGTCTATGAAATGGAGGAGCAACCAGGCGATGCCCACCA
>JAEEPF010000207.1 GCA_016284635.1 Prevotella sp.
CTGATTGCTGCCCGTCACAACTCGCAGACGGTGAAGAAGCAGGACTTCCTCGATGCCGTAGACCGTATCATTGGCGGTCTGGAGAAGAAGACGAAGGTGATGACGGAGGCCGAGAAGCGCTCGATAGCCATCCATGAGGCTGGTCACGCTACGATATCGTGGTTCACGGAGTTTGCCAATCCGCTGGTGAAGGTGAGCATCGTGCCCCGTGGTCAGGCCTTGGGTGCTGCCTGGTATCTGCCTGAGGAGCGTGTACTCCAGACCAAGGAGGCGATGCTCGACGAGATGTGTTCACTTTTGGGAGGCCGTGCGGCAGAAGAACTGTTTGTGGGACATATCTCTACGGGTGCGATGAACGACCTGGAGCGTACCACGAAGCAGGCATACGGCATGATTGCCTTCGCTGGTATGAGTGACAAACTGCCTAATATCTGCTACTACAACAATGCCGAGTATCAGTTCCAGAAGCCTTATTCCGAGACGACAGCGAAGATTATTGACGACGAGGTGCTGCGGATGATTAATGAGCAGTACGAACGTGCCAAGAAGATCCTCACAGAGCACAAGGAGGGTCACGCCCAGCTGGCTCAGCTGCTCATCGACCGTGAGGTCATCTTTGCTGAGGATGTGGAGAAGATCTTCGGCAAGCGTCCCTGGACCAGCCGTGCCGAGGAACTCCTCGAGGCCCAGATGAAGGCTGATGCCGAGCGTATGGCTGAGGAACGGGCGAAGGAGCTGGAGGCTCAGAAGGCGGAAGAGACGAAAAGCGACGCTGGCGACGGCGAGACAAAAGCCGACGAGAGCGAAGATAAATAATATCAAGGTACGCGTATGAAAAATTTTATAGTTAGGACAATCACGGCAGTGTTCTTCGTGGCTGCCATCGTGAGTTGTTTCCTGCGTCCGGAGGCGATGATATTCTTGTTCGCACTCGTGACTGGTATGACCATCTGGGAGTTTACGGGTCTGGTGAACGATCGGAAACGTGTGTCTGTCAATCAGATGATTTCAACGGTGGCAGGCGTGTATTTCTTCTTAGCGATGGCAGGCTTCTGCAGCGGCATCACGCCTCCTTCCATCTTCGTGCCTTATCTTGTCACGCTGATCTATCTGATGGTGGCTGAGCTCTATCTGAAGCAGGAAGATCCCATTCACGACTGGGCTTACACGATGATGAGCCAGCTCTATATCGCCCTGCCGTTCTCGCTTTTGAACGTGCTTGCGTTCCAGTCTGATGCCTCAGGCATCCACTTCGTGTGGTCTATCCCCCTCTCAGTCTTTGTGTTCCTCTGGATCAACGACGCGGGCGCCTATATCTGTGGCTCTCTTTTAGGCAAGCACAAACTCTTCCCCCGCATCTCTCCAGGCAAATCCTGGGAAGGTTCAATCGGCGGAGGTATTCTGGTGATTATCGTTGCCGTACTTGTGTGGTATCTTTCTGAGCAGTACGCACAGAATCCCCTTGGCCTCACAGCTATTGAATGGGCTGGTCTCGGCCTCGTAGTCGTCATCTTCGGCACTTGGGGCGATCTCGTTGAGTCTCTCTTTAAGCGCACCCTCGGCATCAAGGATTCAGGCCACATCCTGCCTGGTCACGGTGGAATGCTCGACCGTTTCGACTCCACCCTTATGGCCGTCCCTTCTGCCGTCGTCTACCTCTACACGCTTCAGACGCTCTGATGACATCCCCATTAAGGCTGTAATGTCAAGAAAACTTGCCTAAAAAAGTACTCTCCGTTTTGCTCAAACTAGGAGCAAAACGGAGAATTTTTATTGGGCTTTCTGGTAGAACTGGCACTTTACGGTCGTTAAAATGCTAAGTAAGACTCATTAAGATGCCTGTTATAGGGGGATACTAAGCATCCCTTACTCTCTTACACGGCTTTGGTAACACTCATAGTAGGCATCTTAACGACCATAAACTGGCGGGGGGACTTGAAAAACAGCTCATTCCCATCCTTCATTAGCATCGTTGTGGTCATAACCTTCTCACAATCAGCCGTTTACCCCTAATGTCTCAATACTCGCGTATTTGCGACCACATCATGACTTGGTCGCAAATACGCGAGTATTGAGAGGAACTTTGTAAAGATTATTTTTTTCTGGCTACTGATACGCTCCCATTCCCTTTTATTTCACCTCGTAAAGGACGGAGAGGGTGGGCTTGTAGGTGTTTTCGAGGGTGAGGGTAATGAAGCCGCCGTCAGACTCGAACTTGGCAATCTTGTGGTCGTCGCCATGCTTGGGCATATTGGGCCAGGTACCTAATTCCTTCTCGAAGTCGTCACGCAGCTGCTGCCAAGTACGACGGGTGCTGTCGTTGGTAGAGAGGGTGTAGTTCTCCTGCAGAGCCTGGAGCTTTCCGTTCTGCTGGGCGAGCATCAGACGGTAGTGGTCGCCAGTGCGGGCCATCACCACACGGGTAAAGGCAGAGTCGGTCTTGGCAGAGTCGACGGCATAGCCGCGATTCACCAAGGAGTCGCAGAAAGACTGGAAGGGTAGGGCCATCGAGAGACCACGATACGAGAATTCTTTCTTCTCACTGCTGCAGGCACAGAGTGCTGCGATTGCCACAAGGGCTACAAAGATCTTTTTCATTTGCAATTTACTAATGACTGGTTTACTATTTCTCGGGGGCAAAGTTACAACTTTTTCCGTAAAGAAAGGACAAAAGTACTGAATTTTACAACAACTAGGTCAATAAAGACTATATAATAATTTAAATAGTTGTCTAAGTTGTCTGAGTTGTCGTAAATAAATCGTACCTTTGCACCCATGTTTGGACTTAATATCCTACTTTCAGCGTTTCTGGCTCTGCCTTTAGCAGAGGAAGACACCATCCGCACAGAGCGGTTGGAAGAGGTCGTTGTGACCTCCAACTCAGCCCGTCAGCGTATTCAGAATGTGCAGACAGGTGCCGAGGTGTTGCAGTTGGAAGACCTTACATCGGCTCCTCAGTTGTTTGGCGAGGCTGACATCATGCGCTCCATTCAACTGTTGCCTGGCGTGAAGGCGGAGAGCGACGCATCGAGCAGCTTCCAGGTGCGTGGCGGTACTTCGGCACAGAATCAGGTGCTCTTCGATCTGGCTCCCGTCTATAACTCAGGCCATCTGGCAGGACTCTTCTCTGCCTTCAATGACGATGCGCTGGCCTCTGCCACGCTCTATAAAGGTCTGCTGCCAGCCCAGTATGGCGGTGCATCGTCGGCGGTGCTCGACATTACAGGCAAGACTGGCAACAAGCACGACTGGCACGGTGGCGCGAGCATTGGAATCCTGTCAGCCAAAGGCACCATCGAAGGGCCTATCGCGAAGGATAAGGCTTCGCTGCTGGTGACGGCTCGTCGTACCTATATGGACCTTCTTCTGAAAGCCTCAAAGGATTTCAGGGATAACACCCTCTACTTCTACGACGTCAACGCGAAACTTGACTGGATGCTCAACACGCAAAACCAACTGTTCTTTACCTTCTTCACCAGCTACGACTGTACGGCTGTGGACAAGATGGCTGACATCCGCTGGAGCAATATGACATTCAATCTGAAATGGCTGCACCACTTCAAAGGCGACTCATACGCCCAGACGACGGCCTACTACAGCAACTATCTGACGGACAATGGCGTGGACTTCCTGCGGATGAACCTCTGGTATAAAGGCCATATCCGTCAGGCCAGCCTGCGACAGGACTTCCATATCGTCTTGGGCGAGCATCAGCTGAAGGCCGGCTTGCAGACATCACTCTACAATGTGAAGTCGGCAGAGTGGCAGGTACTGACCAAATACGACAAGGAAGAGCGTCGTGCCTGGGAGAATACGGGTTGGATTAATGGCACATTCAATCTGCGCCCAGACTTGCAGGCCTCGATTGGATTGAGACTTAATACCTTCTCGCCCCTTGGCGGCTCGCTCTATTACGACATTGAGGACAACGGTGAGATCGGTTGGTATTACAACTACGGCAAGAACGAAATCGTGAAAACCCACCTGACACTGGAGCCTCGTGCCAGCATCAGTTGGCAGCCCACGGCACAGACCAGCATCAAGCTGGGCTATGCCCGGACCTCGCAGAATCTGCATGCCCTTAGGAATCAAAGCACGTCGACACCCTTCGACCGCTATACCATCAGCAGCAATATCGTGGAGCCGGAGATTGCAGACCAGTGGAGTGGGGGATTCTATATGATGACGCCTGAGCAGGACTATGACTTCAGCGTGGAGGGCTATTACAGGAAGATACAGAACGTGCTCGACTATCGCGACGGCAAGTCGTTCAGCAGCGAGATTGAGATAGAGCGTCTGGTGTTGGCTGGCGACGGCAAGAGTTATGGCGTGGAGCTTTGTGCCCGTAAGAACAGCGGCAGGCTGACGGGTTGGATAGGCTATACCCTCTCGTGGTCGAAGACCCGTATCGACGGCATCAATGGCGGACAATGGTATGACGCCAACAACGACCGTCGTCATGATATCAACATCGTTGGTATGTTCCGACTGAACAAGCGCTGGACCTTCAATGCCGCCTGGGTGTTCAACAGCGGACAGGCCTTCACGGCTCCCAGTGGCAAGTATCAGATCATCGACAACTGGATATATTATTATGCTGAGCGCAACGGCTATCGGGCACCAGACTACCATCGTCTGGACGTGAGTGCCGTATGGTCCAAAAAGTATCGCAAGATAACGAAACAATGGGTGTTCGGCATCTATAATATATATAATAGGTATAACCCCTATTTGATCAATTTTGAGGATAGTGCTGACGGAGCCCGCACCAAAGCCAAGCAGTATTCGCTGTTCGGCAT
>JAEEPF010000208.1 GCA_016284635.1 Prevotella sp.
GACTTCTATGTGAAGCAGAAGCCGATCATCAAGGTGCCTGAGGGACAGTGGTACTACTCTGTCGAGGGTGTGGCCGGTGAGTTCGGTGTTTATCTTGACAGTCGTGGCGACAAGAGCCCCTACCGCATGAAGATGCGTCCGATGGGTCTCTCGCTGGTAGGTGCCTTCGACCCGATGCTCCGTGGTCAGAAGATCGCCGACCTCATCGCTACCTGTGCTGCTATTGACGTTGTAATACCTGATATTGACAGATAATTATGTTCGACTTTTCTATATTTACACAATGGTTCGACCAGTTTCTCAGGGTGACGATAGGCTGCCCTGACTGGTTTGCAATATTGATTGAGTGCGTGCTGGTGGGTGTTGCCATTCTTGGCGGCTACGCCCTGCTGGCTATCGTACTGATATTTATGGAGCGCAAGGTGTGTGCCTACTTCCAGTGCCGTCTGGGCCCGATGCGAGTAGGCTACTGGGGCTTGCTGCAGGTGTTTGCCGACGTGTTCAAGATGCTCATCAAGGAGATCTTCATCGTCGACAAGGCCGACAAGCTGCTCTACCTCGTTGCTCCGCTCTTGGTGATTATCGGCTCTGTGGGTGCCTTCTCGTTCCTCCCCTGGAACAATGGTGCCACGATCCTTGATTTCAACGTGGGCGTGTTCCTGCTCACCGCCATTTCTTCTATCGGCGTGGTAGGTATCTTCCTCGCCGGATGGGGCTCCAACAACAAGTACTCGGTGGTCTCTGCCATGCGTGGTGCTGTGCAGATGATCTCCTATGAGATGTCGCTCTGCCTCTGTCTGATCACGGCTGTGATCCTGACGGGCACGATGCAGATGAGTGGTATCGTTGAGGCTCAGACGGGTCCTTGGCGCTGGCTCATCTTCCAGGGTCATATCCCCGCCATCATCGCCTTCCTGGTGTTCCTCGTTGCAGGTAACGCAGAGGCCAACCGTGGCCCGTTTGATATGGCTGAGGCTGAGAGTGAGCTGACCGCCGGACACCATACGGAGTACTCCGGCATGGGCTTCGGCTTCTTCTACCTTGCTGAGTTCCTCAACCTGTTCATCATCGCCGGCATCGCCGCAACGGTATTCCTCGGCGGCTGGGCTCCGGTGAACATTGGCATTGAGGCCTTTGACAACGTGATGAACCTCATCCCCGGCATCGTCTGGTTCCTGGGCAAGGCCTTCTTCCTCGTCTGGATCCTCATGTGGATCAAGTGGACGTTCCCCCGTCTGCGTATCGACCAGATCCTGAAGCTGGAGTGGAAGTATCTTATGCCGCTGGCACTCATCAACCTTGTGGTGATGACTGTCGTCGTGGCTCTTGGCTTATATATTAAATAAGGTATAGCAATGGAAAAAGGATATTTTGAAGAGATAGGTGCTGGCATGAAGACTTTGGCCATTGGCATGAAGACCACCTGGAAGGAATTCTTCAAGGACTTCTTCACCAACAAGTCGACGGAGCAGTACCCTGAGAACCGCAAGACGACACTCCATGTGGCGAAGCGTCACCGTGGGCGCCTGACATTCAAGCGCAACGACGACGGCACCTACAAGTGTACGGCTTGCACATTGTGCGAGAAGGCCTGTCCTAACGGAACCATCAAGATCGTCGCCCACATGGCGGAGGATCCTGAGACGGGCAAGAAAAAGAAGGTGCTTGACGACTATCAGTACGACCTGGGCGACTGCATGTTCTGCCAGCTCTGTACCAACGCCTGCAACTTCGACGCTATTGAGTTCACTAATGACTTTGAGAATGCTGTGTTCGACCGCAGCAAGCTGGTGCTTCACCTGAATGAGGAAGTCTATCAGGGCGGTTCTCTGCCCAACCTCATCGACGGCGGCGCACCATTTGAAGTCGGTAAGTTTAACACCAAAACGAAGTAACGCGCTATGGCAAACTATATTATGTTTTGGATTCTCGCCGTTGTCATACTCGGTTCTGCCGTGTTGTGTGTGACGACGAAGCGGATTATGAGAGCCGCAACGTTCCTGTTGTTTGTGCTCTTTGGCGTGGCAGGTCTCTACTTCCTGCTCGACTATACGTTCCTTGGTGCTGCCCAGATTTCTGTCTATGCCGGCGGTGTGACGATGCTTTACGTCTTCGCCATCCAGCTGGTGGGCAAGCGCTCGCTGCAGGGCCTGATGGAGCGTGTGAAGGGCAGCCGTGTCGTCTATGGGGCGATCCTCTCGCTCATAGGTCTGGTCATGGTCTGCGCCGTACTGTTAAAGAACAAGTTTATGTATGCCGCCTGCCAGGTGGCCGACGTGGAGGTGCCGATGAAGGATATCGGTATGTCGCTCGTCGGTGCCGACAAGTACCAGTATGTGCTCCCCTTTGAGCTCATCTCGGTGTTCCTGTTGGCTTGTATCATCGGTGGTCTGGCTATAGCAAGAAAGGAGGAGAAGTGATTATGGTACCAGTACAGTATTATTTCATTCTCAGCGCTCTGCTGTTCTTCATCGGTGTCTACGGCTTCATCTCTCGCCGTAACCTGATTGCGATGCTCATCTCCGTGGAGCTGATCCTCAACGCCGTTGAGATCAACTTCGCCGCGTTCAACCGCCTGCTTTTCCCCGGCCAGCTTGAGGGCTTCTTCATGTCGCTCTTCGGCATCGGCGTGGCTGCGGCAGAGACGGCTGTCGCCATTGCGATTATCATCAATGTCTACCGCAACTTCAACAGTGACAGCGTGGACAGTATTCAGAATATGAAACGATAGTAAAAGGTAAAAAGGTAAAAAAGTAAAACGGTAAAATTATGTATAGCTACACAATATTTATCATGCTTCTGCCGCTGCTGTCGTTCCTCGTTCTGGGACTGGCTGGCATGAAGATGCAGCATAAGGTGGCAGGCCTTATCGGCACCTGCTCGCTTGGACTCGTCACGATCCTGTCGTACACCACGGCCTTCCAGTATTTCACGGCCGACCGCGTGAACGGCGCTTTCCAGACGATCGTTCCCTACAACTACACATGGCTGCCGCTGGGCAATCTCCACTTCGACATGGGTATCCTCCTGGATCCCATCTCGGTGATGATGCTCATCGTCATCTCCACCGTGTCGTTGATGGTTCATATCTACTCATTCGGCTACATGCACGGTGAGAAGGGCTTCCAGCGCTACTATGCGTTCCTGAGCCTCTTCACGATGTCGATGCTGGGCCTGGTGCTCGCCACCAACATCTTCCAGATGTATATGTTCTGGGAGCTTGTGGGCGTGAGCTCCTATCTGCTCATCGGCTTCTACTATCCTCTGAAGCCCGCCATCGCTGCCTCAAAGAAGGCGTTCATCGTCACCCGCTTTGCCGATATGTTCTTCCTCATCGGTATCCTGATGTTCGGCTACTACACCGACTCGTTCAACTTCACCTTCGCCGGTCATGGTGCTGAGGTGGTGATGGGCGAGGGTACGACGCCGTTCGTCCAGGGCAGCATCACCAAGGCCTTGGCCGCCGGTGCCTTCATCATCCCCACGTCGCTGGTGCTGATGTTCATCGGTGGTGCCGGTAAGAGCGCCATGTTCCCGTTGCACATCTGGCTGCCGGATGCCATGGAGGGCCCGACGCCTGTCAGTGCACTCATCCACGCTGCTACGATGGTGGTGGCCGGTGTATTCCAGATCGCACGTATGTTCCCCTTGTGGATCCACTTCGCTCCTCAGGCACTGAGTGTCGTGGTGTGGGTAGGTGTGTTCACCGCTTTCTATGCCGCTGCCGTGGCCTGTGCCCAGAGCGACATCAAGCGTGTGCTGGCCTTCTCAACGATTTCTCAGATTGCCTTCATGATGGTGGCGCTGGGCGTCTGCCTGCCTTCTCACAATGGCGCTATCTACGACGACCACGCTCAGCTGGGTTATATGGCTTCTATGTTCCATCTGTTCACCCACGCCATGTTCAAGGCTTGTCTGTTCCTCGGTGCCGGTTGTATCATCCACGCTGTCCACAGCAACGAGATGGCGCTGATGGGCGGCCTGCGCAAGTACATGCCGGTGACGCACATCACGTTCCTCATCTCCTGTCTGGCCATTGCGGGCATCCCGTTCTTCTCTGGCTTCAGCTCTAAGGATGAGATCATCTCCGCCTGCTTCCAGTACAGTCCGGTGGTGGGCTGGATCATGACCGGCATCGCCGCCATGACCGCCTTCTACATGTTCCGCCTTTACTACGGCATCTTCTGGGGCACAGAGAACAAGGAGGCCCATGAGCACCATACGCCCCATGAGGCTCCCGCATCGATGACTATTCCTCTGATCGTGCTCTGCGCCATCACGATGATCGTCGGCATCTATTCCACCATCGCAGGCTTTGCAGGGTGGGGTGGTTCCTTCGGCCATTTCGTCACGGCCAGCGGCATGGACTATACGATCCACTTTGATGTGACGATCGCTGCCACCTCTACGGTGATTGCCATCCTGAGCATCTGCGTGGCTACTTATATCTACAAGGGTGAGTCGCAGCCCATCGCCGACCGTCTGTACAAGACGTTCCCCAAGCTGCACCGCGCTGCCTACAAGCGTTTCTATCAGGACGAGATCTGGCAGTACGTCACCCACCGTATCATCTTCCGTTGCGTCTCTACGCCGATTGCCTGGTTTGACCGTCACGTCGTCGACGGCACGTTCAACTTCCTGGCGTGGGGTGCCAATGAGGCGGGTGAGTCCATCCGTCCCTGGCAGTCTGGCGATGTCCGTCAGTATGCCGTCTGGTTCCTCAC
>JAEEPF010000040.1 GCA_016284635.1 Prevotella sp.
GCAGTTCATAGGCCGTCGCACGCTCGACATCTATCTGCTCCACTATTTCTTCCTGCCGAAACTGCCGATGGTGGGTGAGTTCTTCCGCGTGAACCGTCACAACTTCATCCTCGACACCACAGCCGCCCTCGCCGTCGCCCTGGTGGTTGTCGCCTTCTGCGTCATCACCTCCCAGATCCTCCGCGTCAGTCCCTTCCTCAAGAAATACCTCTTCGGCCGAGAGTAACGCCTCCATCCAAAAGCGAGGGATTTTAGATAGACTAAAGTCCGACTTTACCCTAACTAAAGTCGGACTTTACTTAGCCTTTCAAAATCTCAAACTTTCAAATGACAAATACGACACGAAGCCTAAAAAATCAAGACACAATGTCTTAAAGATTTCACCTTCGTATCGTTTTTCCATTTATTGAATAAGGGCAACAAGCATCGGGGCCGCATCACTGCGACCCCGATACCATTACTAACCAATTAACTAACAATAACCTAATCTATGTATGAAAAAACTAACTGCGTTTCGATGGTGCAAAGGTACAAACATTGTCCTTATGACACAAATTTATTCAGCGAACCGCCAAGATTCTTCAATAAATTAAACCTTGTCATTTGAAAATCGATTAATTAAGGAGGAATTTTCGCTAAAAATTTGTTTATATCAGAAATAATCCGTATATTTGCCGTCGAAATGATGGCATGGTGCCGTCATATTGCTGACAAAAGAAATAAGAAGTTATGGCACAATCGGCAGTTACGGTCAGAATAGACTCTGACTTGAAAACGCAGTTCGACGCACTCTGCGAGCAGTTTGGTATGAGTGCTAATACGGCGTTCAACATCTTCGTGAAAGCGGTAATAAGAAGTCGCAGCATTCCTTTTACCATTAAGGGTTCACCAAGCGCTTTGGACTTATTTATGCAGCAAAGAAACGCTGCGGAGTTGAGCAAAGAACCAGAACTCTCGTTGGATGAAATCAACGAGGAGATCCGTGCGGCAAGGGAAGATTTGCGCAAAAAGAAGAGTGTGAAGGTATGATTTACGCAGTTATTGATACCAATGTGCTGGTATCAGCCCTTATCACTCACAATTCATTGTCGTCAACGGCAAAGGTTGTGAGGCTGTTGCTTGAGGGTGAGTTTACGCCTTTGTACGAAAGCAGCATCATTGAAGAATACCAGGAAGTGCTGCATCGTACGAAGTTCAAACTCGTTCCCAGTGTTGCCGATACATTGATTTCGTTTATCCAGGAACATGGTATCGAGACTTCACGGACTGCTTTTCTGGAATCTATGCCCGATGAGGACGATCGTGTGTTCTATGAAGTGTCGCTGTGTGTCGAGGATTCTTTTCTGGTTACTGGCAACCTCAAGCATTATCCTCAAACCCCTAAGGTTATTAGCCCTGCCGACTTCTTAAGTGTGATAATGGATTCGAAGGAGGAATGATGGTGCAAACCTTGTTGTTTGGAAAATATTTATTACTTTTGTGGCATTAAAGCATTAAGATTATGAGAAAGTATTTTGTTTCAATGGTGATTGCACTCTCGGCATTGGTGATGCTGAGTGGGTGCGTTGTATCGGAAGAGAAACTGACTGACAAGGTACAGGAGGCGATGGTAGAGTATGAGCAGGAGCATGGCAACCGCCTTGAAGTGACTGACCTGAAACTTGAGAAGAGCGAGGGGAATGGCTACAAAGGTGTGCTGACAGGAAAGCTCAACGGTGAGGATGCCACATACGATGTGACCGTCTCTGATGCCGGCAGCGACTTCGATGTGGATTGGGAGCTGAGGAAATAGTTTGGTTCTGAGTTTGATGGTTTATTCCGATATTCGTTTAAAGCATCGGGGCCGCATCACTGCGACCCCGATAGCATTACTAACCAATTAACTAACAATAACCTAATCTATGTATGAAAAAACTAACTGCGTTTTGATGGTGCAAAGGTACAAACATTGTCCTTATGCCACAAATTTATTCAGCGAACCGCCAAGATTCTTCAATAAAAACCTTGCAGTATGGAAAATAATTGCTAACTTTGTGGCATTAAAGCGTTAAGATTATGAAGAAGTATTTTGTTTCAACGATGATTGCGCTCCTGGCACTTGTGATGCTGAACGGATGTGCGACGGCAGAGGAAAGGGCTGCAAGGGCAGCGGAACAGGCTGCGAAGGTAAGGAATGCACTGACGGAGAGAAATTATATAATAGGTATAGAGCACATGTATCCTATGAAAGGCGGTGCAAAGAGCGTGTCAGCCGGCTATACTGTAGAGGTGCGGAACGACTCCCTGTTTTCCTATCTGCCGTACATCGGACGGGCTTATCAGATTCCATACGGTGGTGGCAAGGGGCTGAACTTCTCAGAACGCATCGGCAGTTATCAGGAATCCCAGAAGAAGAATGGTCAGCGACACATAGAAATTGGGGTGAAGAACGACGAGGACACGTATCTCTACACGATTGAAGTTTGGGATAATGGCAGTTCACAAATAGAAGTCCAGCCTCGTCAGCGTGAGCGCATCACATATTCTGGGGACATGATATTCGATAGGAAATAAAAACAAAAAGCAACTAATTTGATTATGCCAGGCTGAACAGGAATTGCTGGTCAGTGTATTCCCATTGGGCTGTGCCGAAGCGGATGAGACGGGCCAGAAGGGTGATGACCTTGGGGCGAGGCAGTCTTGAGAGCCTGACAATCTGGTTCAGCGTCTGGCGACCCTGCATCGCATCGAGTAACTGGCGGACGGTGGCGTCGTAAGTCATGACGGATCCCTTGGGCTTCTGAGTCTCACGCCAAAGGGCCAGATGCACAGGCGAGGCCACGATGTTCTCATCGGCAATGCGGATATAGGCTCGCCGTTTTCCTTCTTCATCGAGTGCACAGACTGGGCGCTTGTCGGATGGCGGAACGGTGGCAACGACAATCGTTCGTCCCTCTATATGATAGGTATCGAACTTGATGCTAGCCTCAGGCTTGCAGTATTTGTAGGCCGCCTGGTGCATCATGAAGATTTCCTCTTCGGAACGGACGCCGGAGAGATGGCCGTCATCGCGAACGCCAATCAGCAGACGACCACCATAGGTGTTGGCAAAGGCCGACACCGACTTGGCCAGTTTGCAGGCATCGGCCACACGGTATTTGAAGTCCTGCTGCTGATGTTCGCCCTCTTGAATGAGGTTGAGAAGATAACGCCTGTCGTCCATACGGTGTGCAAAGGTAAGGATTTAAAAGACTCTCGGGAACCAATCTCGAGAGTCTTTCTTATCTATGAGTTCGTGGATGTTTAGCCTACCTGGCTGCCAGGCTTCACGTCTTTCGTGGTGGTGACGACGCTGAGGCTCTCGTCAGCATCGACGGCAGAGAGGATCATACCCTGGCTCTCGATGCCCATCATGTTGCGAGAAGCGAAATTGGCCACGAAGAGGATGCGCTTGCCGATGAGTTCCTCAGGGTTCTCATAGAAGGCAGCGATACCTGAACAGATGGTACGGTCTGTGCCAGAGCCATCATCGATGGTAAACTGCAGAAGTTTCTTCGACTTCTTCACCTTCTGGCAGTCCTTCACAAGACCTACGCGGATGTCGAGCTTCTCGAACTCCTCGAAACTGACAGTATCCTTGATGGGCGCTGCCTTATAGGCGGCTGCCTCATTAGCTTTCTTGGTGGCCTCGAGCTTGTCAAGCTGCTTCTGGATGACGTCGTCCTCGATCTTCTCGAAGAGGAGTGCTGGCTCACCCAGCTGATGACCAGCCTTCAAGAGATCTGTGCTGCCTAACTGCTCCCACTCGAAGGAGTCGATATTAAGCATCTCGCGGAGTTTCTTACTGCTGAACGGCAAGAAGGGCTCGAAGGCAATGGCGAGGTTGGCGGTGAGCTGCAGACAGATGTTGAGGATGGTCTCGCAGCGCTTGGGATCAGTCTTCCACACCTTCCAAGGCTCGCACTCGGTGATATAACGGTTGCCGATGCGGGCGAGGTTCATGGCCTCGAACTGGGCATCGCGGAACTTGAACTGCTCCAGCAGCGACTCCACCTTCTCCTTCACGTCCTTGAACTCTGCCAGTGCTGCCTTATCGACATCCTGCAGCTCGCCACAGGCAGGCACCACACCATTCCAGTATTTCTTCGTCAGCTGGAGGGCACGGTTCACGAAGTTGCCATAGACGGCCACGAGCTCGTTGTTATTGCGGTCCTGGAAGTCCTTCCAGGTGAAGTTGTTGTCCTTCGTCTCAGGAGCGTTGGCAGTAAGCACATAGCGCAGCACATCCTGCTTGCCAGGCATATCGACCAGATACTCATGGAGCCATACGGCCCAGTTGCGAGAGGTGGAGATCTTGTCGTTCTCGAGGTTCAGGAACTCATTGGCAGGCACGTTGTCGGGCATGATATACTTGCCGTGGGCCTTCATCATCACAGGGAAGATGATGCAGTGGAACACAATGTTGTCCTTGCCGATGAAGTGTACCAGACGGGTATCCTCATCCTGCCACCATTTCTCCCAGTTGCCCCACTTCTCAGGCTCCTTCGCACACAGTTCAACAGTGTTAGAGACATAGCCGATGGGAGCGTCGAACCACACATAGAGCACCTTGCCCTCAGCATCCTTCACAGGCACGGGGATACCCCAGTCCAGGTCGCGTGTCATCGCACGAGGCTGCAGATCCATGTCGAGCCAGCTCTTACACTGTCCGTAGACGTTCGGACGCCACTCCTTGTGCTCCTCGAGGATCCACTGCTTCAGCCAGTCCTGATACTCATTCAGGGGCAGATACCAGTTCTTGGTCTTCTTCAGCACAGGGGTAGAGCCGCTGATGGTCGACTTCGGATTGATGAGTTCTGTGGGCGAGAGGTCGCGTCCGCACTTCTCACACTGGTCACCGTAGGCACCCTCGTTGTGGCAGTGGGGGCACTCGCCAGTGACATAACGGTCAGCGAGGAACTGCTTGGCCTCCTCGTCGTAAAGCTGTTCTGTCGTCTCTTCCGTCAGCTTGCCCTCGTCGTAGAGTTTCTTAAACCACTCGGCGGCAAACTTGTGGTGTGTCTCAGAGGTCGTGCGGCTATAGATATCAAACGAGATACCGAACTCCTCGAAGGAGTCCTTGATCATCTTGTGATAGCGGTCTACGACGTCCTGCGGCGTGATGCCTTCCTTACGGGCACGCACCGTGATGGGCACGCCGTGCTCATCAGAACCTCCGATAAACAGCACCTCGCGCTTCTTCAGACGGAGATAGCGCACATAGATATCAGCAGGCACGTACACGCCAGCCAGATGGCCGATGTGCACCCCACCGTTAGCATAGGGCAGCGCTGACGTCACCGTCGTGCGCTTGAAAGTCTTGTTTTCCATTCCTTAAATACGTATTTTCTGAATTTGGGTGCAAAGGTACGAAAAAAGCCACAGATTACACAGAAAAACACAGATATTTTGATTATCACAGAATTAAAACAGTGAGAATCTGTGTAATCTGTGGCTAAGTTTTTAAATATTCGGGGTGTCCCAGACTTTGGTCTGAGTGCAGGCAGTGGGGACGGATAGGGTGCCGACCTTGAGGAGGAAGTCACCCTCTTCGAGGGTCCAGCGGCCGTCGGCACCTACGAAGGCGAGGGACTTGGCTGGGAGCTGGAAGGTGACGGTCTTGGTCTCACCTGGCTCGAGGGCAATCTTCGTGAAGTCACGCAGGCGCTTGTTGTCTGGTACGATACTGGCAACGAGGTCTGAGGAATAGAGGAGCACGGCTTCCTTACCAGCACGTGAACCTGTATTCTTCACATCGACAGTGACGGTGAGGATGTCGTCAGCAGTGAAGGAGGCCTTGTCCACCTTCAGGTTTGAATATTCGTAGGTGGTATAGCTGATGCCATAGCCGAAGGGCCACTGGAGCGAAACCTTGGCATCGTAGTTGTAGGCACCTTCCATCGTACCCACCTCCTCAGAGACCTTATAGTCGTAGGTGTTGAGGGAGTTGATCTCACGCGGATAGGTGTAAGGCATCTTGGCAGAGAAGTTGGCATCGCCAGCCAACAGGTTAGCCAGCGCATCAGCACCATAGTTGCCAGGAATCAGGATATCTACCACCGCCTTAGCGAGGGGTTCGATATCAGCAATCAAACGGGGACGGCCCTCATTCAATATCAAGATGATGGGTTTGCCCGTCTTGGCGAGGGCCTTTACGAGGTTGCGCTGGTTCTCTGAGAGCCAGAGGTCTGTGAGGTTGCCAGGTGTCTCAGTATAGGAGTTCTCACCGATGGCAGCGATGATGATATCAGCCTGAGCGGCAGCAGCCACAGCCTTGTCGATCTGTGGTTCGTTCTCATCGTAGTAGGCTCCATCTTCGTTGTAGGTCACACCCTGTTCAAGGATGATGTTGTCCTTGCCGTATTTGTTGCAGAGGGCCTCGTAGATGGTGTTGTATTTCTCTGAGAGATTCTCAGCTCTTGAACCCTGCCAAGTGTAGCTCCAACCACCATGCAGACAGCGCATCTGGTTGGCGTTAGGACCAGTCAGAAGGATCTTCTTGAATTGAGAATTGAGAGTTGAGAGTTGAGAATTATGATTACCTTTGAGCGGCAGGATATTGTCTTCGTTCTTCAGGAGGACGATGGACTCTTCGGCAGCGTGGAGGGAGGCAGCGGCAAACTCTTCGCATCCGAATTTCTCATAACCTTTGCCACCAGTATTTGGTTCATCGAAGAGACCTAAGCGATACTTGGCACGGAGGATACGGCGAACAGCATCATCGATACGGGACATCTTCACCTTGCCCTCGTTTACCAACTCCTTCAGCAGAATGCAGAACTCCACGCTATAGGGATCCATCGACATGTCGATACCTGCATTGATGGCAATGCGGATAGCGTCTTTCTTGTCCTTTGCCACCTTCTCGCGCGAGTACAGATTATTAATGTCAGCCCAGTCGGTTACGAGGAATCCATCCCACTGCAGATCCTCCTTCAACCACTTGGTCAGATACTCATAGCTGGCATGCAGAGGTACACCATTGACAGAGGCAGAGTTCACCATCATCGTCAACGTACCTGCGAGGGCAGCAGCCTTGAAGGGCTCAAAATACTTCTCGCGAATCATCAGCGGAGAGAGATAGGCAGGTGTACGATCCTTACCAGTCCAGGGGGCACCATAGGCGAAATAGTGCTTTGTGCTGGTACCTACGTGATACTTATCGATATGGTTATTGTCATCACCTTGATAACCTCTGATCTCTGCCACCACCATCTTTGCGTTCACGATGGGATCCTCACCGAAGCTCTCATACACACGAGGCCAACGAGGATCGCGGCTCAGATCCACCACAGGGTTATACACCCAAGGACAGCTGGCTGCACGACTCTCATAGGCTGTGATCTCTGCACCCCTACGAGCCAGTTCTGGATTAAACGTGGCTCCCAGGTTGATGGGCTGCGGGAAGAGAGTTCCGCCCTGCGTATAAGTCACACCATGGTTGTGATCCAAACCGTAGATATCAGGAATGCCCAGATACTTCATTGACTTCTCCTGAATCAGACGGATCCATTGCTGCCACTGCTCCATCGTAGCAGCACTGGAACCTGGGGCGTTGAGGATAGAGCCCACCTTCCACTTCGAGATAAGTGTATCAAGCATCTCCTCGTTAATCTTCCAGAGACGTCTGGTCTCACCCTGATAGATATCTACAGGGAAGGCGCCCAACAAGTCGATAATCTGCTGATCTGTCTTACTCAGCATATCGTTTACTTCTGCTTCCGATCTGCCATACTGCTGCAATACAGAGCGTACTTTCTCGCGATCCACCTTGGCGTTCTCAACAGTCATCTTGCCCATCACGTCAAGATTCAACTCCAACATCTGGCCGATCTTCTCATCGAGCGTCATACGGGAGAGGGTCTTCTCGATCTTAGCCTCTAAGGCCGCATCGCTGGTCTGCGCCACTGCGTGGCTAAATGATGACTGATAAATGATAAATGATAAACCTACCAGTAATTTTTTGTTCATAATGGTCTTCATAATTATAACTGTTTTAAAATGTAATCATCTATAAACTATAAACTCATAAGCTATAAACAAAACCCTACAGTTCCTTCACCCGTTTCTCGAAGGTTTCACGATTGCCGATGGCACCGTTCTTCAAGCGGGCACGGTAGTTGTAGATAGTGTTGACGGAGTAGTGCAGGAACTCCGCAATCTTCGAGGAGTCCTCGATGCCCAGACGGATGAGGGCGAAGATGCGGATGTCAGTGGTCAGACGGTTCTCCTTCGGCTGTACTTGTACCTCTGGCAACAACAAGGCGTTGAAATCGTCGATGAAGTTGGGGAAGAGGTGGAGGAACACGGTGTCGAAGTTCTCGTAGAGTTCCTCGAGTTCTTTTTCCTTCAGTTCCGTTGATTTGGAGATCTGATACAGGTCATCGAGTTCCTTGTTCTTCATCTTCTTGTTCACCATCTTACGATAGTTGTCGAGTTTGTCGATATACTGCGAGCAGAGGCTCATGAATCGTCCGATGTACTCTTCTTTCACTCGGTTACTTTCAGTCAATTGAGAATTGACAATTGATAATTGAGAATTAAGAGTGGCGAGTTCTTCTTTCTGAATGGATAATTGGGAATTGATAATGGACAATTGTCCGTTAGCCTCAGAGAGGGCGTTTCGTGCACTGGCCAACTGCTTGTTCCTGCGATGCACGAAAAAGAGAGCAGCCAGCACTATCAGGGCGAGGATGCTCACCACGATGATCGACATGCGGAGCACGCTGTTGTTGTGTTCTACGGCCTTCTGGTAGTTCTTCTCGATCACATTCAGTATCGGCGTAATCTGCCAGGAGCGCATACGGGTGTTGAAACGGTTGTTGCAGTCCCACGTAAAGCGGATATATCGGTAACTGCGATCGAGATCGCCATCGGCATTCAGCAGTTCTGCCAATGAGAGAAGCGATGCCTGATCCATCACGGCGTGGCGCACATCGCTCAAGGCCGACTGTGCTCCCCAGTAACGCAGTTCATCCTCGTCCTCACTGCTCAGCCAACGGTAGTAACAGGCGATGGCGTACTCACGACTGTCAGGACTGACACGACTCACCCAATGGTCGCTGATCTTGCGCGCTTCCTCTAACTGCTGACGGCCCTTCAACTCCTGAATCCTATACATCAGATAGTCTGCATCCTGATGGTCGATATGTGCGAAGAGCGAGTCGCGATAGGTGGTCTGCAACTTGAAATACTGCTCCTTCATCGGAGGGATGATGGAGTAGTAGCCCAGCTCACCGTAGACGTGCATCTGCGACTGGTAGTAGTTGCGTAGTCCGACGCTGTCGAGCTGTTGCTTGTCGATGCTCTTCAGGAAGGCGAGAGCTTCGTTGTAATAGCCCACGGTGGAGCATTGGAAGGCCTTCAGCGCCAGACAGTTGCCCACCCGTGCCTTCCACTCCTGACTCCTGACTCCTGACTCCTGGTTCCTCTCAGCCCAGTGCATCGCCTCGCTGAGATAGTAGAGAGCGGAGTCATTCATAAACGATTTATAGCGTTCATAGAGATCAAAAGCCAGCTCGTATTTCTCCTCTGGCTGACGGGCATGCAGGTATTGCTGTCGCGTCTCCTCAATCTGCCGCTCGTACTGTCCCACGATTTCTGGAGACTGTTCGATGGCCTGATCAATCTCAAGGAGTAGCGACTGGAAATCCTTCTTCCCCTGAGCGAGCGAGAAGTTGACAGAAGCCATGAATAGCCAGGTAAGTAGTAGTCTTATCTTCATAAAGTTCGTCTTTGCGTGGGCAAAGGTACGAATAAGTGAGCAAAAAACCAAATATTATTTGAGTTTTTTCGAACGTGAGTACCTTCGAGTGAAGCTCAAAGATACGAAAAAAAGTGAAAAGTGAAAAGTGAAAAGTGAAAAAATTCTTGCGTCCCGTTGGTAGCAAGCGGCAAAGCCGAGCGGCTTCCGCATGATAAAAAAAGCAGGAACCCACCACTTCACAGCGTGAGGTTCCTGCTGAAAAACATATATATTATCAAACTAACTAATCTTTTGCCTATTTGCCTTGGGATTATTTCAATGTGAATGAGCAGCGACTGACAATCTTATCTGATGCCGTGCCAACAAGGGCCTCGAAAGCACCAGGTTCTGCCTTCCACTGACTGTTGGCCTCATCGTAGAAACTTAGGGCTCCCTTGTCGATGGTAAGGCTCACCTGCTGGGTCTCACCAGGCTGGAGGAAGACTTTCTGGAAGGCCTTCAACTCCTTGACGGGACGCTCGACAGAAGCCTCGAGGTCGCTAATATAGAGCTGTACCGTCTCAGCACCAGCCATACTGCCTGTGTTCGTGACAGGGATGGTGAAGGTGATCTCATCGCCCTCCGTCATTGAATTCTTATCGGCTATGAGTTTGCCGAGCTTGAAGGTGGTGTAACTCAGACCGTGACCGAAGGCAAACAAAGGACTTTGAACTTTGAGCTTTGAGCTTTGAGCTTTATGATTTGCCTGAAGGCGGTCTGTCCAGCGATAGCCGACGAAGATGCCTTCCTTGTATTCCTCATCGATGATCTTGTGATCCTCGCGCCAAATACCAGGATAGGCATTGAGAGCGTGGGCACCACACTGATCAAGGGAAGCATACCACGTGAAGGGGAGTTTGCCTGAGGGATTGACATCGCCAAAGAGGACGGAAGCAATCGCCTCACCAGCCTCAGAGCCGATGAACCAAGCCTGTACGACGGCAGGCACCTTATCGAGCCAAGGCAGAGCAGCCCCATTGCCGGAGATGTTCACATAGACCAGACGGGGATTCACCTTCAGGATGGTCTCGATGACCTCGTTCTGAGCGTATGGAAGGTCGTAAGACAGGCGGTCGTGACCTTCGCAGTCCTGATGATTGCTCTTGTTCAGACCTCCGATGAAAATGACGATATCAGCATCTTTTGCCTTTTCCACAGCCTCTGCCGTGAGTTCGGCCTGAGAACGGGTCTCATAGAGCGAGCGGCCTACGGTAACGCCGTTGTAGCTCTGGATGGTATCGCCAACGTAGCCACGAGCATAATCTAATTGAGAATTGAGAGTTGAGAATTCTTGCGTCCCTTCGGTAGCAAGCGGCAAGCCGAGCGGAGAATTATGATTACCCTTTTGGTGGAGATAGGAGGCGATGCCATCGAGGGGGAGAATCTCACGTTGGGCCTTGAGGGAGGAAGAACCACCACCGACGGTCATCATCTTGATGGCGTTCTCACCGACGACGAGGATGCGCTGGGTCTTCGTCACGTCAATAGGCAGCAAAGGACTTTGAACTTTGAACTTTGAACTTTGAGCTTTATGATTACCTTTTACTGCATCATTTTTCAGCAGTACGATGCCTTGCTGGGCGATCTCAAGGGCGGCCTGATAGTGGCTGTCGGAGCAGAGGAAGCCATAGGGCTTGCCTCTTTTCATGGTCGTGCGATAGTACAGACGAAGCAAACGACGCACCTTGTCGTCGAGTTCCTTCGTGGTATATTTGCCAGAGAGGATGCCTTGCTTATACGCATCGGCGAGAAAATAACTGTCGTAAGCGTTGGTCTTGCCCATCGTCAGACCGTCAGTCCAGGTGCCGAACTCGAGGTCAAGTCCATTCTTCACAGCCTCGTCAGTGTCGTGGCAGCCTCCCCAGTCAGAGATCACCACGCCGTCGAAACCCCAGTCCTGTTTCAGGATCTTGTTGAGCATGATATCATTGTGGCAGTTGTGTTGGCCTTTGTAGAGATTGTAGGCACCCATGATGCTCCAGGCGTCGCCCTCCTGCACAGCAGCCTTGAAGGCAGGCAGGTAGATCTCATGCAGGGCACGGTCGGAGATAATGACGTTCACTTGATGACGGTATTCCTCGTCGTTGTTTAGGGCATAGTGCTTCACACAGGCAGCGACGCCCTTCGACTGGAGGCCGCGGACGTAGGGCACCACCATACGTGAGGCGAGCCAGGGGTCTTCGCCCATATACTCGAAGTTACGGCCTCCCAGGGGCGTACGATAGATGTTCACGCCAGGACCGAGCATCACGCTCTTTCCACGATAGAGAGCCTCCTCGCCCAGACTCTCGCCATAGAGGCGGGCCATACGGGGGTTCCAGGTGGCAGCGAGACAGGTGAGGGCTGGGAAGGCCACACACGAGTCGTTGGTCTGTCCAGCTTGTACCCACTCATCCCAGAGCACGTCAGGACGCACGCCATGAGGGCCGTCGTCTGTCCACAGGTCAGGGAACCCGAGGCGTTTTACACCAGGACTTGAGAATTTCGACTGAGCATGGATCACGGCAATCTTCTCGTCGAGCGTCATCCTCGAAAGGGCATCGTCGATGCGCTGTTCAATAGGTCTCGACTCATCGAGATAGACAGGCATCTGAGCCCTTAAAGGTGAAAAGGTGAAAAGGTGAAAAAGTGAAATACTTATCACCAATCCTTTTCCCTTCATGATGTAATTCTTCATTTTCATATTCGTTTATGTTTTATTTTTCACCTTTTCACCCTTTCACTTTTTCACCATCCCCATTGTCTGGATATAGTCCGTCTGAGGCTTGCAGTTCTCAAAGCGACAGTTCTCTGCAAACTGCGTGAGCAACTGGCGGAACCGTGCCTGATCCGGACGGGCTTCGCGCCATTCCTGATAGGTGTTGCGTGAGGTTTCGGAATATTTCACGACGATGCTATCCCATCCCTCAGGGCGCTGGATGCCCATCATACACGATCCGTCGACCTTCTTGTAGGGCCAGAACGTATAGCCGATGTTAACCTCTTTGAGCACCCTGACGAAGTCGCGCTGCCACTCGTCGGTGTTATGTCCGAATTCTCCCATATACATCGGACGGTTGATGGAGTCGCGGAACTGGATATAATGGGTGATGGCCTCCTTGGTGGCAGGGCCGCCATAGCGATGGCAGGTGTACATCAGCTTATCGTCGTAGCTGGCATCGTCGAGCATCCAGAAGAAACTATTCCAGTGGGCACCACCTAATAATATAATATGGTTCTGGTCTACCTCTCGGATAGCCTTCACAGCCTTTTTATAGAGCGGCTGCAGCAGTGTGTAGAGCGAATCCTTGTTGGCGAAGTAATGGGCGATGGGCTCGTTCATCAGTTCGTAGCCGAGGATGGTCGTTTCATTCTGATAGCGGTCGGCTATCTCTCGCCAGATGTCGCAGAAGAGCTGCTGACTGCGTTCGCTCTCGAAGAGCCAGGGATAGCCGTGGCCGTCGTCGATGTTATCGCCCGTCTGCCCGCCAGGACAGTCGTGCATATCGAGAATCAGGTAAAGGTTGTTGGCCTTGCACCAGCTCACCACCGAGTCGATGCGCTCGTAGGCCTCTACTTTCCTCTTTTCTCCTTCCTCTTTCCACTTTGTTGTCTCTCCCATATAGTCTTCGTCTGTGAAGAGTTTGTAGTTGAAAGGCAGGCGGATAGTGTTGGCACCTTGCGAGGCGATGAAGTCGATATCAGCCTTCGTCACATAGTTGTCCTTTAACTGCTGCCAGAACTCTGCCGTGAAGTCAGGCCCCACAGCCTCCTTGAACAGCAGGTCGATCATCCAGGCAGAGTTGGTGCGGCTGAAGCCGAACATATACCCCTCTGGATTGAGCCAGTTGCCGAGGTTCGTGCCCTGGATGAAGAGTTTCTCGCCATTAGGCTGGATGAGGTCATGACCCTTGATGGTGACGAAGCCCTTGGTATCCTCCTGCCCGCCACCTGCTGTGCAGGCGGCGAACAGGAAGAGAATCGTTCCGAGGAAAGACGTTCCGAAGAAAGAGGAAAGAGGAAAGAGGAAAGAGAATACTCTTTTCGCAGACAGACTGTTCCTCATTATATCGTTTATCTCAGTAATCATCTATAAACTATAAACTATAAACAATAAACAATAAACAATAAACAAAAAACTTATAAACTCATAAACTCATAAACTAAAAACCCTACTTCTTCTGGAAGACTCGGATATAGTCCACTTCCATAGTGATAGGCAGAGCTGACTCGTCGACGCCACGCATGCCGCCCCAGTCGCCACCCCAGGCAAGGTTGAAGATGGGATAGAAGGCATAGTGGAAGGGCCACTGGTCGTGACCGCTGCCGAGTTTGGATTTCTCCACATGCAGTTGCTCCTTACCGTCGACGTAGGTGATAATCTCGTCTGCCGTCCAGAGCAGGGCGTAAGTGTGGAAGGCACCTTCTGCATCGGCAATAGTCATGGCATGGGTTTTCTGCGTATTCTTCGTGTGGTTGTAGTCCTGGGTGTGGATACTGGAAGAAACCTCGTTGGGCACGACGCCCACCTCTTCCATGATATCAATCTCACCGCACTTCGGCCAGGGGTTCGTGTTCCAGTCGTTGCCTACGGGCATCATCCAGAAAGCAGGCCAGGTGCCTTTGCCCTTCGGCAGTTTGATAGAAGCCTCGAAATAACCATACTGCCAGCCCTGGTTGACGTGGGCATAGACACGGCCGGAATAGATCTTGCCATTTTCCTTGAAGCAGTGGATCTGCAGATGACCGTCCTTGACCTCAGTGACGAGACCACCGTCTGGTGACTTGTGGTTCACGTAGTTCTGCAGTTCGTTGTTCACCCAGTGGTCTTTCTGCACCTCATGGGTCCAGTCATCGGCATTCAGTTCGTAACTGGCACCAGCCACATAGTTTGCTAAAGGATCGGTTGGTCCCGTAAACTCATCGTTCCAAACCAGTTTGTAGCCCTCAGGAGCATAATAGGCTGGTTTTTCAGCTGCAGCCTGAGTGATGGTGATGGTCTTTCGGGCACTGCCCGACATGATGGTGACAGCCCCCGTGCGGGCCTCCGTCTCAGGATTAGCAGGAACCGTGATGGCCAGAGTGCCCGACGAGGATGCTGTATTCTGTGCGGTGACAGTCAGGAAACTGCTTGCCTCACCTTTGCCCCATTCTGCACCAGTCGTCGAGACGCTGACGGTAAAGATACCGCCTTCTGCAGGTGCGGAGATGGACTCTGGCGACACGGTGATGGTGGGCGTTGAAGGCATGGGGGCATCATCGCTATCCCCCCCGCAGCCCCAGAGGGCTACGGTGAGAGAGAGCAATAGTGTATTCAACATAAGACGCTTCATTTACTGTGCTTCCTTAAAGATAATCTTGCTAATCTTAACATGGGCGCCAACAGGAGAACCTCCGAAATCAAAGAACAGGCGGATAGCATCTGCATCTGTACCATCTTTCAACGTAGCATTCTTCAACGTGTAAACATACGGTTCGTCGGCCTTGATGTCGTGACGACCTTCGCAGAAGAAGTTACTGTCGCCAGCATCCGTTAACTTGATGGTCACGCCAGGACAGTTGTCGTCAGCCTCCATGACCAGTTGGAAGTGGTATTGCTTAGCGGCGCTGGCCGTCAGTTTGGTGTCGATATGGAACTGGCCCTGCCACTGGCTGCCGCCCATACCCTCGGGAATTGTGATCTCGTAGGTATCGCCATTGTGGGTAGCCACAGGCTGATTAGGCAGTTCGCCCCAACTGTCGTCGGCAAACCAGTAGCCGAATTCGCTGGCCACGCTGCCGTCGTCAACACCCTTCCAGAGGTTATCGGCATCGTCGTATTTGAGGCTGACGGCCTCCTCGAAGTAGATCTTGCTGATCTTGACGTGAGTGCCTGCGGGAGAGCCTCCGAAGTCGAAGAACAGGCGGATGGCTGTTGCGTCGACACCATCCTTCAGGGTTGCGCCTTCCAGCTTGAAGATGAACGGCTCGTCGCCCTTCACATCGTGACGGCCTTCGCAGAAGAAGTTGCTGTCGCCAGAGTCGGTGAGCTTAACAGTCACACCTGGGCAATCATTATCGGTCTCCATAACGAAGTAGAAGTTGTAAGTCTTGGCTGCACTTGCCGTGAGCTTGGTGTCGATGTGGAACTGACCCTGCCACTGGCTGCCACCCATTCCCTCGGGAAGCGTGAGCTCGTAGGCATCGCCATCATGAGAGGCTACAGGCTGATTAGGAAGTTCACCCCAACCGTCGTCGGCAAACCAATAGCCGAAATCGGCAAAGAGAGTGCCGTCGTCAACGGCCTTCCAGAGGTTAGAGCCAGCCTCGTAGTTCCAGTCCATAGTTGGCTTGTCGTCACCACCACCTTCGCCTTCTCCAGAAACGATGGTACCATCATTATTGGCATGATCTTTCAGTACGATGTTGCTGACGCTGATGTTGGTAGCACCTGTAGCGTGACCGAAGTCGAAGACAATCTTCACGGGTGAGAGGTCCTTACCCTCAACATCACTCTTCCAGAACACATATTCCTTACCGGCCTTGAGGCTGATGTTGTCAACATCGATGATAGCCTCGTTGTCGGCTTCGTTGGTAACCTTCACGGTGACACCATCGATATCAGCATCAGCCACGAAGATACAAGAGAAGTCATAGTGGTTGGCTGCCGAGGTTTCTACACCGGTAGTATGCAGGTGCATCTGAGCCTGCCAGCGGTCGAAGGCTGCATCGGGAACAGTCACGGAATAGTCATTGCCCTTGTCGGTATAGGTAGCCTGCATCTCTGCGGTACGGTCGGGTGACCAGTTGGGAGCAAAGTAGAAGGTGGCATCGGGAGTGACACCCTTCCAGAGGTTGAAGTCGCTGTTGGCATCGAAGCCCTGCTCCTCTACCAGACGCTCGTCGGCAGCACTGGTCAGGATGAAGCGCCAAGCGATACTGCGGTCGGGGGCATCATAGACCAGCACCATCTTGGTGGCAGTCAGCGTCTCGATACGGAACTTAGGATTCTCGTACTGAGCATCGCTCGAGATATAGGGGAATGCGGTGTTGGCAGCCAGCTGGATGTAGGTCTGCTTGCTCACATTACCTTCGGCATCCTGCCATTCGTAGACCTCGAAGCTCCAGGTAGTAGTCTGGTCGCCGATGACTGCGTCGAAATCGGCAGGCTCAGAACCCCACTTCGTAGTACCAGTGTTTACATAGGTCTTGCCGTCGGCACCGGCACTGTAGCTATAGGTACCACCCTTGCGTGTGTCGGCCGTAAAGGTAATACGGTCATCGTAGACACCAAAGTCCTTCTTGTCGTTAGGCTGAGCCGACCACCATTCTGTACCGGCAGTTCCGGCAGGACCGCAACCCATGTGGGCCACTTCCTTGTTGGCGATACGCCACTCCTTACCAGTGATGCGGCGGAAGTCAGCACTGTAGTCAACTTTCGTCTCGTTGAAGGTGAAGGTCTTCGACACCGTACCCTGGCTGAAGCCGTTGCGGTTGCCGAGTTTCAGTTCTATGGTATAGTCTCCTGCCTCGGGGTTCTGATAACCCACTTCCTGCAGGGTGGAATATTGTGTGCCATTCATGATCCAGATGGGATAGGTACCCGGTGCTGGAGTATAAGTGGCAATCATCTGGTTGGTCTCCTGATCGACGGTCATCTGGAAGTCGGTACCACTGACCGTGGGGACTCCGTTGGGGTCTGCGCCTGAGAAGTCTTCGGGCGAGCAGGCTGTCATGGCCAGTCCTGCAAACAGAGCTCCTATTGAATATTTAAACAGATTCTTCATAATCTTTCGTTATTTCAATTTTCGTTATTTCAATTTTCAATCTTAATAGTTGTTCTGAACCAGTGTGGGGTCGGCGTCGAGTTCGCTCTGAGACAGAGGAATATGCTTCTTGCTCGGTGTCCAGCTGTTGGTGCGATAGCCGTAGCTGTCGGGCACGAGTTTTACGGAAGCCTTCTCGGTGACCACCCCGCTGATGCCTTCAGCACGTACGAGGTCGAAGTAGCGTTTACCCTCGCCGCAGAACTCCAGATGGCGCTCGTTGAGGATATCGTCGATGGTGACGCTGGCAAGTGGTTCCAGACCAGCACGGGCGCGAACCTCATTCACATAGCCAGCAGCCTCTGCGGCATTGCCTCCTGTCTCAAGCAGCAGTTCGGCTGCATTGAGCAGTGTCTCGGCGTAGCGATAGATGCGCTTGTTGTTGTTATAGTTCAGGTTCTTCGAAGTAGGACAATCCTGATTGTTGGCGCTCTGCGGACGATATTTACCGTGCCAGATGTGGGTGTCCTGATAACGCTCTGTGTAGGTGTAGCCACGTACATCCCAGCAGGTGACGTCACGACGTTTGTCGTTCTCTGCATACATGTTGTATGTCTCGACTCGCATGGGCAGGAATCCCCAGCCGTCGTTACCACTGTCCCAGCCCTCACCACCGGGCCAGCCGTTGGGCGAGCAGAGGGTCGGGAAGACAGTACCACCAGCATGCATGGAGGTGCCCCAGTCGCGCTGGGCATTGTCATCATCGTAGGTTATCTCGAAGATGCTCTCAGCACACATCTCACCACTCTCGGCGAACAGGTCCTTGAAATCGGGGTTCAGTGAGTAGTTGGAGTCGCCGATAATCTGCTTCATGTAGGTCAGAGCCTGTGGCAGACGGGCAGTATCGTTCTGGTACATCACCATCTCGGCATAGAGCATGTAAGCCATCGCCTGTGACACGCGGCCAGCATCTGAGGCACCCCAGCGCATCGGGAGCACGCCGGAAGCGATGATCTCCTCCAGTTCGGGCAGCAGATTGTTATAGATCTCGTCGGCCGTGATCTGCGGAGCCGTGTAGGGTGAAGAGAGGTTCACCAGATAGAAGGGCACATTGCCATAGTAATGCCAGAGGATGCTGTAGTAATAGACGCGGAGCAGGCGGGCCTGCATCTCGAAACTGCGGCGATTGGTATCTGTGCCACCACCCCATGAGCAGTATTGGATCACGTCGTTGCAGCGCTTGATGCCACTGTAGAAGTCGCCCCAGAGCGTGCCAAGGGTATTATTGCCGTCGCCTTCGAAATTGAAGAGCCTGTGCCAGTGCTGGTTGTCGGAGATGCTGGAACCACCCACCCAGAAGTCATCACCCATGATCTCTGCATCGCAGGTCAAGTCGTTATAGGCTGTTCCGTCCCAGTCGGGCCAGTGCAAAGGCGCATAGGCAGAGGTGAGCGACTCGCTAAGGTGCTCGTCATCAGTATAATATTCGTTGAGGGGTTCACCCGTAGGATTCGTTACCTCGAGGAAATCCTCACTGCAGGAGGCGAGAAGAGCCCCTCCGACTCCCCCAATGGGGAGAGCGGTTACCAGATAAGCTGCGATTTTTATAATATTCTGTTTCATACGAATTTTTCTTTTTCTAATTATATTGACTTGTTCTGTATTCATTTCCTTCCTTTTTGGGGGAAGGCCAGGGATGAGTCTTCTTCAATTAAAGTGAGAGGTTGAATCCTACTGTCCAGATGCGGGCCTGTGGATATACACCGTAGTCAACACCCATAGAAGTGCTGCTAGAACCGATTTCGGGATCGAAGCCCCAGTACTTGGTCCAGGTGAAGAGGTTCTCAGCACGGACATAGACGCGGAAGCGCTCGATGCAGATCTTCTTGGTCAGGTTCTGCGGCAGGGTGTAGCCCAGCGAGATGTTCTTCAGACGGAGGTAAGAACCATCCTGGATATAGATGTCGCTGCAGACCCAGTTCTTCGAGTCACCCAGTTTCAGCAGAGGCAGTTTATTGGAAGTGCCCTCACCCGTCCAGCGGTTGAGCACCCAAGTGGGATAGTTTCCAGATGCGATATCCTGACGCCAGGTGGCATCGAAGATGTCGGCACCGCTCACGCCCTGGAAGAAGACGTTCAGGTCGAAGCCCTTCCAGTCGGCATCGAAGTTCAGACCGAAGGTCCAGTCAGGTGTCGGCTTACCGATCTTGGTACGGTCGTCAGAGGTAATCTTGCTATCACCGTTCATATCAACGAAGATCAGGTCGCCAGGATTAGAGGTCGTACCATACTTGGCATTGTACTCGGCAGCCTGTGCCATGTTCTGCAGCACGCCAGCGGTCTTGTAGCCATAGAAGTAGGGGAAGGGCTGTCCGTTCTCAGCACGGGTGCCACCGTCGCTGAACTGGCTGATGCCATAGTTCAGGAAACCTGTATCGTTACCCAGGTTCTTCAGTTTGTTCTTCAGATAAGAGGCGTTGGCCTTGACAGAGAAGTGGGCGTCACTGACGTTGAACTTATAGCCAAGTTCAAACTCGATACCGCTGTTCTCCATGTCACCTACGTTACCGATAGGCTTGGTCTCACCCACGTATGAGGGGATAGGCATTGTCATCAGCATGCCGTTGGTCTTCTTGATATAGTAGTCCACGGTAAAGGTCAGCTGGTTGTTCCAGAAACCGAAGTCGAGGCCGAAGTCAGTCTGCTCACTCTCCTCCCACTTCAGATCCTCATTGGCCAGACCGTTAGCCTTCGAGCCGTAGATCATTGAGGCCTGACGTCCGAAATAGTAGTTGCTGGTACCACCAGTGGTGGTGAGCACGGTGTAGCGGAAGTCACCGATATTCTCATTACCGTTCTTACCCCAGCTGGCACGGAACTTCAGGTTGGTCAGCCAGTCGCGAGTGCTCTCCATGAACTTCTCGTTCATGATATTCCAACCTATAGATACTGAGGGGAATACACCATATTTATTATTGGAACCGAAGCGGCTCGAACCATCGCGACGGATGGTAGCCTGGATCATGTACTTCTCGTCGTAGTTGTAACTCAAACGTCCGAAGAGTGAGGCCAGATGATGTTCCACG
This sequence comes from Prevotella sp., assembly GCA_016284635.1. Classification (GTDB taxonomy): domain Bacteria; phylum Bacteroidota; class Bacteroidia; order Bacteroidales; family Bacteroidaceae; genus Prevotella. The sequence continues at coordinate 20,574 of JAEEPF010000040.1, forward strand.
TTTGGACCACCCCATCCGCTGACGAGACTGGTCACGCCAGTGATATTGCCATCGGCATCAGTCGTGGTCTGTACGCTGCCGCCTGTGGTGTAGTCTACATAAGGCTTGTCGACGTTGATCAGATTCCAGTGAGAGGCACCTACATAACTGCCCTTGTACTTCAGGGCCGACTGTCCGAGGACTACGCCGATCGAGTGCTTTCCGAACTCTTTGTCGTAGGTCAGCGTGTTCTCAATCTGCCAGGAGGTGCTGTTCGACTTCTCTGTAGAAGCTTGTGTGTGGTCGGAATTGTTGTTACCAGATAAATAGAACTTCTCCGTGATAGCAGAATCACTACCCCAGAACGACTGTTCTGCGCTCCAGGTGAAGTGGTATTTCAGGTTGTCCCACAACTGGAGGTCGATGGAGAACTTCGGCATGAACTTATGCGACCAGCCTTTAGAAGGACGCTGCTGCATCATGGCGATGGGGTTGTTCTGTTCCTGATAACTGCCTAAGTAGCCAGGGATGGTGTAAGGATCACCGTTAGCATCACGATAGAGGTCGTATGCGCTGTAGCGGTCGATCATGTCCTGAGCCACGGCTCCTGTGAGTGTGACGGGCAGCGTGGGAGCCAGATAGAGGGCAGAGCCCAGCGGAGAGCCCCATGTGGAGTTGGCGTCGATACCAGTGCTGTGCGTACGCATATAAGAGATGTTGGCGCTGATGTCGAGTTTGTTCAGGAATGAGCGCTCCTTGGTAGCGTCTATGATGTTGAAGTTGTTGTTTGAGCGGATGGTCAGACGATCGTAGTTCGACTTGCCGTAATTACCGCCCACGATACCTTCCTGGTTATAATAGCCAAGGGACAGGTAGTAGTTCACTTTCTCCGTAGCACCGCTGACGGAAACGTCGTGCTGCTGCACGGGTGCATTGTCGTTGAAGAGCAGTTTCTGCCAGTCGGTACCAAAGCCCTTGATAGCATTGCCATTGGCATCGATCAGGTTATAGGGATCGGCATAGAGAGGTGCCTGACCACCGTTGATGTACTTCTCGTTCTGCAGGATGGCATAGTCGGTGGCACTGGTCACATCGCGCTTCTTCCAGGCACTCTGCCAGCCGTAACTGAAGTTGTAGTTGATCTGTGCCTTACCCATCTTACCTTTCTTGGTGGTCACGAGAATCACACCGTTGGCAGCACGGGCACCGTAAATGGCACCAGAGGCAGCATCCTTCAGCACCTCGATACTCTCGATATCATTCGGGTTCACTGACTCCAGACCGTATTGGTCGGCAGGCATACCGTCGATAATATAGAGAGGGTTCGTGTCGTTGATGGTACCCGTACCACGTACACGGATCATCGACTGAGAACCAGGCTGACCGGAAGCGGAAGTCACGTTCACACCTGCTGCGAGTCCCTTCAGGGCATCGTCTGCACGCAGACGGGTCTTGCCTTCAAGATCTTCTGCAGAAACCTTGGCGATGGCGGCTGTCACCACGCTCTTCTTCTGGACACCGTAACCGATCACGACGACGTCCTGCAATGTCTGGGCGTCCTCTTTCAGCACGATGGTCATACCCTCCTTGGCGTTCACCTCCTGTGAGAGGTAGCCAATATAAGAAATAATAATAGGTGTACCCTCACTCACCTTGATGTTGAACTGACCATCGAAATTCGTGATGGTTCCGTTCTGAGGGTTACCTTTCTCGACGATGGAAGCACCGATGATCGCTTCCCCTGCGTCGTCTGTCACAGTTCCCAGGATGCCCTGGGCGTTCGAAGCCATTGACACCATCAGTGCCAACAACAACAATAGATACCTGCTTTTTTTCATACTTTTGTTAGTTATTATTAATGATGATATAGGTTGTGTCGCTTTTTTTGTTTCGACAGTGCAAAGTTACGAAAAATTTCGTTTCATTTCAAGTTCCAAAGCCGAAAAAGTGGATGAATTTAGTGCGTCATTTCATTTATCCTTCTCTTTTTCAACCACTTATAAAAATCGCCCACCCTAAAAAGAGTGGACGAAATATAGAGGTGTAAAAAACACACTTAAGCCCGTTTTTAACACTTATTTTACAATAAACGCAGTCTTTCTCCGATTATCCTTTGGCCTCACGGCGAAGTGTAGCCAGATAGCGCCATAGCGGTTCTTCTCTATCAGGATTTCATCATAGTCATGTTTCGTTTCATCAGCGTAGTCCATCAGAATCACCGCATACCTCATCGCTTGCTCAATCCCCGCGACTCTGATATCAACAGCACAACCTGTCAGGTGATTACTCGTCGGCGATCCTCCCACCTTCCTATTCAGCTCCGGCGATCTATACCCTGACGTAATTATAATTGGAGCCTCCGAAGTATCTTTTTCCCCTCCTAAGTTAGGAGGGGTGCCCGTATGGGTGGGGTGGTCTGAACGAGGGAATGTCTGGCA
>JAEEPF010000209.1 GCA_016284635.1 Prevotella sp.
TGTCTGAGGCAAAGGCATTACCCCGACGGAGCAGAAGATAAATACTTGCTATCATAGATAACAAGGCCGCTCCTGCATAGAGCATATAATATAGGAGCTCTTCTTGTCCTGGCAGTTTATACATATTCAGAAATCTTTCAGCCAAAGCATGAATAGCAAGTCTGTAGGGCGTCTGATACCATGATTGTCACTGAGGATGCCTTTTTCTACCAACCCCTTGACTGCAGTCTGAACGCTGCTTGCCGTCTTCAAATTATACCTTTCCCCAAAAGTTATAATATTTAACATTTGAAAAAGATGCAAAATTGTAATTTCCTTGGATTTTATCTTAATCTAGTAAATTATTTCCTTGGATTTTGTCATTTTTGGATAATTTATTTGTTTGGATAAAATAAATAATGTATCTTTGTACCCGAAACAACAAGGCAATGTCATCATGTACTTGTTGGTCTCACGAGAACATTTATGCTCGTTGGAGGAATGCCGGAGGCTGTAGCCAAATGGGTAGAGACACACGACTACCTGGCGTGTCAGGAAATACAGGATGACATCGTGGTGACTTACGAGGACGATTTCCCGAAATACCGCAAGAAGATTGACCCCACATTGCTCCGTAACACCATGCGGAGCGCCGCCGTGCAGGCCACGAAGAAATTTGTTTATTCAGCAGTGGAGGGCGATTATAAGGCTGCCGAGGTAAAGAAAGCCCTAAATCTGCTTACGAAAGCAGGGATAGTGATACCTGTGACACATACCGATGCCAACGGCCTGCCTCTTGGAAGTGAAGCCGACAAGTCTTACCAGAAGATGCTACTTTTAGATACAGGTCTGATGCTCCGTCTTTTGAATATGACCACGGGTGACGTCTCGGAACTTACCGAACAGATATTGACAAGCAATGTCACTGACCTTGTCAACAAAGGACCAATGGCAGAGATGTTGGCAGGACTAGAGTCACTACACTACCGCACACCGAATATCCGTCACGAAATGTACTACTGGCAACGTCAGGCAAAGAACTCGCAGGCCGAAGTGGACTACATATCGAGCTATCGACAGACTGTATTGCCTGTCGAAGTGAAAGCCGAAATTCAAGGCGGGATGAAAAGTCTCTGGATATTTATGCGAGAGAAAAAACTCACGAATGCCATCCGCAGTTCATTAGAGAATTTCGGCGCCTTTGACTATGAAGATTCTGAAGCCAGTGGAGCCATTCGACACGTGCAGATATGTCCGCTATATGCTATATCACAAATGAGTACCCTACTGGAATCTTTTAATTGGTAAATGTTTCTCTTTCCTTGGCTCTCAGAAAAGAGCTATGAGGCTAAAGTTTTGCTTTCACATGTAAAGTTGTGGGACACATAGGTTCCACGCCCCTTTGTGTCCCATAAGGATGAAGGAAAGCGACAACAATGAAGTGTCCTTCCTTTACTGTTAAAACTTATAACGTATACCAGCGAGGATGATACCCTGCTCGCCGACACCAAGTTCGGCGAAGCCGCGCAAGGCACCGCCGACCTCCACACCGACAAACGTTGCCTGGAAGTTGAAGGTCGTACTGGCATCATCATTCTTGCTAGTTGACTTAGTAAGGCCGGACTCTGAATGGAATGTCAGACCGATGGCGGCCTTCGAGTACCAACTGACAATCTTCCTTACCGACCAGTTGTACTTAAATGCAGGCATAATGGTGATGTAGGTAGACTTGGCATCCGATGAGTCGTCCCACTTACAGCCGCCGAGGACAAACACAGCTCCGAGTCCCAGTCTGTTGATGTTCGTCAGACGATGGAAATACTCCAAGCTGATAGGTCCCCAGTAGTCGAGCTGCTTACCTGTAAACATACCCTTACCGATCGAACTGATTAAATCGGTGCTGGAACCGCCACCGTATGCCACGGCGATCTCGTTCATCGGCATCTCCTCCTGTGCGTTCACACTTACTGTAGCCATCATGGCGGCTACAACCATTAACAAAATCTTTTTCATCGTTGTAAATTATATAATCCCGCCATTTCGTATATGATGGCGGGATTATTGGGGAGGTGTTTACATATCCTCGTAGGTGTCGAGGTAGGTGACGTGGGTGACGAGGTATTCATCGACGCCATGCTTGCCGTCGGCACCACCGATACCCGACTTCTTCACGCCGGCATGGAAGCCCTGGATGGCCTCGAAGTGCTCGCGGTTGATGTAGGTCTCACCGAACTCCAGTTCGCGGCAGGCCTTCACGGCGACGTTCAGGTCCTTGGTGAAGATGCTCGAAGCCAGACCGTACTCGCAGTCGTTGGCATACTTGATGGCCTCGTCGATGTCGGAGAATTCTACCAGCGGGATGACGGGGCCGAAGGTCTCCTCATGGATGATGTCCATGTCCTGACGGCAGTTGTCGAGCACCGTGGCGGCATAGAAGTAGCCCTTCGTGCCGACGCGATGACCGCCGCAGAGCAGTTTGGCACCCTGCTTGATGGCGCGCTCCACCTTCTCGGTGACGCTCTCCAAGGCACGGGCTTCGACCAGCGGGCCCATGTCAACGCTCTCGTCGGCACAGACATCGCCCACTTTCACCTTCGACATCTTGTCTACCAGAATCTTCGTGAAGGCGTCCTTGACCTCCTTCTGCACATAGACACGCTCGGCGTTGTTGCAGATCTGGCCGTTGTTGCCGATACGGCTGTCGACGATCCACTGGGCAGCACGCTCCAGGTCGGCATCCTTCATGACGATGGCAGGAGCCTTGCCACCGAGTTCGAGACTGACCTTAGTGATGTTCTTCGAGGCGGCGGCCATGATGCTCTCACCGGCACCCACGGAACCCGTGACGCTGACGATGTCGATCTTCGGCGAACCGGCCATCTCGTTGCCGATGACGGAGCCCTTGCCCGTGACGATGTTGATGACGCCAGCGGGCAGACCGATCTCATCGACGATCTTGGCAAACTCCGTACAGTTCTCCGGCGTGAGCTGACTTGGCTTGATGACGATGGTACATCCGGCAATCAGGGCTGCGCCGGCCTTGCGGGCGATGAGGAAGAAGGGGAAGTTCCAAGGCAGGATGCCTGCGACGACGCCGATGGGCTTCTTCGTGAGCAGGATGGTCTCGTTGGGACGGTCGGATGGGATGATCTCGCCCTCGATGTGGCGGGCGAAGGTGGCCATGTACTCGAAATAGGCGATGGTGGCGCCCACCTCGATAGAGGCCCAGGTGCGGGTCTTTCCCTGCTCGCGCATGATGATCTCGGTGAACTCCTTCTCACGCTTCTTGATGCCGTCGGCCATCTTCAGCAGGTACTGTGCACGCTCGATGGCGGGCGTCTTGGACCAGGCCTTCTGGGCTGCGCGGGCGGCGTCGAGGGCGCGGTTCACGTCTTCAATGGTTCCTTCCGGCTGGCGGGAGATCACTTCCTCCGTAGAGGGGTTTAACACGTCGATCCACTGGCCGTTCGAGCTCTCGCAGAACTGACCGTTGATGTACATTTTTAAGTCTTTCATATCGATTGTTTGTTTAAAAATTAAGAGTAGATAAGTTTATCGACAGCAAAAATACAAATAATCTGTGAGATAACAAGCATCTTGAGAGCATAAATTTTGCTAAAATCACACGAATTGTACTAAATGATAACAATTAGGACGATTTGTATCGCTCTTTTTCGGGAAATATTCCGTAACTTTGTGCGCAAATAACAAATTACTTAACTGATATATGATGAGAAAGATCATTTTACTGCTATTGTCGGCTGTCGTCGTGGCAGGATCGGCCAAGACCAAGAAGCGGCCTGCGGTAGAGACTTGGCCCGACGGGACGGTGATGGACGCCTGGTTCAAGGACACGGCCAAAGTGGACGTCGCATCTCTGGGCCGACAGTATGTCATCACCGACTACGGCGTGAAGCGTGACTCCGCGATCGTCCAGACGGCGGCGATACAAGGCGTGATCGACCGGGCTGCCCGCGAAGGAGGGGGCGTGATCGTCATTCCTGAGGGGACGTTCCTGACGGGTGCTTTATTTTTCAAACAAGGTACGCACCTGCACGTGAAGGGCAGGCTGAAGGGTTCGGAGCGCATCGCAGACTTCCCATTGATGACGACCCGGATAGAGGGCGAGACTTGCAAATACTTCGCGGCACTGGTGAATGCAGACGGCCTCGACGGGTTTACCATCAGCGGTCAGGGCACCATCGACGGCAACGGACTGCACTACTGGCAGGAATTCTGGATCCGCAGGAACTGGAATCCGCAATGCACGAACAAGGATGCCCAAAGGCCGAGGCTGACGTATATCTCGAATTCCAAAAACGTGACCATCCAGGATGTGCGGCTTGTCAATTCGCCGTTCTGGACCAACCATGTGTATAAGAGTGACCATGTGTGCTATCTGGACTGTTATATCTATGCCCCTACGGAGAATGTCTGGCCGGCAGAGCCCCGTCGTGGCGCACCCTCGTCGGACGCCATCGACATCGATGCCTGTACGGACGTGCTGGTGAACGGCTGTTATATGCATGTGAATGATGATGCGGTCGTGCTGAAGGGTGGCAAGGGAACCTGGGCAGACAAGGACGAAACCAACGGCGACTGCGAGCGCATCCTGATACAGAACTGTCACTACGGCAAGGTGCACGGCTGCCTGACGCTCGGCTCTGAGTCGCTGCACGACAGGAATATCATCCTCCGTAACTGTTATACGGAAA
>JAEEPF010000210.1 GCA_016284635.1 Prevotella sp.
GCTACCACTCTCCACATCCTTGGCCGGATTGTTTTAATCTTCATCATATTTATATTAGGCTTTTGTAACTTTTTCTTTTTATTCTTTTCTTAATCAAGAATTAGAGAATTTGAGAATTATTATCAAGCAGACGAGTGCTGGGAATTATTTGGCAAGCCAAAAGAAAAATTCTCTCATTCTCTAATTCTTGATTGAACATTACTTCATGATGAACTTTTTGCCGTTCGTGATGACGATGCCCTTGTAGCTGTCGTTGACACGCTGGCCGCTGAGGTTATAGCGGGCGCCATTCATCATTTGTCCTTTATCCCTGAGCGTCGCGCTGATGGCTGTGGCCTCGAAGGGTGTCCAGTAGCTGTCGAAGTACATCGGTGTCCAGCCCTTGGCGTAGGCTGCGGCAATCTGATCGTCAGTAATCGCGTTCTGCTCATCCTTGTCGTAGATGACGCGGAAAGTACCTCTTTCACCTTCGGTAATCGTCGGCAGACTCTCAATCAACACATCCATAGCTGCACTACCAATCATGTTTGAATGGACATCAAGAACAGTCAGCACAACGTTCTGCGAAAGGTCGAGTGTCGTCAGTTGGTTGTCGTTGCAGTACAAGTCCTTCAATGCAGGACTATTACTCACATCCAGCGTTGTCAGCTGATTATGGCTACAGTCAATCCATTCCAGAGCCGTGCATTGCGAGAGGTCTAACTTGGTGATTTGGTTTTTGTTACATTCCAAATGCTTTAACGCAGCTTGACTGGGAAGGCTAAGTGTCGTCAACTGATTAGTTTGACTGACCAGATTTTCTAACTCAGGACAATTGGACATGTCGAGTGATGTCAGCTGGTTTCCTGAACAATTCAAGTAACGCAGCTTCGTGTTCTGTGACACGTCTAATGCCGTCAGCTGGTTACTACTGAAAATGAGGAATTGCAGCAAAGGATTCTTGGTCACATCCAGCTCCGTGAGTTGATTGGAGCTACATGACAGATTTGTCAATGCCGAGTTCTTCGTTACGTCGAGTGTGGTCAGTTTGTTGTCGCTACATGAAAGAGATTCGAGTTCCAAATTCTTGGACACATCCAATTCTGCGATTTCATTATAATAGCAAGACAACATTTTGAGTTTTGAATTCTGTGACACGTCAATGGCGGTCAGTTTGTTGTCGTAACAAGTCAGATGTGCCAATAACGTATTCTTGCTTACATCCAGTTCCGTCAGCTGATTATTGTTAATATTCAGTTGTTCCAACGCCGTATTATTGGAAAGATCAATACTAGTCAATTTATTATCTGGACAAAGCAGCCATTTCAATGCCGTATTCTTGGAAAGATCAAACTCTTTCAGGTTACAGTGGCTGATACGCAATTCTGTCAGGGCTGTGTTCTTGGAGAGGTCAAGTTTCTCCTGCAGATTTTCACACCACAGACTTTCGAGTGCTGTGAAGTACTCAATACCTTTAAGGCTCTTGATGTCGCCATAGGATACATCTATGACCTTCACACCAGCAATTTCCTCTTCCGTCAGTACGCCATCCTTACCATAGGGCTGCTTCAGGATTCTATTGCGGAAGTTCTCGTCTGGGAAGGTGGTCTCGTCGATGGCGACGGCACCACGCTGTTCACCAGCCATCTCTGCACGATGCAGGCTAAGGTCGATGGCGAGCAGACGGGTGATCTCATCGAGGTTACCGAAGTTCTCGTCGAAAGAGAGGTTCTCGTTGAAGCCCAGGTCGTCGATAGCCTGCTTGGCCTGTTCGATGAGCAGCGCACAGTGCTTGTCGTCAATCTCCGGCATCGCCATATCGTCGCATTCGGCCTTCTTCACCTCTTTATATTCATAGTAGGCCGTCTCCTGTTTGTTCTGACGGTCCACATCCTCGCTGGCAGTAGCGAAAGGCAGTGCACGGGTCCAGCCGCTCACCTGATCGTCGGCATAGACGGCCTGCAGGCGTACCACATAGTTCGTGGCGGGCTTCAGGTCTTCAAGGGTGCAGGAGCGGGTGGTGAGGTTGTCGATCGTCACCCAGCGCATCTCCTGCTCATCGTCGGCTGTCTCCTGACGGTAGTTCAGGTTCCAGGCGATGGCATCGGCGGGCAACGAGCAGATGATGAGGGCGCTGGTCTGGCCCAGGTCTGTCGCATACATGCTGCCTGGCATGAGGAGGTCGATCTCCTCAGGCTGAATGTCGGAATGCTCGGCATGTCCGCTGGCAGGCACGATGATATTGGTATAGGTGGCCCAGCCGTCAGCGTTGCAATAAGCCTCCACCTGATCGTCGGGTACATGGATGGCCCACAGCTTGTTACAGTCGTAGAACACGGCACGCTCCATAGCGGGAGGCACGGTGGCGAGGTTCGCCACTTCCAGCAGCTGGTCGTTGTAGGCGAAGGCTGCTGCGCCGATGCGCTCCAACGTGGTGGGCAGGATGATGTTCTCGAGCTTGGTCTCTGCGAAGGCATAGTAGCCGATGGTCAGCAGGCCGTTGGGCAGCAAGTTCGCATCGATGTCACCCGTCCAGTTCGTGGGGATGACCTTGTTGAGCATCGAACCGTAGAAGGCATAGTCGCCAATGGATGTGACGGTCTCGGCAATCTCCGCACTCTCCAAGTAGGGCATATACTGGAAGCCTGCTTGAGAGATGTGGGTGATGCCGTCCTCAACGATGAGGTGGACGATTGACTTGGAGTAACTCCACCAGGGGGCCTCCGAGGGATCATCGAAGTCAGCCATGCGGCCATTACCGTAGATGGTCAGCAGGCCGAAGTCGAGGTTGAGTTCCCAGGTGATCATGTTGTCACCTTCCAATCCGCAGAAGCCACCAACGGTATCTGCCTTTGCGGACATTGTTGCCATGATGAAACACACCGTCATCACGAGTCTAAGTAGTCTTTTCTTCATAATCTTGAGTTTTAAATTGATATTATTAGTTTGAAATATAAACACTTAGGTACACAATACTCCCTAGAAATCATCGGCATCCTGCTATCAGATAGCTTTTTTTGCCTCCTCCGATTTCTCGGGAATACGTTGTTCGAACATTTTGCGGAGACCGTCTTCGTAGGCATGCAGGGCATCATGACCCTTGTGAGTGATGCAGAGGACTGTACGGGAAAAACGACCGAGACCGCTTTTGCTCACCTCTATATAGCCTGCCTCCTTGAGAATAGTGATCTGGGCACTGAGATTGCCACGTGTACTATCGGTAATGCGACAGAGATACATGAAGTCGGCACTCTTGAGGCTGTCGAGCGCCACCATGATCTTCAGACGCAGCTCGCTGTGCAGCAGCGGATTGATGACTGGAAATTTAAATTCACTCATAGACTTTGTTTTACTACAACGAATTAAACGAATTTCACGAATTATATCTCCTGACATAGCGGTGGAAGAGATGTCCGGGGATGATGAGCGTCAGGATGGTCACGAGCACCACGACAAGTAGTTGCCACGGCCAGAGGTCACCCTGGAAGAAGAGACAGACGAGCGAGAGAACAGAACCGATGATGCCACAGACGGTCTTCGGACGGAAGTGGAGGATCAGTCCCGTCATCAGACAACCGAAACTGATGAGCAGGCCCTGGAACGTGCAGTAGAGCTTATCGAACACACCGGCAAGACCCATCGTGAGACCCCCGAGGCAACTGAGGAAACCCACGAATATCCACATCTGGAGGATGACGTTCTGGTCGAGTGTCCGTCGATGAGTACGCTCGTAGTCCTCATTGAGGAAATACATCATCAGCGGTGTTCCCACAAACGGGATGCCAAGCCAGATCCACTGACACCAGAACTCGCCCAAGAGGATAAGTGCGAGAAACTCGACAAAGAGGAAGAAGGCCGTAGGGTAGCCCCAGGCAAGAAACAGGTTCTCGCCTGTAGGTTGACTATCGCTCTTCACCTCTCCACGGATCTGGCTGATGACACTCAGTTCGTCGGTAGTAGTCATATATATAATAATGTTCGCGTGCGAAAAATTAGTCGGTAGAGATGATGAGCAGCTTCTGCTGGGCATCGAGGGCGGCCTTGATGTCCTTGCCACCGGAAGAGACCTTGCAGAGGCTCACCTCGTCTCCTTCAACACTCGTCACCTTCAGACGGCCGATCTGCTTACGCGTCTCCTTGCCGCCGATGCTGCCGAGGATATAGACGGTGAAGTGGGTTCCCGTCCTCATACCATGACTGGCACCGAGGTCGATGTAGAGTTCCTTCTGCTTGTCTTTCTTCTCCACGCCGCGCTCCAGGATGTTGGCGGTATAGGGATAGGCCGTGTTGTAATACTTCTCCACTTTCTTCCGCAGACCTTCGAGGGCTTCCTTGATGGCGGTGTCGGAGCTGTTGTACCACGACCAGCCAGTCCTGTTCACATCAAACACCTGACTGTTGATGACGGTGCCTGTGGCAGGGTCCTTCAAGTTGATTGTCAGACTGATCTGGGCATAGAACTGCGGAATCTTGTCTTTCTTGTTTGAGGCGAGTCGCAGTTCTCGCGTCGTAGAGATGTAGTTTACGACACCGTCGATGAGGATGTTGGTCTCGTCGTTGGGTTGCACCTGAAAGCCATCTGTGACAACGAAACGTCGCACGTTGCCCAGGGCAGCGATAACACTGGCACGCACGGCATCGACATAGCCGGGCTGCTCAGTGGTCTGCTGGTCAGAGAGCACGTCGAGAACGGCACCGACCACCGTTCCGAGGT
>JAEEPF010000211.1 GCA_016284635.1 Prevotella sp.
TATCAACGGCGGCACCGTAGAAGCCTACGGCGGATCTGATATCGGGCGTGCCATCGGCGGTGAGGACGATGAAGACTATTCACACATCAGCATAGGCGACAGAATGTCAATTACTAATGTATCTATTTTCGGAGAACAGCTTCTTCCATCTCATTATAGGGGTTACTTCTTATCATCATATTCAAGGCTTAGGTTCGAGCTTTGCAAACATGAAGGTGCCACTTACAGCATTGTTAACGACGAAAAGCACCAATGTTACTGTCAGTGGTGCGGTAGATTTGAAGAGAATCATAGTTTGGGTTATAATGGCCTATGTGTTTGCGGTTATGGAACAGAATCATATAAGGTTCATCTGTATGAATATAACGACGATTATCAATACTATGAGGCGAACACGCATACCGTTGCTGTAGGTAATGACTTTACTCTGCCTCTAACGGCTGGCGGTCCTAGCAACTATCTCTTCAGAGGCTGGATAAAAGGCAAACCATCGGGTGGCGAACATGGTATTCTGTTAAGTCAGGATGACCTGATAGAACCAGGCACTGTGCTGACAATGCAGGGTGAAGATCTTTATTTCATGGCCCGATACGAGCGTAAACAAATCAGTCTGGCAAGTATTGATGAGGATGTGGTTGCAACAGACGGAATGGAGATCAGCGGCAATCTTAGCGACAACTACAGGGGAATATTCCGTATCTCAATTGCCGATGGAGCAACCGTAACGCTGCGCGATGCGACCATCCTGGGCACGCACAGTGATGACTATCTGTGGTGCGGCATTAACTGTCTGGGCGATGCCACCATCATCCTTGAAGGCAATAACGCCGTGAGGGGATTCAACAGTTTCTACCCGGGCATCGGTGTGGCTACTGGCAAGACACTCACCATCCTGGGCGACGGTTCGCTCGACGCCAGCAGCAACGGTGATGCGGCAGGTATAGGCGGTAGCTCCTATTATAATTGCGGTAATATCGTGATCAAGGGCGGTACCATCAAGGCCACGGGCGGATATCGGTCTGCCGGCATCGGCGCAGGAAAGGATACGTCGTGCGGCGATATTACCATTAGTAACAAGGTCATCAGCGTGACCGCCATCAAGGGCGAAGACGCGCCCCACAGCATCGGGGCCAGCGACGGCAATACCGGTACCATCACCATCGGTAAGGTAAAGACCGGCCCCATCAGCGAGAGCCCCTATACCTATTATCCTTCGCTCGACGTATCGGGCGACATGACCGCCGATCTTGAGGAAGTGATGGGTAAGACGCTCGATGTCACCTTCCGAGGTCGTAAGTTCATCATCGACTCTGAGTGGAACACGCTCTGCCTGCCGTTCAGTATGAATGCCGAACAGATAGGCAACTCGCCGCTGGCAAAGGGAAAAATTGTGGAGCTTGACACGGAAAAGACCACACTGAGCGACGGCGTGCTGACCATAGCCTACAAGACGGCTACGGAGATCGAGGCCGGCAAGCCTTACATGGTGAAGTGGGTTATCGGCGAAGAGGATGAGAATACCCACATCGACGACCCGGTATTCAAGCGTGTGACCATCAGCGCCGCTGCGCCTACTGCCGTATCGGCAGCCGGCATCACCTTCTGCGGAACGTTCGCACCATTGACTCTGGCCGGTGGCGACAAGACCAGGCTGTGGCTTGACGACGATGTGCGCCTGCGCTGGGTAAGCGGACTGGACGAACAGGTGAGCCCCACCTGGTGCTACTGGAACTTAAACGGTCTGGATGCCAGCACGCTGAACGCCATCGTGGTGACATTCGATGACGGCAGCCGCCCCATCGTGGAACTCATGGACGGCATGAAGGACTTCAGCATCCTCTCGGCCTTTGGCGAGCAGGAGGTGAACGCCTCGATGGAGGGCCGCGAACTGAGTGCTGTGCAGCAGGCCGACGGCACGTGGCAGAGCCGCGCCTACACGGTATGTCTGCCGTTCTATGTAGAGTTGTTTGGCACAGGCTGCGACTTCACCATCTACTCTAAGGCCGAGATAACAGAGGATAATGAGCTGCTGTTTACACAGGAGATGCTGCCATTCCTCTATCCGGGCAATGCCTACCTGATTGTCGTGAACGAGGGCACACTGCGTTTCCAGGAGGAAGGTGTGACGCTTGTTGACGAGGCCAGAGAGGCAGATGATTATTCGAACAGTGTTCTGTTTAATTATCTCGACGAGCAGATAGCAGGCTACTGGCTGGGCAGCCTGAAGACTATCAGCCACGACGAGGCCGTCAGGCGCAATGCCTTCACCCTGGCAAGCGACGGTTCGTTCCAGCGCATCACCGACGATAATCCCACGTGGCAGTGGCCCGCCTTCCGCGCCATGTTCTGCGCTAAGCCAAATATTATTGCCCAGATGCTGCCCACTCAGTATCAGCTCGACGCCAACGGTGTGGAAGATGAGGAGGTAGATCGCAGCCTGCCTGCTCCAGCCAGCTATCAGGGTGACAACGAGGGCGAGGCTACGGGCATTGCTCCCGTGATCCACACCATCGACCGCGACGGCACCGAGCGCTGGTTCGACCTCAGCGGCCGCCAGCTCAGCGGCAAGCCCACGCAGAAGGGTGTGTATATCCATCGTGGCAAGAAACAGGTAGTGAAATAAGTATAACCTATTTTATATATAAACGATTATGAGAAAGATTATGAATTGGGTGCTCGCCGCCACCCTGATCTGCGGCTCGACATTATCGACATTCGCACTGCCTAAGGTACATGTCATTGCTACTGGCGGTACGATTGCCGGCACATCGTCGGGCAGCGGATATGACGCCGGACAGGTGAGCATCGAGGACATCCTCGCCGCCGTTCCCGAATTGAACGACTACGCCGAACTGGACTACGAGCAATTCTGCAACATCGGCTCGCAGGACATGGATGAGCATATCTGGCTCTTGCTGGCCAAGCGCATCAATCAGGTGCTGCTGGACGACAGCTACGATGCCGTCGTTGTCACCCACGGAACGGACACGATGGAGGAAACCGCCTACTTCCTCAACCTGACCACCCACAGCCCCAAGCCCATCGTTCTGGTGGGCAGCATGCGGCCCTCTGACTCTCCTGAAGCCGACGGGCCGAAGAACCTGGTTTTGGCGGTGAAGACGGCCGTCGATCCTGAGTCTACAGGCAAGGAGGTGATGTGCTGTCTGGGCGAGAAGATTTTTGAGGCAGGCAGCGTATTTAAGAACGACAGTCACGCCATAGATGCCTATGCTGCTATCACGCCCGACTACTATATGCCCCACGATGACAACACGGGTTTCGACATCAGTAAGATCGAGAGCCTTCCGCAGGTGGGCATCATCTACGGCTACGGCGGTTGTTCAACACTCCCCCTGCAGGCCTTCATGGAGGCCGACTTCGACGGCGTGGTGCTGGCAGGTGTGGGCGGTGGTAACTTCTACGCTCCCGTACAGGAACTGGCTGAGCAGGCCGTGGCCAAGGGCATGAAGATTGTACGTTCTACGCGCTGCCCCTACGGCGGTGTCTATACCGAAGGCGGTGAGGTGGACGACCTTCAACTTGGCTTCATAGCCGCAGGATGCCTCAATCCACAAAAGGCCCGCATCCTGTTGATGCTCGCCCTCACAGAAACCAATGACACCGATCGCATCCGAGAGTATTTCAATCAAGCCATTACCACCGAGCTGTCACGTATCCGACGCGCCCAGTCGCAGATGAATGCCTTTAAAACGCTCCACAATGGCGAGATCCTGATTCAGGCAGGTGACAAAACCTACAACATTTCAGGTATAGAACAACGAAAAGGATATTAGTTTTTGCCGTCATGAAACAAAATTTACTATTCATTTTTGCCCTGCTTTGCGCGGTCGCACAAGGGGCATGGGCACAGAGAGTTGTTGACCTCTCTTTCATAACCCAAAACTATGTTGCTGAATATGGCGACGTGCTGACGGGCAGACTCCTCTTTCCTGTAAAAATCTCAATTAACCATAATGCACATGTTACGCTTAGAAATGTGAGCATCCTTGGCGTTGATGATGGTTCATATGGTTATTCAGGCATAACTTGTTTGGGCAATGCCACCATCACACTTGAGGGCGATAACGAAGTCTGTGGCTTTTATAGGTATCAGCCAGGCATTCAGCTTGGCCCAGAGAACACAACACTCACCATCAAGGGCGATGGTTCTCTCTATGCCTACAGCCATGGCTGTTTTGGCATAGGTCCTGACCGAGTACCGAATAGTGGTAATCTTATAATAGAAGGAGGCAATATTACGGCTGTTGGTGCAGAAGATTACCCAGGTATCGGTACTAGTGATAAGAGAACAATAGGCAACATCACCCTTAAGGGTGGAACCATCCGTGCCTATGGAGGTAAATCTGCTCCTGGAATTGGCGGTGGTTGGAAAGGTAACTGCGGTACCATTACCATTGATGGCAGTACTGTTTATGCTTATGGTGGTGACAAAGCTCCTGGCATCGGCTGCCGGGATGGTGATGATGATTATGGTCGCCCTAACAAAGAAGGCATCAACATACATATATTAAGCGGTTATGTAGAAGCTTACGGCGGTGAATCGGCTGCTGGTATTGGTGGCGGAAATCGCTGCAATGGTGGCACCATTACCATTGATGGCGGCACGGTGAAAGCCTA
>JAEEPF010000041.1 GCA_016284635.1 Prevotella sp.
TGTGTTCCGCCATCGTGCAGAAGGTAACGGGCGAGAAGGTGGTCGACTATCTTGACGCCCGCCTCTTCCAGCCCCTCCACATCGACAAACCCAAGTGGGAGGAGAGTCCGCAGGGCATCAACTGCGGAGGCTGGGGTCTCTACCTGAAAACCGAGGACTTGGCAAAGATGGGCCAGTTGCTCCTGCAGAAGGGTGAGTGGAACGGCCAGCAGTTGATTCCCGCTGAGTGGGTCGCTGAGATGTCGAAGAAGCAGGTGGAGAGCATCAACCCAGGCACGCGTATGGAGGACGCCGCGGCCAAGGGCATGACCCCTGAGACCAGCGACTGGATGCAGGGCTACGGCTACCAGATGTGGCGCTGTCGTCCCGGCTGCTTCCGTGCCGACGGTGCCCGCGGTCAATACATCATCGTCGTACCTGACAAGAATGCCGTCATTGCTATCACCTCCGATAACGGCGACCTACAAGGAGAACTCAACCTCGTGTGGGAGCGCATCCTGCCGATGCTGTAGTAACATTAATAAAAAAGAAATCCCCCGAAGGGCTGTAGGCTTTCGGGGGATTACTTTTGAAACCAGTGCCGTGCGACCGACACCTATTATTATTTAAATAGCAGCGGCGCCATCTCCTTCAGGCTGCGGCGCCAGGTCAGGAACTCGTGGCCCGTGTTGGGCGAGACGTAGCCCACGGCCTTCTGGCCTGCGGCATTGAGGGCCTTGACACTCTCGTTGATGCCGTCGGGACGCTCGCGCGAGCCGCAACTCTCGAAGATGAGTTTGGGCTTGGGCACGCTCTTGTCGTCCAGCTTCAAGTCGGTGGGCATGTAAGTTCCACCGCTGAGCAGACCGTAGTAGCTGAACACGGCGGGACGGGCCAGCGTGATGGCCTTGGTCTCCATGCCGCCCATCGACAGTCCGGCCATGGCGCGGCTCTCGCGCTTGGCGATGGTGTTGAAGTTCGCGTCGATGTAGGGCACGAGCTCGTCGACGAGCACCGTCTCGAAGGCCTTGGCGATGGCACCGCGGTCACGGCCCGGGCCTCGTGGCGCCTCGTTCGTCATACCGTAAGTCATCACGATGATGAATGGTGTCACCTTTCCTTCTGCAATGAGGTTGTCCATGATGAGGTTGGCGTGGCCCTGACTGCTCCAGGCCGTCTCGTCCTCGCCCCAACCATGCTGCAGATAGAGCACGGGGTACTTCTTCTTGTCCTTGCCGTAGGTGGGCGGCGTATAGACGAAGGCGCGGCGCACCTGCTGCGTGCTCTCGCTCCAGAACAGCACCTGCTGCACGTTGCCGTGGGGCACGTTCTTCATTGCGTAAAAATCCTGGTCGTGGGCGGGTATCTCGATGCCGCTCTCCCAACGTGTAGAACCGTAGTAGTTCAGCGTGCCGGGGTCGTTGACGGTGCCGCCGTCGACGGTCAGGTGGTAGTAGTGGAAGCCCTCGTCGAGCGGGCCTTCGGTCTGGCCTGTGAACGAGCCGTCGTAGGCCTTCTTGAGCTTCGTGCCGCCACGTCCGCCGAGGCCGAGGCTGACGGTTACCTCATCGGCGTGGGGAATATCGACGCGGAAGCGGGCGTAGCCCTGTGAATTGACCATCGGGAACTCCTGGCCCGGCTGATTCTTAGGCGACGGAACAAAATCCTCCTTTACGCCTTCCAGTTCAGGGAATGCCAGCTCGGGTTTGAACGGCGTGCGCTGGGCCTGCTGCTGACCTCGGCGACCTTGGCCCTGCTGGTCCGGACGGCGCGGCGGACGGTTGGGCATCTGCCACAGCGGCGCCTTCATGTCGCGGATGTACTCGTAGGCCATCTTGGGTTTGTAATCGACGTCGAAGGGCAGGGGATAGTTGTTCTGACCGAGCCACGAGTCGCGGTCGCTGAGGTTCCAGAAGGTCACGCAGTCGATGACGTCCTTGTGCTTGCGGAAGACGCGGAACACGCGGGCATATTGGTCGGCGAGGAATTGCTTCAGGGAGTCCGTCACGACGGCGCCGTCGCGGCTGAATGCCAGCTGACCGCCCATCTCAGTGTTCGCGCGAATGTCGAGCTCGGTGACGTGGATGTGACTGACCACCTGCTTGTAGAGCGAGAGCGCCTTGTCGATGTCCTCCTCCTTCGGGCCGTAGATGTTGTAGTGGCCCTGCATGCCTATGCCGTGGATGGGCACGCCGGCATCCTTCATCTTCTTCACCATATTATATATACGCTGGCTCTTCACGGGGTCGCACTCGTTGTAGTCGTTGTAGAAGAGCAGCGCGTCAGGGTCGGCGGCGTGGGCATACTCAAAGGCCTTGGCGATGAACTCGTCGCCGCAGAGCTTGTACATCACCGACTGACGGTAAGGATCCTCCGCGTTGGCATCGTCGGTCATCGCCTCGTTCACCACGTCCCAGGCATAGACCACATCCTTGTAGCGCGACACGACAGCCTCGATGTGGTTCTTCATGCGCTCATAGAAGACCTCCTTCGTGGGGTTGTCGTTGGTCATCCATCGGCCAATCTGCGAGTGCCACATCAGGCAATGGCCGCGCAGCTTGATGCCGTTCTGGCGGGCAAAGTTGGCGATGCGGTCGGCACCCTCCCAGTTAAACTGTCCTTGCCTTGGTTCCGTCGGCTCGGGCTTCATGTCGTTCTCGGCAGTCATGCTGCTGAACTCCCGTTTGATCATAGCCTGCTGCTCTGCGTTGGTCACATTGCGCTGGTTCACGGCCACGCCAATCAGGAAGTAATCCTTGTAGACGTCTTTCAGCCCCTGCGCCATCGTTGCTGCACATAATGATAGCAGCACTGTCAATACACTCATTCTTTTCTTTTTCATCTTTGTGTTGGTTTTAGGAATGAAACAATATACGATTTCACAAAACTTATTAAAATTTGGAGCAAAAACAGTGCAAACCGAGTGCAGAAAACTCGCTTTTTGCCGAGGTGAAGCCTGTTTTCGCAAATTTTATTTGCAAATATAGTGATAATTCGGGAATTATGCTTATTTTTGCCACAAAAATTAAGAATAATTGTGAAACGAATTGAACATTAAAAACGATTATGACTATGACTTACAAAAGCTATTCCCTCATCTTCGCCCTTCTGCTTGGCCTGACGGCATGTGCTCCAGCTCACTCAAATGATATCGTTGCAGAAGGTGAAACCCCTGTGAAAGTCTCTGATTCGTATAGCTTTACCGAAGGGCCTGCAGCAGATGCAAAGGGCGATGTCTTTTTTACAGACCAGCCCAACAACAAGATTTTCCGTTGGGACTGCGAATCCGGAGAGATAACCCTGTTCACCGATCAGAGCGGTCGCTCTAATGGGATGTACTTCGATGCCCAAGGCAACTTGATCGCTTGTGCAGATATGGACAACCAGCTCTGGAAGTTCGATATAGATGGTCATCCCCAGATACTGATAACCGACTATCGCGAAAAATTGCTGAATGGTCCCAACGATGTATGGATCTCGAAGGACGGCAGTTATTATCTGACTGACCCTTATTTCAAGAGAGACTATTGGACGCGCGACCCTGAGCGCCAGCAACCTGTAGAGGGCTTGTATTATCTGGAGCCAGGAGGCAAGCAGCTGGTCATGCTCGACTCAACGCTTAACCAGCCCAATGGTCTTGTCGGAACACCCGATGGGAAATATCTGTATGTGGCTGAGGCAAAGGCAAACAGAATCCTGCGATATGACATCCAGACGGACGGCTCCCTCTTGAATCGGCAGGTGTTTGCCAATATGGGCTCGGACGGGATGACGATCGACGACCGGGGGAACATCTATCTGACCGGCGACGGTGTGACCGTATTTGACAAGGATGGCCAGCAGATAGCCCATTTCCCCATTCCCGAGGACTGGACAGCCAACGTTTGTTTTGGTGGAAAAGAACGTAATATCCTATTTATTACTGCCTCAAAGTCCGTTTATACCCTGAAAATGCTTGTCCACGGAGTAAAATGATTATCTGATAATCATCGACGGCGGGCAGTCGTACATCACCCGTGCATGGTTGGTGCGGATGAGCTGGCTTTCAAGACGCTGTCCGGATGTGCGGTCGATGATGTCGCGATAGACCTCGCCATTGCGGTAGACAACACCGTCCTCCCGCGAGAAATATTCGTTCTCACCATGAATGTGGAAGGTATGGGGCTGCTGCTCCGTGGCCCGCAGTTCGCCGCATAGGTATTCCTCATCCGTCCAAAGGCGCAGCTGATAGGTATTTCGAGTGTCGTTGCGAAAACGGTAGTCGATATAGTTGTACGAGATGCTGGTGCCGGTGCCGAAGGGAATCTGTCGGCCAAAATCGGGGAAGAGGTCGAGGCCGTCGTGGTGATGATGTTCCGTAATGGTCAGTTCGCTGTGCAATACAAGCCAGTGGATGAGGTTCGACAGCTGGCACATGCCGCCGCCGATGCCCTGCGAGGGCTTGCCCTTGGCGATGGTCAGTCCCTCCTTGTAGCCCTTCCGCTTGGTGGTGCGCCCGATGAGTTTCCATACGGAGAATGTCTCGCTAGGACGAATCACCAGTCCGTCGATGTGCTTCACCGCCAGCGCCAGGTTCGTCGCTTTGTTCTCCTGCAACTGCATGTTCACGTTGCCCAAGCGACGACGGATCAGCGAGTTGTGGCGATAGACCACCACGGGTAGCGACTCCTCCGTCCGCTCTCTGGCGAACTGTGTCTTCCGCAGCATGTCCTGAACGTGACGCTTCAGGATTTCCTTCTCCATCGACAGCCGATAGGTGAAGGGTGATATTTCGCAAAACAGTTTCCGTTCCATGACCTTATAGTTTATCTCTTTTATTGCAATTTTCCTAAAATATGTTGCAAATATAGCTATTTAAAGCGAAATTCGCTAGATTTTCACTAACTTTGTGCCAGAAATTAACAAAATTATTAGGTTTTACAGCGTATGAAAGAAGAACATTATAAGTTGTTGGTCAGTCAGATAGCATCACTGATCGACGGTGAGAGGGACTTGATTGCTGTGATGAGCAACGTGGCTGCGGCCATTCACCAGACGATGGGATTCTGGTGGACGGGATTCTATCGTGTGGTTGGCGACGAGTTGGTGCTTGGCCCGTTCCAAGGCCCGGTTGCTTGTATGCACATCCCATACGGGAAGGGCGTTTGCGGCACTGCCTGGCAACGGGCAGAGACAGTCATCGTGCCTGATGTGGAGCAGTTCCCAGGCCATATTGCCTGTAGCAGCGAGTCGCATTCTGAAATCGTTGTGCCTGTCTTTGGCAGCGATGGCAAGGTGATGGCTGTACTTGACATTGACAGCGAGCGGTTGGCCACATTCGATGACATAGACCGCAAGTATCTCGAGGAAATTTGTAAACTGATGGAATTCAATTGTCACTGAAGAAGTGATTTTCCACACAACTGCTAAAGATTGTTAAGGTTTTGGGGAGAGTTGAAGGGATTTGATGAAAAGTCCTTATCTTTGCAAGCAAATCTACGTTTAATTCTTAAATTGTAAATCTATGGCAAAGCAATTTTCCAGTCTTTTGAAGACTTGTGTGTGTGGAGTGATGCTCCTGACGGGAGTGTCGTGTGAGAAAATGAATGTCGAGGGGTCTGACGATGAAGGCTCCAAGGCAAACGTCGTGCTGCGTGTAGGCAGCATCGAGCAGGTGCCGTTTCCTGTGGCTACAAGAGCCACGATAGGGGAACTCTGCTCGCATCTCTGTTTCCATATTTATGATGATGACGGGGTAAGGGTGGACTACGTGAACCAGAAAGTGGACGATGAACGCTTTGGGGTGGCTTCGTTCCTGCTGGAAGCGGGCCATTATTATCTGGTCGCTGTGGGGCACAGTGGCTCAAAGAACCCCAGTTTCAGTGCTAATGAGAGGGTCACCATCTCTGGAAGTGAACTGGGTGACACCTTCTGGTGCTGTGAGGATTTCTATGTGGCGGAGGATGTCGTCAATCTAGAACTGGTGCTGAAACGTATTGTTTCAATGGTGCGCTTTGTCTCGACGGTGACGCCGCCAGAAAACCTGAACAAGATACTTGTCAAGTACAAGGGTAGCAAGGGAACGTTCAATGGACTGACCGGCTATGGCAGCACCACTACCAACCAAACGGTGGATATTTATCCGTCTGCAGAAGACCGGGAATACGAGTTCTATTTGATTCCAAGAGCAGAGGAGGACGAGATTGACGTATCTTTCAAAGGTTATTATGTAGATGATGATAACGTCATCCATTCCGTAGGAGGTTGTACGATTGACGGCGTTCCCCTGAAACGCAATAGCATCACGATTTGTAGCGGAAACCTTTTTGATGATACGGACAGGTCGGCCTCTGTGGTCATCAAGGTGGCGATAGATGGCTCTTGGGGCGAAAATACCGTCTTAAATTTCTAAATAAATTGATTTTTATTTTGCATTTCGCTCGATTTGCACTACCTTTGCAGCCGATATGGATAGAAAAGAGACTAACGACGTGCTGCGCAGGAACGTGGCGCTGCTGTCGAAAATCGGTGAGAAGGAGGCGGGGATGATGCCCGCCATAGAGGCGCCGCTGCCATCGGTGGAGCAGGTGAAGCAGATCGTGACGCTGGTGAAGAGCATCATTTTCCCAGACTACTTCAACAAACGACAGCCCGACGAGGCCATCCGCTCGTATTATATCGGTGTGCACATGGAGGAGCTGGTGGGACTGCTCACGAAGCAGATTGCTCACGGACTGCAATTCTGTGAGGACTGCGAGCAGATACGCACGAAGGCTCAGGTGTATGGTGAAGCCGAAAGGCTGGCTGGTGAGTTTATCGACACGCTGCCGGAGATCAAACGGCTGCTGTATACCGACGTGGAGGCGATGTTCGATGCCGATCCTGCTGCCACGAACTATGGTGAGGTGATTTTCTGCTATCCTGTGATGAACACGATGACGCACTACCGTGTGGCGCATCGTCTGCATGAGTTGAAGGTGCCTGTGATTCCGCGTATCATCACGGAACTGGCTCACTCGAAGACGGGTATCGACATCCACCCAGGTGCGCAGATTGGTGAGTATTTCTCCATCGACCATGGTACGGGTGTCGTCATCGGCGAGACCTCCATCATCGGCAACCACGTGACGCTGTATCAGGGTGTGACGCTGGGTGCGAAGAGTTTCAAGTACGACGAACAGGGGAATATGCTGAATATCCCGCGTCACCCAATTATCGAGGACAACGTGACCATCTATTCCAACGCCTCGATCTTAGGGCGCATCACTATCGGACACCACTCTGTGATTGGTGGTAACATATGGCTGACGCACTCTGTTCCGCCGTATTCGCGCATCCAGCAGTCGAAGGCTATCGATGCCGGATTCCAGGACGGCGCAGGGATATAAAGAATGGCTTCCAAATCGGAAGCCATTCTTTATATCTTTTATTTCCCTCTGACGTAGCGGATGGGCTTTTCGACCTTTGTGGTATCGGATGCACCTTCACCGCGAGAGCGAGAGTAGTAGTACCAGTCGTCAACCCATGAGTCATAACCCCAACGGTAGTCCCTGTAAGGCGTCGAAGTGTGGTAAAGCTCGAATTCGACATTGTTTCCGCCGTCATCGATCCAGCCGTAGAAACGGTCGTTGTTCAAGTGGTAGTCAGAGATTCTCAGCGAAGTACCCTCTTCGACGAAGTAGATGTAGATGGTGCCAAAATCGACTTTCCAGTCAATATGGTTGGCAACGTAGTCCCAAGGGGCGTCGCTGTAATAGTCGACCCAGTATCCGTTGCCGCTGGAATAGGCGTATGGATCCTTCAGGAAAGTGATCTCCGTATAGGTGGCGTCGTAGGAACGGCCGTCGTAGTAGGAAGAGATATACATATTCCCTTTCCAGGTGCCTTCGAGGGTGTAGGCGATCTTTTCGTCTTCGCAGGAAGAGAACGAAACGGTTGCAGTGGCTATGATGGCCATCGTCAGGATGTTGTAAAATAACTTCTTCATAATCGTAACAGTTTAATTGTGATGGTGCAAAGGTAGCATTATCTGAGCCATTGCGCAAGTGAATTGTCCTAATCGTCGGTAGGGATTTCCCTATTCTTGTCTTTTCCTGTCGCTTACTCTTCGCCCAGGTGCATGCTCTGGGTAACGTCTATGTCGGACTGCAGACTGCCTTCCTCCTCCGCCTCCCTGGCATGGCCTTCGAGGTATTTCGCATAGGCGCGTTCGATCTCTTCGAGCTTCTTGTCGCGCAGGTCCATGATGTCGCTGACGGCATTGCTGTGCTTCTCGTTGAGCAGGTCGGCGGCCTCTTTGAGGCTCTCTGGATCGTCGGCCATGAGTTCTGCAAAGCTGCTCTTCTCTTCCAGAAGTATGGCATCCATCTGTGCCTTACACTCGTCGTGGAGCGACTTGGTGGCCTCTGTCAGGACGTCGCAGCGGCGCTTGTCTACTGCTGGCATCTCGCATATCAGGAGGGTGCTGCCGGAGTCGCCTTCGTCCGTCTTCTGGTGGATGATCTTGAACTCCGGGTGGGCGTAGAGAACGGCTTGCCCGATGTAGCGTCATCAGTTTGTCCATGCTGTACATGCATAGTTTGACGAAGAGCATCGACTTCATGGAGTCTTTGATCACTTGTGGAGTAATCTCATGGACATAATAATTCTCCGCAATGATAATCTCGGGGCCTTCAGCATCCTTGGGCGCTATACCGAGGGTTGTCCTGCGCTGTAGGAGAATCGTCTTCAGATCGTCTTGCGAGAGCATGACGGGTGCTTCCGAGCCGATGGCATCCTGATAGATGATCTGCAGGTTGGCGGTGATACAGCCTGGCTGGTAGAGCTTCCGCAGGAATTCGACCTCGTTGAGTTCGATGTCGAAACTCAGATTATTGTGTATCAGTGAGGTTGTGGCCCTCTGTACGAGTGCCAATTCTGGCACCGTATTGTCTGGCGACTCTATATTCTCATGGAAGTAGAGATCGTACGTGAATTCTAATGTCTCTTTATAATCAGTGCTTGCCATTTTCTATCTTTTTCCCGAACTCTGGGTCGATCTTTAGGGTGGCGGTGACGATGTAGGTGAGTGAGCAGGCGGCAATGACGATGAGGAAGAATGTGGGATAGCCGACGGCTTCCTGCAGGGCTCCCGCAAAGAGTCCCGGTATCATCATCGATAGGGCCATGAAGGCAGTGCAGAGAGCATAGTGGGCTGTCTTGTACTCACCCTGACTATAATATATAAGGTATAACATATAGGCAGAGAAGCCGAAGCCATAGCCGAACTGTTCGATGAAGACGCAGACGTTGATGATGAACAGGCTCTCAGGCAGGGCATAGGAGAGGTAGACATAGACAAGGTCGGGCAGGGTGATAGCCATCACCATAGGCCAGAGCCAGTGCTTCAGTCCGTCACGGCTGGCGACGATACCACCGAGGATGCCGCCTAATGTCAGTCCGATGACACCGACGGTGCCCTGTACCAGTCCGTATTCGGCTGGCGAGAGGCCGAGTCCGCCCTTTGCGCTGGCGTCGATGAGGAAGAGGGCACTGACCTTGGCGAGCAGACCCTCAGGCATACGATAGAACAGCATGAAGCAGATGCCTGCCCACACCTGTGGCTTTTGGAAGAAGGTCTTCAGCGTGTGCCAGAACTCCTGCATAATCTGTCGGCCGTGCATCTTCTCTATGCCTTTGTCTTCAGTAGGACGCGGCAGGATGTAGTGGTGCCACAGCCAGAAGGCAATGAAGAGGCCGGCCATGCCGTAGAACATCAGGCTCCAAGAGTATTTCACGTTGCGGGTGACGACCTCGAGGTTGCCTGCCAGCATCACCAACAAGCCCTGGCCGACGATGGTGGCGATGCGATAGAACGTGCTGCGGATGCCCACGAAATATGCTTGGGCGTGTTGTTCGAGACCGAGCATATAGAAGCCGTCGGCAGCGATGTCGTGGGTGGCGCTGGCAAAGGCCATCAGCCAGAAAAACGCTAGCGATCCTTGCAACCAGTAGGGGGCAGGGATGGTGAAGGCGACACCACCAAGGGCAGCGCCGATGAGCAGCTGCATGGCGACGATCCACCAACGTTTAGTCTTGATGATGTCGATGAACGGACTCCACAGGGGCTTGATGACCCACGGCAGATAGAGCCATGATGTGTAGAGGGTGATGTCGGCGTTCGACAAACCGAGGCGTTTGTACATGATGAGCGAGATGGTCATCACGGCCACGTAGGGCAGACCTTCTGCGAAGTAGAGGGTGGGCACCCAGGCCCAGGGAGACTTTTTCATTATCTTTGAACTTTGAACTTTAAACTTTGAACTTTATGATTACTCATATAGTTTGCTGATCTCGGCATGGCGGTAGTAGAAGAGGAGGATGTCATCATAGGTCTTACCGGCCTCGCCCATGACGGCAGCACCGATCTGACAAAGGCCGACACCATGACCCCAACCCTTGCCGTGGAATACGAATGTCTTCTCCTGACTCCAGACTCCTGACTCCTGACTCCTAATCTCCACCTCGAAGGCGGAGGAGAGCAGATGGGTCTCGCTGAGGGCGCGACGGATCTCGAGTTCCTTGCCGATGGTGAGCGTCTTCTTAGTACCGACGATCTTCAGTTTCCAGATACGGCCGCTCTTGCCACGCTCCAACGGGATGAGATCCTCGATGGTGCCGAAGTCGTCTTTCAACTTGCGGTTGACGAGCTCGGAGAGTTGTTGCTGTGTGTATACCACCGTCCAGCGGTAGAAGTCGGGCGTTTCTTTGTCGTACTCCTTCATGACCTGCGAGAGGATATGCTTGTCGCTGGTGTTGCACCAGGGGTCGTAGATGCTCTCGAGGTAGGGCTTGGGTGTGTCTTCCCAGCAATACTGGAACTCTTCCGTTTCACCACCACAACATTTCGAGAAGCGAGCATCGCAGATCTCGCCGTCGTAGGAGAGCACCTGTCCGCGCGTCTCGCTAACGGCTTGTTCCGCTTTCACACGATTGCCACCGCCGATGCCCTGATAGCGCTGGCAGTGGTCGTCGGCACAGACGTCGAAGATGGTATGGTCTTCACGGTCGTACCAGCGGATGATCTCGTCGTCTTTCTTGATGAACGAGAAGAAATTGTCTGCTCCGCTGTCGAGACGGCGACGTTTCTCCATTTGTGCCAGGAGCCACGAACGGGAAATAACGGCGTGGGCCTTGAGGAACTCGATGGAAGCGGTGGGCGACATCTCGCTGGCGATAACACTCGTTAGGTATCGCTCTACCGGCAGTTCGTTGATGGCAACGATCTTGTCGGCCTCAACAACGATGCGCAGCGTACCCTCAAACTCTTGTGTCTCCTTGCGCTCCCAATGGAAGTCGACACCGATGGTGACGTCGCTGAGTGAGAACGTGGCGTCTGGTGCCTGCGGCGTGAAGGTGAGTTCGCGATACTGCGTGCCTCGCCATAGGATACCGCCCTCAGAGAACTCGACGGTCTGCGGTCCAGTGATCACCTCTCCCTTGGCGACGTAGGCCTGATTGAGTTGGAAGGCAATCTTCTCAGCTGTGACGATGCCGACAGTGACGGTGGGCTCTTTGGAACTTTGAACTTTGAGCTTTGAACTTTGAACTTTATCCTGTAGGCGGTCGATGACCTGCTGCAGTTGTTCCTTTGAGAGCGAAACCTCGTTGAGGATGTTGAGGGCTAACTCTGGTGTGAGACGCTCGAAGTCCTCCTGTCTGGGGGTGATGATGAGACCCGCCATGTCGAGGGCTCCAGGCGAGATGATATACTGGTCGTCGCCTTGGGCATAGTAGCAGTCAGGGCGGTGCTTGCCGCGTGGGAAGACCACCGACAGATAGTCGTCATTGCGTCTCCAACTGACAATGTTCAGCATCGGCTCTGTGTCGCCGTCCTGCATCGGAAGGGCTTCGTAGAGTCGCAAAAAGAGCTGTTCGTCGCTGTATTGTGAATGGCTGCGGATAAGCAGGGCAGGGCAGGGATATTCCTCGATGAGGGAGATGTCTTCGCCATCGTTGAGGTTGATGATGGTGGTGAGGTTGCGGCTCAGACGTTGCCAGGAGAGTTGTAAGGGCAGTCGTCCGCTGGTGCCAGCCTGGAAATGGGCGTGGTCAGGGGCTGAAGCGCCGCACTTAGGACCGTTGTAGAACACCATCATCTCAGGATACTCTTCGAGCAGTTTGTGTATCTCGCCGTAGTTCTCTCGGATGCGCTGAGGCTCGTGCTTGACGCTGGGGATGGTGAAATGTACTGGCAAGATGGGGTAGGGGTTCACAAGCAGGTCGAAATGACTATCAACGGATTTCTTCGTCTGCTCCTTCGGGCGGTTTGCCTCGCAGAGGAAGCAAGGCCGATCGGCAATCACCTTCTTATCGATGCTGGCACCTGTCGATACCATACGGGCTGGGTTCCATTGTACTTTTATCGACGAGGCCCCCACCGTTAGATCCCGCGTCTTCACATTGCGCAGATCCTGATAGCGGCGACTGGCATCGTCCCATTTCTCCAACTGACGGTTGAAGAACCGTTGTAAAGCCGAGTCGTTCATCAGTTCCTGTTTGCCCTGCAGCATCTGCTGACGGGCAAGGATCTCTAGTGTGCGCAGGCGATCCTTATAGAGATTGTTTGCATTGATGCGGTCGATGCTAAGGGCGGCGTCGCTGTTACCTCCCCATCGGCGACAGAGATAGAGTTCTGTGAAGATGCGCCCGATGCGATAGTGGCGCGAGAAGATAAGCCCTAATGCATAGTCCTCACCATAAGATGTGTTTGGAAAGCCAATCTGACGCAACAGCGGCGTGAAGAAGGCACGAGGGGCACCTAGGCCGTTGATACGCAGGGCATTGTTGGGACCGTTCTCGTCAGTCCACTCAGCGTGGTCTATCAATCCCGGCGGCAGGGTGTTCAGTTCGAAATCGCACATGCGGTACGAGCCGATTACCATTGCCGCATTCTGCTTATAGAAGGCTTCGACGACCTGTTGCAGGGTCTTCGGCGAGGAATAGAGATCGTCTGAGTCGAGTTGTACGGCAAAGCGTCCGCAGCGGTCATCATTGATGGCTTGGTTCCAACAGCCGCCGATGCCGAGATCCGTGCGCTCAGGGATGATATGCACGAGCCGCTCATCGTGGATGGCCTGTAACAACTCTGTAGTCTTGTCCGTGGAGTGGTTGTCGACCACGATGACATTATATTTGAAGCTCGTTTTCTGCGAGAGGGCTGAGTTCACAGCATCGCAGATGGTCTTCTCACGGTTGTAGACGGGGATGACGACGGATGCCTCGACATCAAACTCCTGTTCGTTGAAGTCCGGCCTCCGATAATACGAGGGGTCTATCTTCGCGCCGATTTCCGCCAGATGGGCGGTGGCAGCGTGTTCCATCTCGATCTGCACCTCGCGGTTACGAGGGTTCACGTAGTCGAACTGCTTCACGCCTGAGGCACGTGTATCCAGTTCCTCTTCCGTATAAAGCTTCTCATCGATATGGAACAGTTGTCCGTTACGGCTCAGGAAGAGGCGCAGGCTATAGAGACCTGCGTGACGGTAGTCGGCTTCACCAGCCTGCATCGCAAAGGTATGCATCAGAGCGGTCTTCACCAGTAACAGCGAGCCGAAGTCGAAGTCGTCGCGGATGCTGCCCGTCTGATAGTCGATGACGGGGTGGGGGGTACGCTTGCCGTCGATGAGGTCGTAGTGGTCGGCATAGACCATCGAGGCGTCAGAGTCGGATGCCACGCGGAGGATACGTTCCAAGGCCCCCTCGCCCAATTCCAGCCTCGTCGATTTCGTCTGCAGCAGCACGTAGTCTGCCTTCGCATTCTCTGCAATAGTCATTAGGGTGTTGCTGCCCGTGAGGTTGTCGACAGTCAGCTGCTGACAGCCTTTCAGTGTTTCGTCGCCGTCAATGGGCTGCGGGTCGGAGGTGAGCAAAAAGATGTGTTGCACCGTCTTGCTGGCCTTGAGTTGTGCCACTGTCCTAGCGACGGCGTTCATATCGTCGCAGGGCAGAAAACAGTCTATTTTTTCTCTCATGAGGGTATTTTAGTAAATTATTAATGCGCAAATTTCGTAATATTTTTCGAGAAAACCAAATATTTGAAGATTTTTTTCTAACTTTGCACACGAAAATGGAGATAAAAGAGGAAAAAAAGGTGCTTCTTGGGCTCTCGCCCGACGAATTGAAGGCGATTGTCCGCGACTTGGGAATGCCCGCATTTACGGCAGGGCAGATTCTCAAGTGGCTCTATCAGCAGCATGTGACGACCATCGACGAGATGACCAATCTCTCGAAGGCGAACCGCGAACGGCTGAAGGAGCAATATGTCGTGGGTGCGATGGCGCCCATCGACTGCCAGCGCTCTAAAGACGGCACCGTCAAGTATCTCTTTCCCGTGAGGCGTTCAGAGTATTCTGAGTACTCTGATGATTCTGGGAAATTCGTCGAGACTGTCTTCATCCCTGATGGCGAAAGGGCCACGCTCTGCGTCTCCTGCCAGGTGGGCTGCAAGATGAATTGCCTCTTCTGTCAGACTGGCAAGCAAGGCTTTGAGGGCAACCTTACAGCTGCCGACATTCTCAATCAGATTTACGCCCTGCCAGAGCTTGAGCGCCTGACGAACATTGTCTTCATGGGTCAGGGTGAGCCGATGGATAACCTCGACGCGGTATTAAGGGCTACGGAGATTCTGACAGCCGATTACGGATATGCCTGGAGTCCCCGTCGCATCACGGTGAGCAGCGTGGGCATCAAGACAAAACTCAAGCGATTCCTCGATGAGAGTGAGTGCCACGTGGCTATCTCGATGCACTCTCCCTTGCCGGAACAGCGCCGGAAACTCATGCCTGCCGAGGGACAGATGTCTATCACAGAGGTCGTTGCCCTCCTGCGACAGTACGATTTCAGTCACCAGCGCCGTTGCTCGTTCGAGTACATCTGTTTTGGCGGACTCAACGACACGCCTGTCTATGGTCGTGAAATCGTGCGACTGCTACAGGGATTGGATTGCCGTGTGAACCTCATCCGTTTCCACGAGATCCCAGGTGTCGACCTGCCCGGCTCCGACGAGAAACGCATGGAAACCTTGCGCGACTATCTGACGGCTCACGGTGTGTTTACCACCATCCGTGCCAGTCGTGGTCAGGATATCTTCGCTGCCTGTGGCCTCCTCTCCACAGCGAGGAAAGGTGAAAAGGTGAAAGGGTGAAAGTAATCATAAAGTTCAAAGCTCAAAGTTCAAAGTATACAATGGATAATAGAAAGATTCGCGTGGCAATCACGCACGGCGATACGAACGGTATTGGTTATGAAGTGATACTCAAGGCATTCGAGGATCCGACAATGTTCGACCTCTGTACGCCCATCGTCTATGGCTCGCCCAAGGTAGCCTCTTACCATCGCAAGGCACTCAGCCTGGAGACGCAGTTCTCAATCATCGAAAAAGCTGAGGACGCCCGTGACGGACGGCTGAACCTGCTCTCCACCTTCGACGAGGAGGTGAAAGTGGAGTTGGGTACGCCTACTGAGGAGTCTGACTCCGCAGCCCGCAAAGCCATAGCAAAGGCTAAGGAAGACCTGCAGAAGGGCCTCTATGATGTGCTGGTACAGGCACCGATGAAGTCGAGCGCCAACCCCTCGAAGGAAGATCGTTCGCTGACGATGATGGTGAGTGACCTTGTGCGCATCGGTCTCGTCACCACCCATCTGCCTTTGAAGGACGTGCCCGCCGCCGTCACCACAGAGAAGATTGTCGACAAGGCCGTCATCTTCCACAACAGTCTGCGTCGCGACTTCCGCATCTCTAATCCCCGCATCGCCCTGCTCGCCCTCAATCCGCAGCTAGGAACAGAAGAAGAGAAAGTGATTCTGCCCGCCATCGAACAGTTGGAGGCGAAGGGCATTCAGGCTTTCGGTCCCTATGTGGCCGATGACTACTTCGGACAGCAGATGTATTACGAGTTCGACGGTGTGCTCGCCATGTTCGACGATCAGGGGCTCGTTCCCTTCAAGACGCTTGCCATCGATGGTGGTGTGAAGCTCAAGGCGGGTATCAGCGCCATCTGCACCACGCCCGACCACGGACCAGAGTTCGAGATTGCCGGCAAGGGACAGGCAGACCCCTCTTCGCTGCGTCATGCTGTCTATACTGCCGTCGACATGTATCGCTACCGCAAGGACTACGACGCCCCCCTGGCTCATCCCCTGCCGAAGCTCTATCACGAGAAGCGCGAGGACGGCGACAAGGCGCGTTTTGCCGTGCGCATACCGCAGAAGAAGGGCGACGATGCAGTGCCTGCAGAGATGGAAGACTGAGAAATTTTCGTTAAATTCTGCCAAAATTGCAGCTGTTTCAGAAATAATGTGTAATTTTGTCAGCTCAAAAACGAAGTGAACGATAAAAATGGATCTGCAAGCCATTAAACAACGGTATGGAATCGTAGGCAACTGCGAGGCATTGAACCACGTGCTCGACGTCGCCCTGCAGGTGGCACCCACCAAGCTCAGCGTGCTTATCGCAGGCGAGAGCGGCGTGGGTAAGGAGATTATCCCCCGCGTCATCCACGACAACTCGCCGAGGAGGCGCGAGAAATACTTCGCCATCAACTGCGGCTCCATTCCAGAAGGAACCATCGACTCTGAGTTGTTCGGACACGTCAAGGGCTCCTATACGGGTGCCATCAACGACTCTCCGGGTTACTTCGGCGCGGCTAATAAGGGCACGCTGTTCCTCGACGAGGTGGGCGAACTGCCGCTGGCCACGCAAGCCAGACTGCTGCGTGTGCTGGAGAACGGAGAATACATCCCCGTAGGTGCCACAGAGGTGAAGAAGACCGATGTACGCATTGTGGCTGCCACCAACGTCAACATTCAGAAAGCCATCAGCGAAGGCCGTTTCCGCGAAGACCTTTATTATCGTCTGAACGAGGTGCCTATGCAGATGCCGCCGTTGCGAGAGCGTGGTGAGGACATCGTGCTGCTGTTCCGTCTCTTCGCCATGCAGATGGCAGAGGAATACCGGATGGACAAGGTGGTGCTGACCGACGAGGCCAAGCAGGTGCTGATGCGCTACAAGTGGCCGGGCAACATCCGCCAGCTGAAGAACATCACGCGCCAGATCTCCGTGCTCAGCCCCGAGCGTACCATCACCGCCGACATGCTGCGCACTTTCATCCCGCAAGACCACGAGACTACCGAGCTCGCCACCATCCATCGCACGGACGGTGGAGATCACAGTTTCGAGAACGAGCGCGAGATACTCTACAAGATACTCTTCGAGTTGCGTGGCAACGTCAACGAGATGCGCCACGAGATGAGCCAGCTGAAGAAGCGTCTCGACGAGGCCCAGAGCCAACCGCTCTCTGCCCCTGCTGCCGCCTCTACCCATCTCGCACCCATCACCCCCATCTCGCCCATTACACCCATCACTTCCCCTGCCGCTGTCGATGCGATGGCCGAGGAATACATCGAGCCAGAGAAGGAACCTGAGAACCTCAATCTCAACGACCTGGGCAAGGCGATGCTTGAAAAGGCCCTCGAGCGTAATCACGGCAACCGCCGCAAGGCAGCGCAGGAACTGGGCATCAGCGACCGTACTCTCTATCGCCGGCTGAAACAGTTCGGACTGGCCACTATCCTGTTGCTGTGCCTGCTGATTCCCACGTCGTGCTCTGTCAGTTATAAATTCAACGGCGCCAGCATCGACTACTCGAAGACAAAGACCATCCAGATTGCCGAGTTCCCCATCCGCGCCGCTTACATCTGGGCACCCATGGGACCGATGTTCAATAACGAGATTAAAAGCCAATTCTCAGATCACACCCGTCTGGAACTCGTTAAACGTAACGGCGATCTGAAACTTGAAGGTGAGATAACGCGCTATGACCAGCGCAACAAGGGTGTATCTAGCGAAGGACATTCATCGATGGTTGAGCTGTCGATGACCGTCAATGCGCGCTTCACCAACAACACAAACCACAACGAAGACTTCGAACAGCAGTTCACTGCTACTGCCAGCTACGAGTCGACGCTGTCGCTTAACGCTGTGCAAGATGAACTCGTGGCAGAGATGGTGAAGAATATCTGCGAACAAATATTCAATGCCGCCGTAGCAAACTGGTAATGGAGATATTAGAACTGATAAAGCACCCAGAACGGATGGATCGCGACACGCTTTACGAGTTGCGCTCCCTGGTGGCGCTGTATCCCTACCACCAGACGCTCCGCCTGCTGATGCTCCAGAATCTCTATCTGCTCCACGACTCTGGCTTCGACGAGGAACTGCGTCGTGCCGCCATCTATATCACTGATCGCCGTGTGCTCTTCAACATGGTTGAGGCCGCCCACTATAAGCATCGTGCTGTTTCTGCCCCTCAGCCGGGGGGCGGTAACCGCACCGCTGAGTTGATCGACACCTTCCTCGATGCCATCCCCCAAGAGGAACCCGCTCCGCGTAAGCGCCGTCCCACGCCTGCCGATGCCGCCATCGACTACGTGGCCTATCTCCTCGATACCGAGAGTGACGCGCCTCAGACGGAGCCGGAATCCGTGCCAGAGATGCGTGGTCAGGATCTCATTGATACATTCATAAATGCTGACAAAGGGCGTTTTTCGCTCAGCGATGTGCCACTGCCTGCCGACGAAACCCCAAAAGAGCCCGAAGAGGCCGAAGAAGAGGTGGGAGAAGAGTATTTTACTGAGACTTTGGCCAGAATTTACATCAAACAAGGCAGATATTCGAAGGCGCTTGAAATTATTCGGCGATTAAGTTTGCAAGTTCCGAAAAAAAATGCTTACTTTGCAGACCAAATACGCTTCTTAGAGAAAGTGATCATAAATAATAGTAAAAAATAATTAGTCAAAAAAATGTACACATTATTTGTAGTTTTAATTGTCGTTGCAGCACTGCTAATGATTGGCATTGTGCTCATTCAGGAGTCTAAGGGCGGCGGTCTCGCCAGCCAGTTCTCTGGTTACAATCAGATCGGCGGTGTCCGCAAGACCACCGACTTCATCGAGAAGACCAC
Source organism: Prevotella sp. (assembly GCA_016284635.1). Lineage (GTDB taxonomy): Bacteria > Bacteroidota > Bacteroidia > Bacteroidales > Bacteroidaceae > Prevotella. The sequence continues at coordinate 18,960 of JAEEPF010000041.1, forward strand.
TTGGGGCCTCGCTGCCGCCATGGTCGTTCTTAGCGTACTTTGTGCATACGTTGCTCCAGGTGCCTCCACTGGTGGTTCCGTGATGGAGAACTATGAGGTGCCTGCCACCAACCCGAACAATCTGCCGGGCTTTGGTGCCAGCCAGACCAAAGACGCAGCAGCCCCTGCAGCACCTGCCGCAGAGGCTCCCGCAGCAGAGGCTCCAGCAGCCCCTGCACAGCCAGCCAAGTAAAAACACTTAGTAGAACTTGACGATCTCGTTCAGCGGCCTCCTGTCAGGCCTGTCGGGTTCGGCTGCTCTATATCCCAGGGAAATGACGGCCATGATGGTCTCGTTCTCTGGGATATTGAATGCTTTTCTCAGTCCGTCGGCGTCACGCATACCCATGATGAGTGTGTCAAAACTCATCGCACGGGCTTTCAGAATCAGGTAGCAGTTGCTCAGACCGTTGTCGTAGGCACCCCAGCCTTCACCCACCTCATTGGTCTGCTGGCCCTGGAAGGCTCTTGTGCCTAAATCCACGTCAGTTTTCGCCAAAGACCTTCTAACGGTCCTCGAGGATGGCTGCTAAACCAATAGCGGGCGAAGAGATACTGGCAAATAACCATACCACATCCAACCATGACGGCGTAGGTGATGCCTAAATAGTTGTAGCAGGCCAGGCCGTATCCGCAGAAGATGGCGCAGCCGATGACGGACTGGAGCAAATAGTTGGTGAGACTCATCCGGCCGAAGATGCAAAGATGGTGGAGCACCCGACGGACACCCTCGAAAGCATACCAGGCAGAGACGATTGCCGAGACGATCATCAGCAGGATAATAAAGTTGTAGATAGGCTTAAGCCAAGATTCTAATGAACCGAAGTCCACGAAACTCAGGACTATCACCACGATGGCTGATCTCACAAGAATCTGATGCCATATCTGCAAATTGCGTCCCTCATTGTAAAAGAGTCTCTGCCGTCCCAACTGCATACCAAGAATAAACAGGCAGAGTAGTTGCGTCAATCGTCCGCTGAAGATATTGAACCGCAGATTCACCTCAAACCCGTATCGCAAATTTGTGAGTGTATTCTCCCAGAACGTGCCGTGTTCGTGTGCGCTATTAATGATGCCAGAGATCTCGTAGAATCTGGTATGGTCTATCTCGTAACCCGTCAGCAGACAGTAAAGCTCCACAGGCTGTATGGCCAGCAGGGCGATGATGCACCACACCCACTTTGACGGCAGATAGCTGATGGGGATAAGCAGCAGGCCGTAGCACGCATAGAGCATCAGGATGTCACCGTCGTAGAAAGCCACGTTGATGATGCCGAACATGAACAACAGACACATGCGCCAGGCAAAGCGCAGGGAGAAGTTCTTGCCTTTCTGCTGCTGGTTGTCGTTCATGATGAAGAAACTCAGTCCGAAAAGCATGGCGAAGATGCCGTACATCTTGCCCGATAGCAGCCAGGCCAGCACGTCGGCCACCGTTTGGTCGCTCGCCAGCGGGTGGACTATCGGCTCCTGCGTGAAGATGTTGAAATGCTCCACGGAGTGATACAGGATAATGCCGGCCACGGCGATACCTCTCAGGGCATCGGCCACATCGATTCGGGTGTTGGGTAAATTGCGGGTTTTATACATCTTTCTTCGTGTTTTATCTATTTCCTCACGATGACACTGCCGCTGGCCTGATGGGTGGCCAGTATCAGCACTTCTGCTATCTGTACATGCTCAGGGGCGTTGGCGGCAAAGACGGCAACGTCGGCAATGTCGTCGCCCGTCAGGGGTTTGATGCCTTTATAGACTGTGGCAGCGCGGTCGTTGTCACCGTGGAAGCGGATGTTGCTGAAGTTGGTCTCCACAAGTCCGGGCTTCAGGTTCGTCACGCGGATGGCGGTATTGGCGACATCGATGCGAAGTCCGTCAGAGAGTGCTTTCACGGCAGCCTTCGTAGCGCAATAGACGTTACCGCCTGCATAGGCAGCATCGCCAGCCACAGAGCCGACATTGATAATGTGTCCGCGATTGCGTTCCACCATACCCGGCACAACGAGGCGTGTCATCGTGAGCAGGCCCTTGATGTTCGTGTCGATCATCGTTTCCCAATCGTCCATACTGCCTTCATACTCCGGCTCCAGTCCAAGCGCCAGGCCGGCATTGTTCACCAGCACGTCTATCTCCTGCCATTCTGCAGGCAACTCCTGGATGTACTTTGCCGCCTTCTCGCGGTCTCTCACGTCGAAAGCCAGCGTCAACACGTCAGAACCTTTTTCCGTCAGTTCCTTCTTGATTTCATTCAGACGGAGTTCGTTTCTTCCCGTCAGAATCAGCTTGTCACCATTCTCGGCGAACTTTCTTGCACAGGCGAGTCCTATCCCGCTTGTGGCTCCTGTAATCAATACGATTTTATTCATACTATTGTTTTGTTTGTTAAATCTAATTTTTTCATCTTCTTATTTTGATCCATATACTCTCTCTCATAATCATAATACTTTCTTCGCTCCGGGAATCAGTCTTACCAGCCAAGTGAGCACAAACGAACAGATGGTGGTAACGATACCGATGAACATAAACTTACCAAAGGCTCCCATCCAGATGCTGTCGGTGGCATATTGCAGAACTATCATCAGTAGTAGATGGAAGATATAGGCGCCATACGACTGAGCGGCACACCACTGCCAAAACTTGCTGTCCCAATTGCCATAATCGCGGAACAGCCAGAGCAGTCCGAAACAGATGAAGACACACAAGAGCGATTCGTAGATGCCAAACCACTCAGCAACGAAGTCATTCCAAGCCCCACCATCGCGAAGATAGATACCCAATGCCAAAGCACATCCTAACACAAGTGATATGGCTCCAGTGGTGTTACCCATCTTTTCGAGCCAGGCAAATCTTCGTGCCAGAATGCCGACGACGAACATCATGACGTATTGCAGATAGTGGGCAGGCTCCATCGGCAGCGGGATGATGCCAAAGGGCCAGATCCAATGATCCTGTGGGCTGACCTGTCGGATCAGATAACTACCAATACCCATCACGCCGCCAAATATCAGCAGTCCGATGATGGTAGGTCTCGATGAGCACTCGCCATCAATCGGCTTGCATATCTGTCGTATGAAGGCGTAAATCAGACAGAACACCAGCAGACTCTCGATATACCACATGTGCCCGATCTCCGGCTTGCCTGACAAAACAGAGATCAGTCCGCCCATCAGCAAAAGCGGAATACCCAGACGCATCAGTTTCTTCCGCACAAACACCTTTATTCCTTGTTTGTCGAAACTCGCGGGTACAAAGTAACCAGAAATCAGGAAGAACAGTCCCATAAAGAAGGCCGCATTGACCGAGAAGAAGTGCCATATCCAAGGCATAAACTCTGCAGGATTGCTGGGATGGTAAGCCCAGCCGCCACCATCGCCGTATGCCTGACCAGCGTGGTGGAATATCACCAGCACCGTCAGACACACCTTCAGATTGTCCAGATATAAAAGCCGTTTCTTACTCATAATCTTGCCATTTGACGCTGCAAAGATACAAATAGTTACGGAATGTACCAAATTTCTGGGATAAACAGTATGGTTTTGTGACCAGTGACACATAAAAATGCCGCCGACATACCTTTGAGGGGTACGTCAGCGGCAGATGGAGAGAGATTACAACTTACCTGATTGCACGTCGGCTCTGCATAACTCCCAACCTCGGAGCATGGCGAAGTAGTCGAGACTACTGGTG
>JAEEPF010000042.1 GCA_016284635.1 Prevotella sp.
CCGTTTGTGCCTTGGTCTCATGACGTTGTTCAGATAGAGTAGCCCATTATAGGCGTAATCATAAATACTATACATACAATTCGTTGCAATTTTGTTCTCTACTTATAAAGTCCAAAATCGCAACGAATGACTGCACAGGGCGAGAGGTTATTTCCTCAGTTTGCCATTACTTTCCAGATAATCTATAAACGCTTTCCACTGATTGGCTCGCTTGTTGCGGTTGATTTTCGTCAGTTCCTCATCAATGAATTGTTGCGGATAGCAGTCATAGAGGAAATAGCCTACCTCCACTTTTTCTTCGCCGACCCACGTCCATTCGTAGTACAGCACGAGGTCAAAATAGGTTCGTGAGACCGTTGGGTTGACAAGATTGTCGACTTGGAAGAGAACTTCATCGCCCAAACGAAACTCCATGAAGAATATTGATTTAAGCCGTGTGTGAATAGCCTCTGAGTCAATTCGAAAACGCAGTTCGCGTGTGTTCAGATCAAACCACTCGATGTCTTCGTCAGTGAACACAGCCGTCTTTGCTTCACCGCCAGAACGTGTCCCCTGAGAGTCGATGGCATAAGCGGCGAGCGTGGCGGATGGCTCCACGTTTTCCTTGCCACTGAGTTCATTGTTCACTTCGTTGTCATCACTGCTGCAAGCTGTCATTGACATTGTAAGGCTGACTATGACTATCGCCACCGTCCAGAAGTTGTTTCTCTTACTCATAATTCTATTGTTTAAAGATGTCTCTCTCTACTTATATAGTCCATCGATCATGGAAAAGACTGCACCAATTACCACGTAAATCTGATGCCTAAGGGCAAAGAGAAATTGAATGGATGTTCTGTGCGATAGGTTTCGATTTGCGTTCCCGTCGGGATGTGGTATTGCAGACTTGGCTCTGCAAATAGTCCGATGTTGGGCGTGAAATTGTATTGTAGGCCAAACCCTGTGCCAACTGACCACTGCCACGGAGCGCGGATGGTGGACTTGTCGGTTGCCTCCAATATGCCATTCAAATAGTAACTGGTGTTGAACTGCGAGTAAACAGGTATTTCCATTGTCACTCCAAGTCCACCATAAATACTCCACATTCTCCTATTATATATATTATAGGTACCCTTCACTGGGATGCCGAGATAGTGGATAGTCTGCAGCTCGTTGATGGTATTACCGTTTGAACCCATCACAAATTCAGACTTCAACCGACTATAGCTTACGCCAGTTTCCAGACCAAAGCTATTATTCAGCCTATACTTTAATGCCAATGAGAAGTTAATAGGCATGTAGTGGTGACTCTTACGGACAATCTTGTCTGTGCCTGTACCAGCGGCATCACCAGCATTGTTCAGGGCAATGTTCATGATGACGCTTCGGCTATGACTGCTGCCGTCGTCGGGTTCTTCTGATAGGAAAGCTGCATAGTCACTCCAGTTCTCGAAGGTGACAGGTGATGGTGGTTCGCCGCTAATGGGAGCTAACGTTGGCGTTTCCGTGAAACTGTATGGACGGTTGAAATTCTGCTCACCCATGCCTCCTGCGTATGCGAGGACAATCGACCACTTTTGATTGCTATGAGGTCTTGTGACTGGTTTGTCGGGTAACAAGTCGGTAATATCGTAGTGTGGCAGATTCGGTTTATCTATTATATGTGTCGTATCTGCTTGTTCGTTATTCTTTATGATGTCTGGGATAGTCTGCTCCTGCGCAATCGTGTTTGCCAAGGAGTCTGGCATAATGGAATCAAGAGCCTGGGCGATGATAGGCAGGAGCGTATCAATCGGTGCTTGATGTACGGGTATATGCACAATTATAGGCTCCTGTGGCTCTTCTTCCGATGGTTCATTTGTATGTGTATTATGCTTTGGCGTATCTTCCTGCTTGGCAATAGCGGGCTTCTCCTCTTTGACAGCAGTATCACTTTTCCTAAGCAAGAAGAATGTGAAGGGCATAAGCAACAACAAAAGCACTGCAGCCCAATACTGCTTCATCATTTTGCGGAGTATTTTCTTGGCTCGTGCCAGTTGCGAAGAAGACGAATGAGGTTCGATGTCTAAAATGTCTGCAATCTCCTTGTGTGACAGGCCTTCAAAGACAGACAGTCGGAACACCTTGCCGTATCCCTCTGGCAACTTGTCTATCAGCTTCAACACTTCTTCCAATGGTACACCTTTCACTGTGGTCTCTTCATTGGGAGCCACCAGCGACTCTGCTTCCTCCAATGGAACAAAGGAAAGGCTTTTCAAATGATCTTTGTATTTCGATGCTACATTCCTCGTTATCGACATCATCCACGATTCAGCCTTTCGATTGTCTCGCAGACGGTCAAACGAAGTGAAGATAATCACAAAAGCATCGTGCAGCACATCTTCCACCGCCTGTTCGTCACTGACATAACGACGGCATACACCCTTCATTCTCTGGGCGTATGCCTTGTACAGTTCTCCGAGCGCATCTGCATCGCCCTGTCTGCACCGTTCTATCAGCCGTGTTATCTCCATCGTGAACATAACGTCTCTATCTATATAGTCCTACAACAGAGAAAAAGACTGCACCACCACCCGCATTATTTGATAGTTTTTACATTCTTTAGCAGAAAAAGCCCTTTTCGTGTGCCTCCGGGTCGGCATATCTTGGTTCGTCGCTGCTACAGGAAGCGAAGGAGAGCATGACAGCGGTCATTACGAGGATGTTTCTCCAGAGTTTCATAGTTTCCATATATGTTCTTTTATTTCCTTCCAGTTATTGAAAATGATGATAGTCACTGTATACAGACTTCCTTTGATAATTTCTCCTTTCCAATCATCGATGCCGTCGCTAAATACCATGTTTAACAGCCAGATGATTGCCATAAAGCTACAAAAGTAGAATAATGCTTGTAGCAAGACTTTTCTCCAGAGTTTCATTGTTTTCATATTGCTTGTGATTTACTTTCCTCTACTTATACCACCCACCTCGTCGCTGTTCTCAATGGACGACATAAGGCGAATACGAGAGCGGCAATCAGGAGGAAGAGAAGTTTTGCTTGTTTCATTGTGTACAAAGCTATATCAGAAACTCGGCTCTGCGTCGCCGCGAGTGAAGACGGTCTCGTCATTTTCGCCGTTGTGGACGAATCCGCCGCTGAAACAGAGGCTCTTATCGGCGAGACTATAGAGTGTGGCGTATAGCGAATAGGCATTATAGTAGAGTTGCGATAATGTTGTTTCGTCATCGAAGCTGGCCGAAAGGCTGATGATGTTCCTTCCGTCGCCCTCGCTGCCATTCCTTTCCCATACCAGTTGCCATGTGCCCGTGAACGTGCCATTCTCGCCCTCCACATCCTGCCAGTCGGTGTAACGCTCCTCACCGTTGATGGTGACGAGTTGACGGGTCTGCCATTTGCGCAAACCAGTAAACGTGCCTCTACTGCCTACGATGTCATTACGGCTGTCACTAAAGGTCAGTTTCTCAAAGTAGCGCTGCTTCTCGCCGATACGCTCAACGTGCCATGTGCCAACAAGCAGCGGTGCATATCTCTCCTGTAGCTCCACAGTCTTTTCGTGTGCCTCTAGGTCTGCCCATTCTGGGTCGCTACTACACGCAGCAAGAGCGAGTGGAGCAAGGAAAAGGATTAATGCTTTTGTCGGTTTCATTTTTCACTTCACTTTCTTGAACCTTGATATTTCTTCATTTGTACCGGGCTTGTTCCAAATCATCTGCGTGCTGGTGAGGCGGTGGATGTCACAATTCACGGTGAGGGCAACTGAGGTATCATCGGGCTTGGGCGAAATTTGCAGATGCCCAGCGTCGGTGATGGTGTAGATGCGATAAACGGTGGTGTCGCCTGCTGCCCAGTCGGAGGTGAATATATCAACGGTGCCGTTATTGGCAGACTGCGGATGGAATGTGTATTGTACCATGCCAGCATCGGCCACGCCTTCGTCATACACCTTTTGCCATGTGCCACCAAGCTCTGTTGCTTCGTAGACATCGTTGTCATCATCGCTGCTGCAAGAGGCGAGGGAGAAAGCAGCAAGCATCACAAATGCAATCCTCCAAAGTTTCATTGTTTTCATTTCGATATTTGTTGTTAATGTTCCTGTTTATATAAACGCGAATTGTCGGAAAATCCTGCATCGTCGGGCGTTAAATGTTCTTAATCGATATTCTATTCTTTGAAGTGGGCAGCGTCGGCACTGAGGCCGACGACTGCCCGCTATTAACGAGAGAGAGTTTATAATCGGTTGATTTTTCTTCATAACATCTAATATCCCATACGCGAGGTGTCCACCTCTTTCTTTTTCTTCTCCTTGAAGTTGCCGATGCGGTAGATTGCGGTGAGTGAGGCACTGGCGTAGTTCATCCAGACACGCATGGCGTAGTCCTGGTTGGCAACGGTGGAACGGGTGTTGGCGTAGCAGTTGAAGATGTTGTTGGCTTTGGCTACGACGCTCCACTTGCCGTTGTCGGAGGTCCATCGAAGTGAGGCGTTCAGATAGAACAGCGGACTGATGTCGTAGACGCCTTGGATGGCCTTCGACTGGAAGAAGGGATTGAGGATGAACTGGATGTTATGCCGCTGGGACAGTTTGGCGACAGCCGTGCCGCCGAGGATGGCCGAGAGGCGGGTGCGGTCGAAGGGCAGGTCGAAGAAGTTGCTGCTTTTGTCGTGGCGGTAGAGCCCCGTGGCATTGACGGTACCGTTGAGCCACTGGCCGACATGGAACTGCGCCGAGGCTTGCAGACCGAAGTAGTTGGAGTAGTCGAAGTTAGTCTCCTTCATGATGACGGCCATTCGGTCGGAGGTCTGATAGGGCAGTTGCACGAAGTAGTCAGGTTCAAACTGCGCAAAGGCCAAGAAGGTGTATTTGTGGTTCAGCTGCCACATGAGGTTCACCTCATATTTCGACATGGGCTTCAGGTCGGGATTGCCCCATATCTCGCTGTAGGCCGAGGCGTAGTAGATGCTGCTCATCGTGCTCCAATAACTGGGATAGACGGCCTCGCTGCTGAACGAGAGATTGAGCATATTTTTCGGGTTGATGTTCCACATCGCGTTGAACTGCGGATAGACGCGCCACTCGTTCCATTTCGTGGCATGGTATTGCTCCATCGTCAGCGAGGCGTCGAGGCTCAGCGTCTTGCCAATCTGCTTGCTCAGTCCGGCGTAGGCATTCAGGATGCGCTCGTCGTAATCTACGCTGCTGGTGGCGTCGGGCATGGGCTGCTGGTTGGCGTCGAGGGTGGTCTGATAGCTGTTGTTGTTCGTGAACTGCGCCTTTGCTCCGTAGTTCAATTCCCAGTCATTGGGCAGCGCGTGGGTCTGGTCGGCGGTGAAGAGCCACTTGCTGACTTTCTGGCGACTATCAACTGACAGGTTTCGGTTGATGTCGTACAGTTCGCCCTCAAGGCTTTGCGTGCGAGGCTCCTGATAGTTGGTGTACGACACGCCAAGTTGCAGACCGAACGGAGCCGCATAGTTAGCATCGACGTTGTGCAGGAAAGTGTGCTCACGGGAATGTTGCGTGGACTGTGCCGTGCCTGTCGTGGTATTGGTGGAGCGGGTAGAGTTCCACTGCCCCGTATAGGCCAGGCCGAGGCGATGGTTCTCGCTGATGGCATAGTCCATGCCAATGCGGTACTCATGGTCGATGCCGTCGCTGCGGTTGCGGGTCTTGTCTTCGTAGGCAATGCGCTTGTCACCCAGCGGATGGTTGGCTTCGTGCTCCACTTGTCCGTAACTGCTGCCGTTGGTGTAAGTGTAAGACAAGTCCATGCTTAGCTTGTCGTGATTGTAGATAAAACTGCCACCCGCATAGCCTGTGCCGTATTTGTTCTGCTGCCAGCCGCCCATCAGTTGTCCTGAGAGTTGGTTAGATCCAGTGAAGTCCTTTGTCACAATATTGATGGCCATGCCCCGAACATGATATTTCGCAGGAGCCGACGGCATTACCTCGGCCTTGGCCAGCATGGCGGCGGGCATAGATTTCAATCGCTCCACCACTTTGTCGGCACTGAGCGTCGTCGCCTTGCCGTTGATGATGAGCGTCACCGACTGTCCGCAGAACGTAAGGCTTTCGCCCGTGTCAATCACGCCAGGAATACGTGTAAGTGCCTCGTAGGCGTCATTGGCAGGATAGACTTCAAGGAGCATCGGCATGTTATAGGTCAGATGTCCGTTTTCTGCCTTTGAGAAAATACGATCGCCCGTCACCTTCACACCATTCAGCATAATAGTCTCAGGCTTGAGGCGAATATTTCTGGCATTTCGTGAATCAAACATGACGAATTTTGTTTTATATCCTACGAATGATATGCGGGCAAGGACGGGCTGCTGCTCACAGGGAATGACGAAGAGACCGCTCTCGTTCGACACGCCACCGGTAATCAGTGTGGAGTCTTGGGGCGAGAGCAGGGCGATGTTGGCGTAGGCTACGGGCTGGCCTTGCTCGTCGATGACGGTGCCCTTGTAGCGGAGGGCTGTCTTCTGCGGACACTCGACGATGATTTCCTGTTGGCTGGGATTGGCTATCCCCGGCTCAACGGTCATGCGGATGGGATAGAAGCCTATCATCTGGCGGATGGCATCGGGCACGGTCTTGCGGTGTACTGAAGTGGTGATGCGGAAGTCCTCCAACTCGTTGTAGAGGAAACTGATGGTGTAGTCCTCGGTCTGCTCGTTCAGTTGGCGCAGGGCCTCGCTCAGCGACACGTTGTTGTATTCGCGTGTAATCTTTTGGGCCTGCACTCCGGCAAAGACAAGACAGCAGACAAGCATTGATATGATTCTCTTCATGGCTTATTCTACGACAATCTTGTCCGACTTCAGTTCTACGGTGATGCTCTCGAAGAGGTTGAGACGATGCAGCACGACGTCGAGCGTCTCGTCCTGTTTCCATACGAAATAGAAACGGAACTGACGGGCATCTTCGTTCTGGAAATCCACCTCTTTATTATAATAGGTAGCTATCTGAGGTAGCATCTTATCCAATGCGACATTGTCGAAAACAATGGGCTTCGCGTTGGCTGTCGTGTCCGTCTTGACGGTATCTGTCGGCAATGCTGATGTAGGCTTGGCAGATATTGTTTGTTCTGTCTGTATGGCCTGCGGTTTGGGATTGCTAATCATACGCACAATGTGGATGGCAGCGAAAGCCACTCCTACCGTAAAGACGATGCCGATGATGCTTGCTGCCACCTTGTACGGGAATAAGCCCATCAGTTTTTTGATGGTTGCAGTGGGTGGTTCGTCTTTTTCAAGGGCATCTAATTCATCAGCGTGTTCCGTTGCGAACTTCTCCCATTCCTCATCCACGGGGACGGATTCCTTTTCGACTTCGCGCTTCACAAAGGCTCGCTTCGTCAGCGCAAGCAGTTCCTGGTTCTCTGCTACCAACTGGTCAATTTTGTCTTGCTGTTCCATAACGTTTATCGTTTTGCTGTTTGTTGCTCAAAATACTCTCTGATTCGCTGTAGTGACTGTGACAGATGGTTGTAAACCGTCACTTTGCTCACACCCGCGGCCTGTGCCACTTCCTCGTAACTCATCTCGCTGAGAAACCGCAGTCGGAAGACCTGCTGGCTGAGCGGTGGCAGTTCCGCCTCGATGAATTGCATCAGCCGTTCCAGACGGTCATCGTCATTCATCGAAACGATCTGGCTTTGCATCGACTCCTGCAAGAAGAGCCTTTCCACCCGCTCCCGCATCGACTTGTGGCTGAGTACGTCGCGACAGCGGTTGCGCACGGCAGTCATCAGGTAGCCTTCTATCCTGTCCTTCTGTGGCCTGTCACCATCCCGTAACAGTCGGGCGAAGATTTCACTCACCACGTCCTTGCTTTCGTCCGCATCATAGAGCATCGTCTTTGCCAGACAGTACATCTTGGCATAATGCTGACGGTATATGTTTTCAAATTCTTTTTTCGTCATAATTATCATTCATACACAACAAGGACGATTCAGCGAACCGAAAAACTAAGCAAAACGATAACTTTTTTCAAATTTCCTTCATTTTTCTTGTTATTGAAACCATTTTGGGACAAAGGTACAAATTATGGCTAATAAAAATTGTAAATCATATATAATTCGAACAAAACGTTGTCTTTTTGCCCAAAAAGTTGTAATTTTGCAAACATATTAGAAAGATAGAAGGTATTATGACAATAGAGGATGTAAAAGTGATCATACAAGGTGACGAGACTCGTACGTTGGAAATGAAGAAAACAACGGGTGAGTTAAAGGATGGTATGCGTTCAGCTTGTGCCTTTCTCAATACCGCAGGTGGCTGGCTGTTCTTTGGTATTGCCCCAACGACACTGAAGATATTAGGACAGGCGGTGACAGACAACACCCGAAAGGAGATTGCCAGAGAGGTTGCGAAGCTGGAACCACTGATAGATCTTCCTGTTGAATACATTGATGTGCCGAATCGTCCAGACTGTCAGGTCATAGCTATTCATCTGGATGCTCCTTCTTATTGGGATGTGCCATATACATACGATAATAAACCGTATATGCGAATTGAGAGCACAACGGTAGTCATGCCTCGTGACATCTTCGAAGACCGTCTGATGCGTAGCAAATCTAATCGTCATAAATGGGAAGACCAGATTTGTGAAGGCATAACCATTGCTGATTTGGAGGAACAGCGTATTCGTGGTGGTGTTCGTCTTGGCGTAGAACGGGGTAGGATGCCTGAGTCATCGCTCATGGAGACTACGGAAAGCCTTGTTGAGAAACTGAAACTCACCACGAATGGGAAACTGAAAAATGCAGCAGCAGCCCTATTCCTTCGGGATACAAGTCAGTTTCCTCAGTTCCTGCTTCGCATGGCTCGCTTTCGTGGCAACGACAAGATGGAATTCATTGACAATCAAAGAGCATACGGCAACTTCTTCACTTTGCTTGATGCTGGTATGGCGTTTTTCTTCAAACATCTTTCACTCAGTGGCAAGATAGTGGGCTTTACGAGAGAAGAGAAACTTGAGATTCCTGCCGAAGCGTTGCGTGAGGCTTTGACAAATGCCCTTTGTCACAGGATGTTCCATAATACAAGTAGTTCTGTTGGCATCGCTATCTATGATGATCGTGTAGAGATTGAGAATACTGGCCATTTGCCAGACGAATTGACTGTTGAAACCATAAAGCAATCCCATCATTCATATCCTCAGAACCCGACTATTGCCGATGTGCTGTTTAAGACTGCGTTCTTGGAAAACTGGGGCAGTGGCGTAAGTCGCATGGTTGATGCCTGCAAGAAAGCAAATCTTCCGGAGCCAGAGTTCAATCAAAATGCAGCATTCGTATGGGTTACGTTCAAACGCGTAACCATACAACCATACGACCCCACAACCCCACGACCCCACAACCCCACAAGTTCACCCCTCAACCCCACAACCTCAAAGGATAATAGGGCTCAAAAGCTAAAGACATTCTTCTCAATAATTGGAGAGAATGGGGCGAATCTTAAGATGTTAATGGAAGGTATGCACCTTAGAGACAGGAAGAGCTTTGTAAACAACTACATCAATCCCAATCTGTCGGAAGGATATATTGCTATGCTGTACCCGGAAATTCCAAATCACCCAATGCAATCATACTATCTAACGAAGAAGGGCAGAGAGTTGCTGGAACACCTCTAATAAGTGTTAATGAGCCATTTTGTGGTAAATAAGCCAGTTTGTAAAACCTTGTTGTAGGGGCTGGGTGGTGCAAAAGTGGTGCAGTTGAGTTATAAGAAAATCGGCAAGCGATTGAAAATCAATCATTTGCCGATTTTTAAAAGTGATCCCGTTGGGATTCAAACCCAAGACCTTCAGAACCGGAATCTGACGCTCTATTCAGCTAAGCTACGGGACCAGTGCTTGCGGAAAGCGGATGCAAAGGTACAAAAAACATTGAACATTGAACATTAAACATTGAACATTTTGTTGTGCCTTGTTATTTTTTAACTTTTAGCATTCATTTCTCTCATCGTTTTAGGCTGTCAGCTCGTTACCGGTATAGAGCTGGTAGTATTTGCCTTTAAGGGCCAGGAGCTCGTCGTGGGTGCCCTGTTCGATGATGTGGCCGTGGTCGAGGACGATGATACGGTCGGCATTGCGGATGGTGCTGAGACGGTGGGCGATGACAAAGGTAGTACGGCCTTGCATCAGCGTGTCCATGCCTCGTTGTACAAGCCGTTCCGTACGGGTGTCGATGGAGGATGTGGCCTCGTCGAGGATGAGCACGGGAGGATTGCTGACGGCAGCACGGGCGATGGCAATCAGCTGTCGTTCTCCTTGTGAGAGGTTGCCGCCATCACCGTTGAGGATGGTCTGATAGCCGTTGCCCAGACGTCGGATGAAGTCGTCGGCTCCCACCAGACGAGCAGCACGGATGCAGTCTTCGTCCGTGGCACCCAGACATCCGTAACGGATATTGTCGAGCACGGTGCCCGTAAAGAGGTGTGTCTCTTGAAGCACGATGCTCATGCTCTTACGGAGTGAATCCTTTCGGATGTCCGTCAGCGGAATGCCGTCGTAGAGGATCTTACCTTTCTGAATCTCATAGAAGCGGTTGATGAGGTTGATGATGGTGGTTTTGCCTGCACCCGTTCCACCCACGAAGGCAATCTTCTGTCCTGGGTTGGTGTTGATGTCGATGTCGAAGAGTACCTGCTTGGCTGGCGTATATCCGAAGTCCACGTCTGTGAAATCGACATCACCCTTGGGATCTTTCAGTTCTATCGTTCCCTCGTCGACCTCCGGTTCTGCGTCCATGAGACGGAATACGCGCTCTGCTCCGACGGTGGCATTAAGCACGGAGTTGATCTGTTGTGAGACGTGGGTGATAGGCTGGGTGAAACTCTTGTTCAATGTCAGGAACGCCACGATGGTACCCAGACTAATGGACAATGGATAATTGAAAATGGAAAACTGTCCGAGGGCGAGGGCTGCGCCAACAACGGCGATGAGCACATAGCCGAGGTTGGAGAGGTTGCCGTTGACAGGCATCACGATATTGGCGATTCTATTGGCTTCGCAGGCAGAGGCACGCAGCTGTTCGTTGATACGTTCAAACTCCTCGATGGCCTGATCCTCGTGGCAGAACACCTTGACGACCTTCTGACCAGTCATCATCTCTTCAATGAAGCCGTTGACACGGGCAAGGCTTTCCTGCTGAGTGCGGAAATAAGTGCGGCTTCGTTTGCCCAGCCAGGTGGTGGTGACCATCATAATGACAGCCATCACGATGCTGACGAGGGTAAGGGGCACACTGAGCACCACCATCGAAGCAAAGGTGACGGCGATGGTGATGACGGAGTTGAACACCTGCGAGATGCTCGTGCTGATCATCTGGCGCAGTGAGTCGACATCGTTGGTGTAAACGGACATCATCTCACCATGCGAATGTTGGTCGAAGTAGCTGATGGGCAGTTGTTCCATCCGCTCGAAGATGCGCTGTCGCAGACGAAGCATCGTGCCCTGCGAGACGTTGATCATCAGACGGTTGTAGGCGTAGGAGCAGATGACGCCAAGCAGGAGGATGAGCCCCAGCTTGATAAGCGTCTGCCAAAGTGCCGTGTATTCCGGATTGGCAGCCTGAGTCAGCGGTACGATATAGTCGTCGATGAGCGTTCGCGTAAAGAGGGTAGAGGCGAGGGTGGTGACGGAGGTAATGGCAATGCAGACGAGCACCGTCAAGATGCTGAACTTATAGTCGCTCAGCACGTACTTCGCCAGTCGCCAGATGACGGCGCGCTGCTGGGCGTCAATCTTCTGGATGCCTCCCTGGTTCTGGGCGTGTGGGCCTCGCGGGCCGTTGAAACTGGGCTGTCTCATCTTTCTTTTTTTGGACGACAACTTGGACAACTCAGACAACTTTGTCTTTGTTGTGTTGGTTCTTCGCAGAGCGAAGCGGCAAAGCCGAGCGGTCATAGTTATCGTTTTTATAGCTGTCGAAGTCTCCATGGTCTGCCTCCTGTATGGCGCAGATCTCCTGATAGAGGCTGTTGGTCTTCAGAAGCTGTTCGTGGGTGTCGAAGCCCGTGACCATACCATTGTCCATCACGAGGATACGGTCGCAGTGCTTCACACTCGTGATGCGCTGGGCGATGATGATCTTCGTCATCTCAGGCAGTTCTTCGCGGAAGGCCCGTTGTATCTTTGCATCGGTGGCAGTGTCGCAGGCGGAGGTGGAATCGTCGAGGATGAGGATCTTCGGCTCTTTCAACAAAGCACGGGCGATGCAGAGACGTTGTTTCTGTCCGCCGCTGACATTCGTACCGCCTTGTTCGATGCGGGTGTTGTAGCCCTCAGGCATCTGCTCAATAAACTCATCGGCACAAGCCAGACGACAGGCCCGTTCGCAATCTGCCTGTGTGGCCTGCGGATGTCCCCAGCGCAGATTGTTGAGGATGGTGCCCGAGAAGAGGATATTGCTTTGCAGCACCACACTCACAGCCGAGCGCAAGGCTTTCAAGTCATAGCATTTTACATTCTGTCCGCCAACGAGCACTTCGCCTTGTGACACATCATAAAGACGTGAGATGAGGCTGACGAGGGTGGACTTGCCAGAGCCCGTTCCGCCAATAACACCAATCGTCTCGCCACTGCCGATGGAGAAGGATACATTGAATAGCGCGCTGCGCTTGTGCTTTTTGTCTAAGGAAATATTATTTATAGGATGATAGTCAAATCTTACTCCCCGGAACTCCACGCTGCCATCGGCAATCTCATAGACTGGCTGCTCGGGATTCACGATATCGGGCTCTTCCTCAATGACCTCGCAGACACGTCTGGCACTGGCGGCACTCTGCGTCAGCATGACGAAGATCATCGAGAGCATCATCAGCGATTGGAGGATCGACATGACGTAGGTGAAGAGCGACGTCAGTTCACCCGTGGTCAGCGTACCCGAGACGATGAAGTGTGCGCCCCACCACGACAGGGCGATAATACAACCATAGACCACGATGTTCATGATGGGGTGGTTGAGGGCCATCAGACTCTCTGCGCGAACATATAACTTATAGAGCCCCTCGGCAGCCTTCGAGAACTTCTTGTTCTCATAATCCTCACGCACAAAGGCCTTCACCACCCGGATGGCATGGATGTTTTCCTGTACGCTTTGGTTCAGGTCGTCGTAGCGTTCGAAGACCTGTTGGAACAGTTTGGCCACACGAGAGATAATCTGATAGAGCGAGCATCCGAGGATTACCATCGCCACGATGAAGATCAGACTGAGACGGGCGTCGATGACCAGACACATCACGATGGAGAGAATCAGCCGGAAGGGCGCCCGAACGGTGATGCGGAGAATCTGCTGATAGGCGTTCTGCAAGTTGTTCACATCGGTGGTCATTCTCGTCACCAGTCCTGATGTCGAGTATTTGTCGATGTCTGAGAAGGCGAAGCGCTGGATATTCCTGTACATTGCCTTACGCAGGTTGGTGGCAAAGCCCGAGGAGGCATAGGCCACGCTGCGCCCCGCCAGTATGCCGAAAGCCAGCGAGAGGAATGCCATACCGAGCATGACGGCACCGTATAGGCAGACATTCTCCATGCTGCCTGCGTTCAGTCCCTTGTCGATGAGCGATGCAGTCACATAGGGTATCAGCACATCCATTACCACCTCCATCGCCGTCCACACGGGGGTGAGGATGGAGGCAGTCCTATAACTGCCGATCTGTCTGATAAGTGTCTTGATCACCTCGTCTCGTCGCGTTTTTGTATTCTGGTTTCCGCCTGCATGTTAGTCCAGCGGAATCTCCGGGTGCTGCACGGCCAGAGGCAGGTCTTTCTGCGAGAGGTAGAACATGTAGAGGATGACGTCTTTCTTGCCTCGGTTTTCACCGTGGTGGATGGTGTTCACCATCTCGACGACAGCTTTTGCTTCCTTGCACGATGTGAATACGCTTGCGCCGCATACGAGGGTGGCGGCGAGCACCCAATTCATAATCTTTCTCATTTTATTGCTCAATGTTCAATATTCAATGTTTATAAGTTCACCAGGAACGATAGGCCCACCGTCACGTAGTTCATGGACTTGCGGGTCTTATACTCCCTGATATCCAGGCCCATACCGTCGTCGTATTTACCTGCCGTTTCCATCAGGCTGCCTGCACCTGTGGTCACACCCTCCCGCACAAAGTGGAAGGGGTCGTATCTGGCAGTGAAGTCCTTGCGGGTGTAGTCGTAGTCGCAGAAGAAGCGCCAAGAGAAATTGGACTTATAGCGATAGGTGAGCGAGAGCCCCGTGCCAAACGAAGTTGACGCCTTAGCACCTATGGTGAGGTATTCCCATTCGTCAGTCCATTTCTCACCCGTATTGTTGGGGTACATCAGGTCGTTGATTGTCAGTTTGGGGTCGCCATTGGGCAGTCTCATATCCGGTCGGTTGTCGAGTCCCATCGTGTAACTGATGTCTTTCCTGTTGCCCTCTGCGTGGCCGTCGATGTCAAGCTCCTGCGTGACGGAACGACCGACGAGCGCCTTAGTGCCCAGGGAGAAATGTCTGCTGAGCGGCAAGTTGAAATACACGCCCAGACTGGCCGTGAACTCTGTGATGTGGTCGCTCTTCACGATACCATAGCAGTCTGTGACGGGAGCGTTGTCATTCCAGACACTCTCCGAATCCTCCTTATAGCCCACCTTGTTCAGGTAAGTGAGAACGTTCTGGATCTCTTGTTCCTCGGTGGTAGCGGGCAGCACATAGTCACCGGGATATGCCGACTCATAGAGGTGTTGCAGGCCCAGCCATGCATCAATGGCCTCGACAGATACATAATCGGCAAAGTCTCCGAAATCCTTGACCGACTGTGCCCTGAGCCTAAGACGGCCACCTACGCCCACGTACTTATTGAAGAAGTAAGCTCCCTCGGCGTCGACCACTGTGGCGGCACGGAACTTGAGGTTCATCGTCTTTCCCTCATTCACGAACGCAAGGTCCTTGCTGCCAAGGCCCGCACCCATGGAGATACTGAAAAAAGTGGGATTCTCGCTGTTCAGTTCGAGGTCGTTGCGCAACAGTCCCTTCTGTTTGAACAGCAAGTCGCAGAGGGCGTAGCCCAATTCACCGGACAGAATACCAATACCGGCACCCGACATCACGTCGCTGATCCAGTGACGGTTGTTGAGCACACGCATCACACCCGTGGCTGTTGCTACACCATAGCCCGCTACCGACCACCAGGGTGAGCGTGTCAGACCGTACTCTTTATGCAGCAGCGTGGCACCCACAAAGGCCGTTGCCGTATGGCCGGAGGGCCAGGAGTTGGCCGTCGATCCGTCGGGGCGCATCTCCTTGGCGGAGTATTTGATGCTGTTGACGAGGGCTGCCATGATGAGATACGACATACCGGCACTTGCCAGCAGTCGGGGCCAGTCGCTACGTCCTTCATAGCCACCCAGTTTCAGTCCCACAACCATCGCCGGGCCGAAGAACTGCGTATAGTCGTCGATACCCGTCTTGAAGTCGGTCAAGAGTTGGGTGTTACCCTTTCCGCCCTGTTCCGCCTTGGCATTAACGCGGAACATGGCCTTGTCGCTCTTGAGGGCCCAGCCTGCCACGAACAGAGGGACACCGACGAAGGTCATGTCGTCCATGAACTTGTAGGGCTTGACGCCTGGATTCGTCTTCGACTTGAAGATGTCAAAGTCCATCTTGGGACTGGAGCTGGTCGTCGGGGCTAATCTGTCAAAGTTGAGTGTCGACTGTTCGGGCAGTTTGACCAGTTCGGCCTTCATTTCTGGTGTTTCGAGCGTCAGGGATTCCATGTCTCGATAATTATCAGCGTTGGCCTGACAGGTCAGGCCAACGGCGATGAGTAGTAATGACAGTTTCTTCATATCTTACGATTGATTTTGTTCGAGCGTCATGATGTTCACCTTTACTTCGTTCCACCGCCGAGGGCAACGTAGAGGGAGATGAGGGCCTGGGCACCGTTGTACATGTTCGATGCCTCGTTGAGCTGGGCGTTGAGCAGCGACTCCTGGGCGGTGAGCACCTCGAGGTACTGGGCCTTACCGTTGTCCATCAGCTCATGGGTGCCGACATAGGCCTCGTGGAGCACCTCCACCTGACGGTGGTAGTATTCATGATTCTCACGGGCAGCACGGCAGTCGGCTATCGCCTCGTTCACTTGGTTGCCGGCATCGACGACGGCCTGCACATACTTCTTCTTCAGGTTCTCCTCGGTGAGCTGGGCCGTCTTGTAGTTGGCATTGATCTCACCACGGGCGAAGATGGGCTGCGAGAGCTGGCCGACGAGCTGCAGCAGCAGCTTGCCGGGATTGACGAGTCCGCCATTATTGGTCCATCCGAGCTCTCCTGACAGCGTGATGCTGGGATAGAAGGCAGCACGGGCGGCCTGCACGTTGTAGAAAGCCTCTTCAATGTAGAAATTAGCCAGACGGATGTCAGGACGGCGCTCCAGCATCATGGCGGGCACACCGACTTTCATATACCGCTCCTCGAACAACCGTTTGTCTGCAGAGGAGTGATACTCATCTGCATACCATTTCGAACGTTCGATGTGCTGCGGGGTGATGCAGAGCAGGCTGCAGATCTCGTTCTCGGTAGAACGGATGCTGCGCTTGATGGCGACGATCTGGAGCTTCACGTCGAGCCACGACGACTCCTGCTGGTTGACGGCCGTCGAGTAGGCCTGACCGTTCTCGTAGAGGGCCTGTTGTGTATCCAAAGAAGCCTTCCACAGACTGTCGGTCGCGATCAGGATGTCCAGTTCTCGGTCGAGCAGCTGGAGATAGAAATACTCCTGTGCGAGGGTACTGATGAGATTGGAGCGTGTGGACTCCTCGGTCATCTGTGCCTGCAGCAGGGCGGCCTTGGCAGCGCGCTTCTTGTTCCTCAGGGAACCGAACACGTCGACATTCCAGGACACATCCAACGGGATGGTGTAGCCCTTCGACCACGACTCGCTGCCGAACTTGCTGAACGAGCCCTGCGGGGAGAAATAGACCGAAGGCAGGAATGCCAGCTTCTTGGTTCTCAGCAAGACCTGACTCTTCTCGACATTGATACGGGCAGAGTTCAGATCGGTGTTGTTGGCCAGCGCCTGCTCAATCAACTGCTGCAACAGGGGGTCGGTGAAGAACTCACGCCACGACATCTCGGCAATGGACTCGCTGCCCGAAGCCGACGTGATGTCCTGCGTGGCACCGAAGACGCCCTCGGGCTCCTGCACAGTCTTCTCATAATTATTGTATAAGCCGCAGCCCGACAGCATCAGACCCGCGAACAATATTAATACTACTTTTTTCATCTTTGAATACTATTAATCATTGTTTGTCACTTCGACAGTTTTCTTACCCATAAATTTCTCGTGCAGATTCTGGAACACGATGAAGAAGGCGGGGACGACGAACAGGAGGGCCATAGTACCGATACTCATACCACCGATGACGCCGAGGGCAAGGGCACGGTTACCGTTGGCACCTGCACCACCCTCGATGACGAGCGGTATCATACCGATGATCATCGTGGCCACGGTCATCAGGATCGGGCGCAGACGCTCTTTACAAGCCTCGAAGGCTGCATCAACGATGGTCATGCCCTGAGCACGGCGCTCTGTGGCGAACTCCGTAATCAGGATGGCCGTCTTGGCGAGCAGTCCGATCAACATGATTACACCCGTCTGGAGATAGATGTTGTTGTCCATGCCGGGCAGTTGCAGCATATTACCGAAATAGGCGAACACGAAGGCACCCATCAGTCCGAATGGTACGCTGAAAAGCACAGCCAACGGCGTGAACCAGGAGTTGTAGAGGGATCCCAGGATGAGGTAGATCAGAATCACACAGATGACATAGATGATACCGGTGGTGTTAGAGCCGGCAGCCTCCTCCAGTTCACGCGACATACCGCTATACTCGAAGGTAGCTGTACCGGGCATCTCCTCCTTGAACACCTCGGCGATCACCTTGTGCACCTCGCCCTCGCTGTAGCCACCGGCTGGTGTGATATAACAGGAGATACTCTGGAAGAGGTTGAAGTGCTCAATGCTCGACGGACCGACCACACGTTTCAGACTGACGAACTCCGAGATAGGCGTCATCCTGCCGTCACCCACCTTCATGAAGATGTTGTTCAGTGACGACGGGTCGAGACGATACTCGGGTGCGGCACTGGCCATGATACGATAGACCTTACCGAACTGGTTGAAGTTACCGACGTATGCACCACCACAGAAGCTGCCGAGGGTGCTAAGCACATCTGCCGGTGACACACCAGAGCGGTCACAATGGGCTGCATCGACTTCAACTTCGTATTTCGGATAGCGCTCAGAATAGGTTGATGTGGCAGAGCCGATTTCAGGGCGTTGTGACAGCTTGCTCAGGAACTGCTCCGTCTGCTTGGCAAACGCCGACAAGTCACCGTCCGTGGGATCCTCCACCACCAGACACACGCTGTTGTTGCTACCATAGCCGGGAATCTGCGGCATCTGGAAGGGAATCACCTGCAATTCCTTGATCTCCATACAGTCGTAATAGAACCGACCCATGACAAGGTCGATCAAGTGGTTCATACCCGGACGATCTTCCCAGTTCTTCAGACGGACGACGAGGGTGGCAAAGTTAGAACCCTCACCATTGAGCATACCATAGCCTACGGCCACGGCGAAGCTCTCCAGTTCGGGAATCTGCTTCACCTTCTCCTCTACTTTTTTCACCATCTCACGGGTCTGCTGCAGCGTTGTACCTTCAGGTGCACTGATGTCAGCCAGGAACACGCCTTGGTCCTCCTGAGGTACGAGGCCCGACGGCAGACTCTTCATGAAGAACGCCAACAGCACGGCGGCAATGGCCAGCAGACTCCATGACAGGATGGGGCGCTTGATGAACTTCTGCACGCTCTTGCTGTATTTGTTATAGATGGCATTATAGCTCGCTTCGTAAGCTTTCTTGGTATAATAGGTCAGGCTCTTGCCCTCCTGCTTGCCGTTCGTCACCTTCATCATAATGGCACAGAGGGCAGGGCAGAGTGTCAAGGCCGAAACGCACGACAGACCGACAGATGAGGCAATCGTCACACCGAACTGGGTAAAGAACGTCCCCGAGGTGCCTGGCATGAACGTCACAGGAATGAACACCGCCATAAATACCAGTGTACAGGAGATAACTGCCACAGACACCTCGCTCATGGCCTGTCTTGTGGCCTCGCGGGCATCGCTGATACCACCCTCCATCTTCGCCATCACGGCCTCGACCACCACAATGGCATCATCGACCACCGTACCGATGGCGAGCACCAGGGCAAACAGCGTCAGGATGTTGAGTGAGAAACCGGCCAGCGACACGATGGCAAACGTACCTAACAGCGATACGACGATCGAGATACTCGGAATGATTGTGGCCTTGAAGTTCTGCAAGAAGAAGAACACCACCAAGATCACCAGGATAATGGCGATGACGAGCGTCTCCACCACATTATGGATGGCTGCAAACAGGAAGTCGTCGCTGGTCATCATTGTCACGAATTCCAGACCGGCAGGCATCGACGGCTTCATATCCTCAAACGTCTTGTTGATCCGCGCGTTGACCTCCGTGGCGTTGGCACCCGGTGCCTGGAACACCATGAAGAGGGCGCCCGGCGAGTCGTTGATATTCGACGTGTAGTTGTAGCTCATGGCACCGATCTTCACCTCTGCCACGTCGCCCAGGTGAAGCACATGTCCGCTATCGCCGGTCTTGAGCACAATGTTCTCAAACTCCTCAATGCTCTTCAAAGTACCCTTGTACCGCATCGAGAACTGGTAAGAGTTCTCCGACTGCTCACCTAAGGAACCTGTACCCGCAACGAAACTCTGTTTGTTGATCGCTGCGAAGATGTCATTCGGCTCCAGATTGTACTGTGCCATCACGTCGGGCTTCATCCAGATGCGCAAAGCGTAGGTCTTACCAAGGCTCTGTACGTTGCCCACGCCGGTAATACGCATCAGTCGTGGCTTGATATTGATATCCACGTAGTTCGAGATGAAGTCCTCGTCGTACTTGCCGTCAACGCTTCTGACGGCAAAGATCTGCAGGATGTTACTCTGCTGCTTCTGTACCGTCACACCCACCTTGTTCACTTCGGCAGGCAGCATAGCCTGGGCACGGGTCACGCGGTTCTGCACGTTCACCGCCGCCATGTCGGGATCGACGCCTTGCTTGAAATACACATTGATACTCACCATACCGTTCGAAGCGGCCTTCGAAGTCATGTAGGTCATATCATTCACACCGTTGATAGCCTCTTCAAGCGGCTGGATGACAGATTTCATCACGGTGTTCTCGTCAGCACCGTCATAGCTGGTGGAGACAAGCACCGTAGGCGGTGCGATGTCGGGATACTGTTCCACGGCCAGCGTCTTCATCGAGATGAAACCTACCAGCGCGATGACAATCGAGATGGCACATGCCATCACGATCTTATTGATGAATATATTGTTCTTCATTCTTCGTTCTCATTAAACAAAACTTGTTGTCCTTCCTTGACGTTATTGGCACCAGTGGTTACGATCTTGTCGCCGACGCTCAGACCGCTCGTCACGATGCAGTCCTTGCCGTTGCCGACGTCCTCGACCGTCACGTCAATGGCCGTCGCCGTGCTGTCGGCTTGCACTTTATATACCAGCGACTTGTCCTGCAGGCGCACCACGGCGTTCTGGGGAATCACGATCACTTCTTTCTCGGAGTAGGGCAGTACGATGGTGCCCTGCACACCTGAATACAGAATACCGTCGGGGTTGGGGAACGAAGCCTTACACGACAGTGAACCCGTCGTGGCATTTACCACACCCGTCAAGCTGGTGATACGGCCCTTGTGGGGATACTCCGTGCCGTTCTTCATCACAAACGTCACGTCGGGCAGACTGGCGATGTACTTATCCACGTCGGCGGTCGACATGCTGTGCTGCACCATCTGCTCCACCAGCGATTCCGTCACCGAGAACTCTGCGTCCATATTGGAATTGCCGCTCACGATAGTCAATTGCATACCCGGCGACACCTGATCACCTGTACGGACGGGGATCTCACCGATACTGCCGGTCACAGGGGCTGTGATGGTACAGAATCCGAGGGTCACCCTGGCGCGGTTCGCCGTTGCACGGGCCTGTTTCACCGATGCCACAGCGTGCTTGTACGAGTTCTCAGCGTCGGTGAGCATATATTGGCTCACGATGTTCTTCTCAAACAGGTTCTTCGTCGATTCATACTCCAGCTTGGCAGAACTCTCGGCGGCCAATGCAGCCTCCAAGCTGGCCTGGGCGGCCTCTAAGTCCAACTGGGCGTTGCGGGGGTCGATCACAAAGAGCACGGTGCCTTTCGTCACCCGCTGGCCTTCGGTGACGGCGATCCTTGTCAACTGTCCGCTCACCTGAGGACTGATGATGACGTCGGTACGGCCCTTCATCCTGGCGCTGTACTTCACAGGCACGGTGATGTCCTGCTTTTCGACGGTTAGTGTCTCGAACGAGGTGTTCTTTTCTTTGGGCATGTTCAGGTTACATGAACCGAATCCGGCCACTAAACAGATCATGGAGATCCACTTTAAATAATGCTTTCTGTTCATTTTGTTATAATTTGATATCATTAATTGTTTTACTAAGTTTAGGTTTTGCAAAGGTAAGCATATTTCCCCAAATAACAAAACCTGAGTGCCAAAAAATGCACATTTTGCATATTTTGAAACACATTTTGCATATTTTGAAAGCCAAATCACGGATATTCGACATCCATTCACGATAATTCTACATCAAATAGATGGCCATCATCGTCAGGTCGTCGTTGGGTTCGGCGCCGTCACGGTGTTTCTCCACCTCGGCGGCCATAGACTCTATCAGCTGGCGGGCATCCTTGGACTGCGTCTTCTGGATGATGGCAAGCATCCGGTCGTTGCCTAACAATTGGCGATGATTGTTCTCGGCCTCATTCAGTCCGTCGGTATAAATGAACAGAGGCCTGCCCTTGATGCTGTCAATCTCCTCGCCTTTGAACGCCATGCCGGGCATCGGCCCGATAGGCACGTTGTGATTCACCTTGAGGAAGTCGCAACGGCTGTTGCCGACATCGATGACGGGCGGGTTGTGTCCGGCATTGCAAAAGTCGAGGTGGCCTGTGTTGAGGTCTAATAATCCGACGAAAAGGGTCACGAACATACACAAGTCATTATCTTCTGACATGGCATCGTTGATGCGGGAACAGATGTCTGCGGGCATCAGGTTCTGGGTGGCCAGGGTTCGGAAGAGCCTCGTGACCTGCGCCATGAAGAGCGAGGCGGGCACACCCTTGCCGCTCACGTCGCCTAAGCAGAAGTAGAGTTTGTCGCCCTGAAGCAGGTAGCCGTACAGGTCGCCTCCCACCTCCTTGGCAGGGGTCATCATGGCATACATGTCCAGCCCCTTGTGCTGAGGGAATGCGGAGGGAACCATCGACATCTGAATATTACGGGCGACACCCAGTTCTCCTTCGATACGCTCCTGTTTGGCCTTCATCTTGGCCATCCGGTTGCGTACCCATGTAAAGATGACGAAGAAGATGACCAGGCCCACGAGCAGTATCGTCACCCCGATGAGTCGCTGATGTGATATCTCGGCCTCCCGCTCAGCGATCATTCGTTCCTTGCCCTCCACGTCATAGATGGTAGCCATCTCGGCCGTTGCGTCGCGCCGCTGTCTGGCGAGGGCCGTATCATACTGCTCGGCTATCTGCATCGCCACG
>JAEEPF010000043.1 GCA_016284635.1 Prevotella sp.
GCAATTCTTTTTTCTAACGCCTTAGAAATACCTATTGCCAATCAAAAATTATAAACCTAAAACCTAAATCTAACTAACAATTAACTCTAACTAACTATAACTAAACTTAAACCTTTTTTCTTTTGACACTGCAAAGGTACGACGATTTTCTGAACCACACAATATTTTTATCCCCTTTTTATTCAAAAAAGAGCTTTCTTTTGATATAAATCAACTCATTGTGTGCGAACACACGCCAATTGTGTGCGAATACACTGTATTTTTACACTTAAAGAGCTTCCGCTACCTTGTTCGTCAGATCAACGAACTCAGGAATGGAGAGTTGTTCAGGCCGGCGGGTAAGAAGTGAGGCATGTTTTTCGAAGAATGACGACTCTGCCGGCAACATTTGTTTGAGAGAGACACGCAACATTTTCCGACGCTGGCCGAAGACCATCTTCACGATACGACGGAACAGTTGTTCGTCGCAACCCAGGTCAGTCACCTCGTTGCGTGTCATACGGATGACGGCGCTCTGCACCTTGGGTGGGGGATTGAAAACACCTGGTTCGACGGTGAAAAGATATTCCACATGATACCAGGCCTGAATCAGCACGGAAAGGATGCCATACTGTTTGTTGCCAGGCTGTGAGGCCATCCGCAAGGCCACCTCATGCTGGATCATGCCCGTACAGCAGGGAATGAGGTCTTTGTTGTCGAGCATCTTGAAGAAGATCTGCGAGGAGATGTCGTAGGGATAATTACCTGTCAGGACGAAAGGTTGTCCGTCGAAGACATCGTGGAGATCCATCCGGAGGAAGTCTCCACCTATTATATTATTATATAGGCGTGGAAAATGCTCCTGGAGGTATGCCACCGACTCGCGGTCGATCTCCACCACCTTCAAAGGGCGTGGCTTCTCCACCAGATACTGCGTCATCACACCCATACCCGGACCTACTTCGAGTACTGGCAAATCGGCATAGGGTTCATCCACCGTGTCAGCGATACGCTTGGCGATATTCAGGTCAGTCAGGAAGTGCTGGCCGAGATTTTTCTTGGGTCGTACTTGTTTCATGGGTGCAAAGATACGAATAAGTGAGAGATTTTCCAAATATATTTGAGAAAATCCGAACGTGAGTATCTTCGAGCGAGGCTCAAAGATAATGTTTTTTTGTGAGACACGAAAAGAAAAAGGCAAAAAAAGACAGGCTGGATTCACATCCAGCCCGCCCTTCTTCTATGCTTTCTTTTCCAAGTACTTTCGTTACTTCAGTCCCAGATTCATGTCATTGTTCGTCTTGACGGCCTCAGCCACAAAGACTGCAACGGCGAGAATTACCACAAAACCTAATACCATAACTATTTCCTTTCTCTAATCTAAAAACGTTATCCTGTCTGTCTTAAGACACTGCAAAGTTACTGCTGTTTACGCACACAGACAAGATTTTGGCAGAAAAAAGACGAAAAATAGACAATTCATTGACACGTATCAATTTTTATTCGTACCTTTGTCCCCATGGAAATGAAAACGATCCTCACTAACATCGCCAAGATCATCGCTCCTATCCTGTTGGGTGGGGCCATTCTTTATTGGATGTATCGTGGGGAGGATTTCATGCGGCTGAGGCATGTCCTGTTGGAAGAAATGGACTGGACGTGGATGCTGCTTTCATTTCCCTTCGGCATTCTGGCACAACTGTTCCGTGGCTGGCGATGGAAGCAGACGCTGGAGCCGATTGCGAGGAGTGAGGGAAATAAATCGAGGAGTGAGGAGTGTGGAGTGTGGAGTGAGAATACTCCTACGGCAGATTCTCCCTTCCAAGGTAATCTCACTCCACACTCCACACTCCTCACTCCTCGAATAAGATCCTCCGTCTGCGTCTACGCCGTCTTCCTCTCCTACGCCACCAGCCTCATCATCCCCCGTCTCGGAGAGTTCACCCGTTGTGGGGTACTGAAACGTTATGACGGCTGTTCTTTCTCGAAGGCTCTTGGCACAGTGGTCACGGAAAGAGCCATCGACACCCTGCTGATGGGAACTGTGGCAGGACTGACGCTACTGTTCCAGTTGAGCATCTTTGGCACGTTCTTCACCCAGACAGGCACCAGCCTCGACACCATCCTCGAACGATTCTCGCTGACAGGCTATTTAGTGACGGCAGTCTGTGCCATCGCCATTCTCATCCTGTTGCATATCCTGTTCCAGAGCCTTAATATATATAGTAAGGTGAAAGCGACGGCCTGTGGCATCTGGCAAGGCGTCATTTCCCTGAAGGACGTGAAAAACCTGCCGTTGTTCATCTTCTTCACCCTTGGCATCTGGGTCAGCTATTTTCTGCATTACTACCTGACCTTCTTCTGCTTCGAGGCCACATCCCACTTAGGACTGGCCTGTGCGCTAGTCACTTTCGTCGTTGGCTCCATCGCCGTCATCGTACCAACCCCCAATGGTGCAGGCCCCTGGCATTTCGCCGTCAAGACGATGCTTATCCTTTACGGCGTCGCCGATGAGTATGCGCTCTACTTCGTCCTCATCGTCCACACAGTCCAGACTATGCTCGTCATCGCCCTCGGTATCTATGCCTGGGCCGCTCTTTCGTTTACGAAAACGTTTAAACAATAAAACAAAACTATGAGTGAAATCAAAAATCTGAACCCAGTGTGCATCTGGAAGAACTTCTATGCACTGACACAAGTACCACGTCCGAGTGGTCATCTCGAGAAAATCCAACAGTTCCTGCTCGACTTTGCCAAGGAGGCAGGCGTCGAGGCCTTCAAGGATCCAGGCAACAACATCGTGATGCGTAAGCCCGCATCACCAGGAATGGAGAACCGCAAGGGCGTCATCCTACAGGCTCACATGGATATGGTGCCACAGAAGACGCCAGAGAGTACCCACAACTTCGAGACCGATCCCATCGAGCCTTGGATCGATGGCGAGTGGGTGAAGGCCAAGGGCACGACCCTCGGAGCCGACAACGGTCTGGGCGTGGCTGCCATCATGGCCATCATGGAGGACAAAACCTTGAAGCACGGTCCCATCGACGCCCTCATCACCGCAGACGAAGAGACGGGCATGTATGGTGCCAACGACCTGCCTAAAGACGAGTTGCAGGGCGATATCCTGATGAACCTCGACTCTGAGCACTGGGGTAAGTTCGTCATCGGTTCTGCCGGAGGTATCGACGTGACTGCCACCCTCGACTACAAGGAGGCTGAGACGGATGCTGACGATGCCGCCGTCAAGGTGACTGTCAAGGGTCTGCGTGGTGGACACTCCGGTCTGGAGATCCACGAAGGTCGTGCCAACGCCAACAAACTGCTCGTCCGTCTCGTCCGTGAGGCTATCGAGGAGTGCGAAGCCCGTCTGGCTTCGTGGCAAGGCGGTAATATGCGCAACGCCATTCCTTTTAAGGCCGAGGCCGTGCTGACGGTACCCAAGGAGAACGTCAGCCTGCTGAAGGAACTCGCCCAGGACTGGCTCGAGGACTTCACCGACGAGTACAAAGGCATCGAGAGCGGTATCGAAGTGATCTGTGAGGATGTCGAGACTCCCAAGACCGAAGTACCCGTAGAGATCCAGGATAACCTCATCAACGCCATCTACGGTTGTCACGACGGCGTCATCCGCATGATTCCCTCCTACCCCAGCGTCGTAGAGACATCCTCCAACCTCGCCATCATCAACATCGGCGACGGCAAGGCATCGCTGAAGATCCTAGCCCGCAGTAGCCGCGAGGACATGAAGGACTACATCGTGAAGACACTTGAGAGTTGCTTCAATATGGCCGGCATGAAGGTGGAGACTGCAGGTTCATACGGAGGCTGGGATCCCAATCCCGACTCTGAGATCCTGAATCTGTTGCTGAAGGAGTACAAGGAACTCTTCGGAGGCGAGGGAATCGTACAGGTAGACCACGCTGGTCTGGAGTGTTCAGTCATCCTCGGCAAATACCCTTGGCTCGATGTCGTCAGCCTCGGCCCCACGATGAAATCGCCCCACACGACTACGGAGCGCGCCCTCATCGCCACCGTCGAACCCTTCTGGACCCTGCTGAAGAAGACTTTGGAAGATATTCCTGAGAAATAAGACTGCCTGTTGACAAAGAGTCAACCGCTCGACTGACTGGAGTCAAATGATCGTTTGACTCCAGTCAAATTATTCGTTGACTATAGTCAAAATAATCCCAATAAAATTTGGTTTATTGCGCAGTTATTCGTACCTTTGCACCCAAATTCACTAAAGTATTAACATAATTATGGATGATTACCCGGCGAATAGTAACAAGTTTTAGGCCGGAGGATAGCAGGCAAGACCGCTAATCCTCTTGCCACTAAGTCATTTCTCGCGCCACCGTGCCCCCGCACCGTCGCGCCAACGAAAAAGAAAAGGATTAGCAAAATGAAGACTTTCTGGAACACCCAAGGCGGACTGAGCCAACTCTCAGAGTGGCAGCCCAATTGCTGGATACAGGTGACATGCCCCACCGAAGAAGACCAGCACGAACTGGAAGAGCAGTTCAATATCCCTGACTATTTCATGTCGGACATCAGCGATACCGACGAGCGTGCCCGTTATGAGTACGACGACGGTTGGATGCTCATCATCCTCCGTATCCCCTACGTGAAGGAGATACGGTCGAGGACACCGTATACCACCGTGCCCCTGGGTATCATCCACAAGCGCGACGTCACCATCACCGTCTGCTACTACGAAACGAACATGATGATCGACTTCGTCTCGTTCCAGCAGAAGCGCAACGTAGGATTTACGGACTATGTCGACATGATCTTCCGCCTGTTCCTCTCCAGCGCCGTCTGGTACCTGAAGCGTCTGAAGCAGATCTCGATGCTTATCGACAAGGCCAAGCGTAACCTCGACAAGGAAGTGAACAACGAGAGTCTGATAGGCCTCAGCCGTCTGCAGGACTCGCTCACCTACTTCCAGACTTCCATCCGAGGCAATGAGAACTTGTTGTCGAAACTGAAGTTCAAGTTGCAGATTGACGAACTGGATGCCGACCTGATCGAAGACGTGAACATCGAGATGTCGCAGGCCCGTGAGACCACTTCGATCTACTCCGACATTCTGGAGTCGACGATGGACACCTATTCTTCCATTATTAATAATAATATGAATACGGTGATGCGTACGCTGACCTCAGTGTCGATCATGATGATGTGCCCTACACTCATCGCCTCTTTGTTCGGCATGAACCTGGTGAACGGCATGGAGACAACAACGTGGGGATTTGTCTTCGCAATGGTGCTTTCGGTGGCAGTTTCAGTCGTCGCGTGGCTCATATTCAGGCATAAACGCCTCGTTTAGCATCTTTTAACACCAGTTTAGGCATTTATCTTTACTTTTTTTAGTACCTTTGACGCCAAATGTGTTGATGCGATGCATCAGAATAAGTAATTTGTGTCAGTAACTAAAGAAGTTAAATGATGGACTCTCAAGAGAATGCCCCCATGATCGGCAATGCCGTTTCGCCAAGCGAAGAATTGGGCAACAGTGAAGTGATGAATGAAGAAGTGGCCTCTCAGCCTGTGGAAGAAACAGCGGAAGAGGAGGCTTCTCAAGTAGAAACTCCCCGCAAGGTCTACGAGACCAAAGCAGAGATTCTGGAGCGTATCAGGGATATCGCCCATGGTGACGAGTCTCCCCAAAAGGAGGAGGTGGACTATCTGAAGACCGCCTTCTACAAACTGCATATTGCAGAGCGCG
The DNA here is from genome assembly GCA_016284635.1 of Prevotella sp. Taxonomy (GTDB): domain Bacteria; phylum Bacteroidota; class Bacteroidia; order Bacteroidales; family Bacteroidaceae; genus Prevotella. The sequence goes on from JAEEPF010000043.1 coordinate 5,711, forward strand.
AAGCCAGTTTCAAGGCTTATCTCGATGGAGGCGGTGATCCGGAACAGTATCAAATCACTCCCGACGAGATGGAAGAGGCCTTCAAGGCCGAGATGGGCATTATCAAGGAGAAGCGTGCCAAGATCTTCAAGGAGCAGGAAGCCGAGAAACAGGCTAACCTGACCAAGAAACTAGAGATCATCGAGAAGATCAAGTCTATGGTCACCACCCCTGAAGAGGCCAACAAAGGCTATCAGGAGTTCAAGGCCCTGCAACAGCAGTGGCGTGAGATCAAGAACGTGCCTGCCGAGAAAGCCAATGAACTGTGGCGTAACTATCAGCTCTACGTAGAGCAGTTCTATGATATGCTCCGTCTGAACAGCGAAGCCCGCGAATACGACTTCCGCAAGAACAAGGAACAGAAGGAGCGTCTTTGCGAGGCTGCCGAGAAACTGGCCGACGAGCCCGATGTCATCAGCGCCTTCCATCAGTTGCAGAAACTGCATCAGGAGTATCGTGAGATCGGTCCTGTGGCCAAGGAGGATCGTGAGGAAATCTGGAACCGTTTTAAGGCAGCCAGTACCATCATCAACAAGCGCCACCAGCAGCATTTCGAGGGCATCCGTGCCAAAGAAGAGGAGAACCTCGCCCGTAAGACGGAGCTCTGCGAGAAGGTGGAGGCCATCGCTGCCGAAGAGAACAAGGGTAGTGGCGACTGGGAGAAGCATACCAAGCAGATCATAGAGTTGCAGACCGAATGGAAGACCATCGGCTTTGCGCCCCAGAAGATGAACGTCAAGATCTTTGAGCGTTTCCGTGCTGCCTGTGATGACTTCTTCGGACGTAAGGCAGAATATTTTAAGACCCTGAAGGATGCCTTCAAGGAGAACGCCGATAAGAAACGTGCATTGATCGAGAAGGCTAAGGCCCTTCAGGATTCAACGGAATGGAAATCCACTGCTGACAAACTGATCGCTTTGCAGAAAGAATGGAAGACGATCGGTATGGTACCCAAGAAACTGGGCGACCAATTGTGGGAAGAGTTCCTCGGAGCCTGCAACAAGTTCTTCGAAGCCCGTAAGGCTGCCGGTGCCGGACAGCACAGCGAGGAGTATGCCAACCTAGAAAAGAAGCGTGAGGTGGTTGAGAAGCTGAAGGCCATCACGGAAGAGACCGGCGAGGACATCCAGAAGGAAGTTCAGAAACTGGTGGAAGAGTACCAGTCTATCGGTCATGTGCCCTTCAAGGAGAAAGACAAGCTCTACGAAGAGTACCATGCAGCTTTGGATCGTCTTTACAAGGAGTTGAACATCTCCGTGGCCAAGCGCCGTCTGAACAACTTCAAACAGAACCTCAAGCAGGTAGCCGAACGAGGGGAGAATGCCCTCGACACAGAGCGTGCCCGTCTGTTCCGTCAGTATGAGGCCCTCAAACAGGAGATCCAGACCTACGAGAACAACCTCGGCTTCCTGAATGCCAGTTCGAAGAAGGGTAGCAGCCTTATCGATGAGATGAACCGCAAGGTGCAGAAACTCAAGGACGATCTGAACCTCGTCAAAGAGAAGATCAAGGCCATCGATGCAGAGAACAAGACACAGCAAGGATGACAAAAAAAATAGCAAACTAGATAAGACACAACATGATTTGGAATGAAAGCGTAGAGTGCATGGATCGCGAACAGCTTCGTGAGATCCAGAGCCGTCGTCTGGTGAAGATGGCAGAGTATGTCTATCACAACACCCCCTTCTATCGGAAGAAATTCCAGGAGATGGGATTAGAACCTGGTGATATCAAGAGTATTGACGATATCGTGAAGTTGCCGTTTACCAACAAGCTCGATCTTCGTGATAACTATCCCTTCGGACTTGCGGCTGTACCGATGAGTCAGATTGTCCGTATCCACGCCTCTTCAGGTACGACGGGAAAGCCCGTTGTCGTACTCTATACCCGTAAGGACCTTGCCATGTGGGCAGAGGCCATCAGTCGCGCCTTTACGGCCTACGGTGCTGGTAAAGAAGATATTTTCCAGGTGGCATACGGCTACGGACTGTTCACAGGAGGACTGGGTGCTCACGACGGTGCCACGAACATCGGAGCTTCCGTTATTCCCATATCATCGGGAAACACCCAGAAGCAGATGACGTTGATGCACGACTTCGGAACGACGATCTTATGCTGCACACCGTCATACGCCATGTTCCTCGGTGAGGCCATGAAAGAATGTGAATGGCCCCGTGAGGAGTTCAAACTGAAGATTGGCGTCTTCGGTGCAGAGCCTTGGACGGAGAAGATGCGCGTGAAACTGGAAGAGTCGTTAGGCATTAAGGCATACGACATCTACGGACTATCCGAGGTCGCAGGTCCTGGCGTGGGTTATGAGTGTCAGTGTCAGAACGGTACTCACCTGAACGAGGACTATTTCTATCCTGAGATTCTTGATCCTAACACTGGTGAGCCCCTGCCGGAAGGGGCCTTCGGAGAACTGACCTTCACGCATCTGACGAAAGAGGGTATGCCGCTGTTGCGCTATCGTACCCACGACCTGACAGCTTTGCATTATGACAAGTGCGAATGTGGCCGTACGCTCGTCAGGATGGATCGTATCCTGGGACGTTGCGACGATATGCTGATTATCCGTGGCGTGAACGTCTTCCCGTCACAGATTGAGGACGTCATCCTGAAACTGCCTGAGTACGAACCTCACTTCCTGCTCACCGTTGACCGTGTGAACAATACCGACACCTCTGAGCTGAAGGTCGAAGTGAAGGAGGAATACTTCACCGATGATATGGCGACGATGGTTAGTCTGCAAAAGAAGCTCGAAGCAGAATTGCGCAGTGTCATCGGTCTCGGATTCAAGGTGAAGCTTGTTGAGCCTAAGGGCATCGAGCGTTCTACGGGCAAGGCCAAACGCGTGATTGACAATCGCCAGATCTAACTATATATATAAATAAGGTATAGCAAAATAACAAAAGCATATGAAAGCAAAACAATTATCCGTATTTCTCGAGAACAAGTCAGGTCGTCTGACTGAGGTTACTGACGCCCTGGGTGCTGCTGGCATCAATCTGTCGGCCATGAGTATCGCAGACAATAGCGATTTCGGTATCCTGCGTTGCATCGTTTCTGATCCAGACAAAGCCTATCAGGTACTGAAGGAGCAACATTTCGCCGTGAAGATTACTGACGTTATCGGCTTCGTCTGTCCGAACACCAGCGGTTCTTTGGCTGTCGTATTACGTCATCTCTCCGACAACGGCGTATTCATTGAGTACATGTATTCATTTGCCAATGGCGACGTGGCCACGGTGGTCATCCGTCCTTCCGACTTGGATGCCTGTGAGGAAATCCTGGCAGCCAAGAAAGTGGAACTGATGGCAGCCAACGACCTCTATCAGCTATAAAAAAGACTGGAACTGCAAAATTTCCGCCTGGAAATTTTGCAGTCTCGTTTTTTCTACGTACCTTTGCACCCGCAAATGACGAGGGCGCTTAGCTCAGCTGGTTTAGAGCATCTGCCTTACAAGCAGAGGGTCGGCGGTTCGAATCCGTCAGCGCCCACAACACAAGAAAAGACTCGTCCGCAGCCGTGGAGGTTCTCGACGGGAGTCGAGCGGCAAAGCCGAGCGGCTGGTTATGAGGTTAAGTATAAGCGCTTATATTAATATTTGGATTAGAAAACATGGAATTAAATGCACTGACAGCCGTCTCGCCTATTGACGGCCGTTACAGAAGTAAAACCGAACCATTGGCAGGCTATTTCTCCGAATACGCCCTTATCCGTTATAGGGTGCGAGTGGAAATAGAATACTTCATCACTTTGTGTGAGCTCCCCCTGCCGCAATTGGAACAAGTCAACCATCAACTGTTTGAACCACTCCGTGATGTTTATCGCCAACTCACTCCCGCCGATGCCCAGCGTGTCAAGGACATTGAGAAAGTGACCAACCACGACGTAAAGGCCGTGGAGTACTATATCAAGGAGCAGATCGACCAACAGCCGCAACTCTCAGAGTTGGCTGCCTATAAGGAGTTCATCCATTTCGGACTGACATCACAGGACATCAACAACACCAGTGTACCCCTGAGTATCAAGGAAGCACTCAACGAGGTGTACATTCCTTTGATCGAGGAACTGATTGAGCAACTCAACGACTATGCTGAGCAGTGGAAGAACATCCCGATGCTCGCAAAGACACATGGACAACCGGCATCTCCTACCAGACTTGGAAAGGAAGTGATGGTGTATGTCTATCGTCTGGAAGAGCAACTGCGCGGATTGAAGGAGATTCCCCTGACAGCCAAGTTCGGTGGTGCCACGGGTAACTTCAATGCCCATCATGTGGCCTATCCGCAGTATGAATGGCGGGAATTCGGAAACAGTTTCGTCAGCGAGAAGCTTGGACTGGAACGTGAACAGTTTACCACCCAGATTTCCAATTACGACTGGCTCGGCGGTCTGTTTGATGCCATGCGCCGTATCAACACCATCATCATTGATCTGGACCGTGACTTCTGGATGTATATCTCCATGGATTACTTCAAGCAGAAGATCAAGGCAGGCGAGGTGGGCAGCAGTGCCATGCCGCATAAGGTCAACCCCATTGACTATGAGAATTCCGAGGGTAACCTCGGCATCGCCAATGCCATCCTCCAGTTCCTCGCAGCAAAACTGCCGATTAGCCGTTTGCAGCGGGATCTGACAGACTCCACGGTATTGCGTAACGTCGGTGTACCCATGGGACACGGCCTGATTGCTATCCAGAGCACCTTGAAGGGACTTCGTAAGTTGATCCTCAACGAGGAGAAACTGCAGGAAGACCTTGACAACACGTGGGCTGTGGTGGCAGAGGCCATCCAGACCATTCTGCGTCGCGAGGCCTATCCCAACCCCTACGAGACACTGAAGGCACTCACAAGAACAAACGAGAAACTGACGGCAGAAAAGATTCAGGACTTCATTGAGACGCTGGAGGTCAGCGAGGATGTGAAGAATGAGCTCCGTGCCATCAGCCCATCGACATATACAGGAATTTAATTATCTTCAACATAAAAACATTTAAGAAAATGGATAACGAGAATAACGAAAAGAAACAAGAGGAAACACAGCAGGAAGGTTTTCAGAGAGAAGCAAGACGTACCCCACGTCCACGTATACATACAGCCCAGCGTCCTACTTTTGAACGTCAGGACTACCGTCGTCATGACAATGATGAGGGTGGATTCCGTCCGGAAGGCTTTGGCGCAGCTCTGTTTGAGGGCAACTCACAGCGTGAGGAATACCGTCCCCGTAACAACTATGGTGGTGGCAACTATCGTCCTCGTCAGGGACAAGGTGGTTACCAGCCCCGTCAGGGTGGCTATCAGCCTCGCCAGGGCCAGGAAGGCGGTTATCAGCCCCGTCAAGGTGGATACCAGCAGCGTCAGGGAGGCTATCAGCCCCGTCAGGGACAGGGAGGTGGCTATCAGTCACGCCAGGGACAGGAGGGCGGTTATCAGCCCCGTCAAGGTGGATACCAGCAGCGTCAGGGAGGCTATCAGCCCCGTCAGGGACAGGGTGGTGGATACCAGCAGCGCCAGGGTGGTTATCAGAAACCTTATGGCAAGCCGGGTAATCCCTATAAGAAAGGGCCACGCCAGCATACGGCTGACTACGATCCGAATGCTAAGTATAGCATGAAGAAGCGTATCGAGTACAAGGAGGTCAACATTGATCCGAACGAACCGCTTCGTCTGAATAAGTTCCTTGCCAATGCAGGTATTTGCAGTCGTCGTGAGGCTGATGAGTTCATCCAGGCAGGCGTCGTCACCGTCAATGGTGAGGTCGTGACAGAACTGGGAACCAAGGTGTTGCGCACCGATACGGTGATGTTCCATGATCAGCCCGTCAAAATTGAGAAGAAAGTATATGTCCTGCTCAACAAGCCGAAGGATTATGTGACAACGAGTGACGATCCCCAGCAGCGTAAGACCGTGATGGACCTTGTGAAGAATGCTTGTCCGGAGCGTATCTATCCCGTGGGACGCCTTGACCGCAATACAACTGGTGTTCTTCTGTTGACGAATGATGGTGATCTGGCTTCCAAGCTGACCCATCCGAAGTATCTGAAGAAGAAGATCTATCACGTATTCCTTGACAAGAATGTGACGGCCCATGACTTGCAGCAGATTGCTGAAGGTATACAACTCGAGGACGGTGAGATCAAAGCCGACGATGTGCAGTACGCCAGTCCGACGGACAAGAAACAGGTAGGCATTGAGATCCACAGCGGAAAGAACCGTATTGTGCGTCGTATTTTCGAATCATTGGGTTATCGTGTGCAGAAATTGGATCGCGTACAGTTCGCCGGCCTGACAAAGAAGAACCTGAAACGCGGTGACTGGCGCTACCTCACAGAGGAAGAGGTTGATCGTCTGCGTATGGGAGCCTATGAATAATTGACAATTGATAATTGACAATTGAAAATGAAGAGGACAAAGATTATCGATGTACTGAAGAGTACAGAATATGGTAAAGACATCTGCGTGAAGGGCTGGGTGCGCACGCACCGCTCTTCAAAAGCAGTTGATTTTATCGCCTTGAACGATGGTTCCACCATTAAGAACGTACAGGTCGTCGTTGACCCGACAAAGTTTGACGAGCAACTCCTGAAGGATATTACCACGGGAGCATGTATCAGTGCAGAAGGTGTATTGGTTGAGAGTCAGGGTGCGGGACAGAGTAGTGAGATCCAGGCTACAAAGCTGGAAATATACGGCCTCTGCGACAACACCTATCCGATGCAGAAGAAAGGACAGAGCTTCGAGGTGATGCGTAAGAACGCCCACATGCGTCTTCGCACCAATACTTTCGGAGCAGTCATGCGCATTCGTCACAACATGGCGATGGCCATACACACCTATTTCCATGAGCATGGATTCTTCTATTTCCATACCCCACTGATCACCGCTTCCGACTGTGAGGGAGCAGGAAACATGTTCCAGGTGACCACAAAGAACCTCTACGACCTGAAGAAGGACGAGCAAGGAAAGATTATCTATGACGATGATTTCTTCGGTGAGCAAACCTCACTGACGGTGTCAGGCCAGTTGGAGGGAGAACTTGGTGCGACGGCACTGGGAGCCATCTATACGTTTGGTCCGACTTTCCGTGCAGAGAACTCGAACACGCCTCGTCATCTTGCAGAGTTCTGGATGGTAGAGCCAGAAGTGGCCTTCCTCGATCAGGAGGAACTGATGGATCTGGAAGAAGACTTCATCAAATATTGTGTCCGTTGGGCATTAGACAACTGTCAGGACGATCTGGCTTTCCTGAACCAGATGATAGACAAGACCCTTATCGCACGTCTGGAAGGTGTGCTGAAGGAGACCTTCGTACGTCTGCCTTATACCGAGGGCATCAATATCCTGCAGGAGGCCATCAAGAAGGGCAAGAAGTTTGAGTTCCCCTGCAACTGGGGCGACGACCTGGCTTCTGAGCATGAGCGTTACCTCGTAGAGGAGCATTTCAAGAAGCCCGTAATTATGACAGACTATCCGCGTGAGTTCAAGTCCTTTTACATGAAGCAGAATACGGATACGGCAGATGGCGGTTCTGTGGGTTATAAGGGCGCCGTTGCTCCTGGCCCCACGATGCAGGGTACAGACGTGCTGTTCCCACAGATTGGTGAGATCATCGGCGGTTCTGTCCGTGAGGAGAGCTACGACAAACTGATGGGTGAGGTGGAGCGTCGTAAGATGGACACCACGCATCTTTGGTGGTATCTTGATACGCGCCGCTGGGGTACCTGTCCCCATGCAGGTTTTGGACTCGGCTTCGAGCGTCTGATCCTGTTCGTAACGGGCATGCAGAACATCCGTGATGTCATCCCCTTCCCGAGAACGCCCAAATCCGCAGAATTCTAGAGTAATAACATTAATATATATAGAATGAAAAGGTTATATATGATTGCTTTGTTGATCATTAGCATCGTAACGGTCGCTTATGGTCAAAGACTTTCTGACTCAGAAGTGCTAAGCATGGCTGTTCAAGAAAAGAAATCTGGTGCATCTGAGGCTGATATCGCAGCAAGGCTTATGCAGAAAGGCGCTACAATGGAACAGATTCAGAGAATCCGCCAACAGTACGCAAAGCAAATTACGAACAAAGGCCTTGACAATTCTGTGGACAATGCCATTGGCAATGCTCAAGAACGGATGCGCGTAAACAATGAAGTTACTGACAATGAAATTGTTACCAATGAGGGTGACAATGCACCTGACTATGTTCCAGAAATACTCTCTCCGTCGGGAAAAAGAGTGTTTGGTCGTGATATCTTCAATAACAGATCACTGACTTTTGAGCCTCAGATGAATATGGCCACACCACAAAACTATGTATTAGGCCCTGGTGACTTGCTGGTCATTGACGTCTACGGAGCGTCACAAGATGCTCTGAAACTGACCGTCAGCCCAGATGGAGATATTACCATCCCTGGATTTGGTCCGATTCAGGTCAGCGGTATCACCGTCTCAGCTGCACAGGCAAAAATCCAACGGAAACTGGGTGATTATTATGAGAATTCTTCCATCAAGACCACTTTAGGTCAAACGCGTACCATTATGGTAAATGTAATGGGTGAAGTCCGTACTCCTGGTACCTATACACTGAGTGCGTTTGCCACTGTATTCCATGCTCTTTATCGGGCTGGTGGCATCAATAGCCTTGGAACGCTCCGTAACATTAAGGTTTTCCGTCAAGGACGTCTTATTACAGTGGTTGATGTCTATGAGTTTATTCTGAATGGTCGTCTGGCAGGTAATGTTCGCTTACAAGATAATGATGTTATTCAAGTTGGCGCGTATGATTGTATCGTTGATGTCGAAGGTAATGTGAAACGGCCGATGGCCTATGAGATGCGTAAAGGAGAAAGTCTTGCCACTTTGTTGAAGTATTGTGGTGGATTCAGGGGCGACGCCTATAAGAAGTCTTTACGTGTGGAGCGGCGGAATGGTCAGATGAAAAGCGTACACAATGTTGAGGAGTTTGACTTCGCTGATTTCAAGGTGGAAGATGGCGATGAGGTTGCTGTTGAGGGCATTTACGACCGCTACGAGAATATGGTGGAAGTGAAAGGTGCCGTTTGGCGTCCTGGGAAATATGAATTGGGGGATAAAATCACCAGCGTACGCACCCTTATCGAACAAGCCCAGGGCCTGACAGAGGAGGCTATGACATCAAGAGCTGTGATGCGCCGTATGAAACCAAACCGTACTCAAGAAGTAATCTCTATCGATCTGGAAGGCATTATGAATGGTTCCGTTGCTGATATATCCCTTGAGAACGAGGATGTTCTCTTCATTCCCACTCTGGCAGAGCACCAGAATCTGCGTACACTGACCATTACTGGTGAGGTTATCTTTCCCGGTGTATATGAGTATGCTGACAATATGACATTAGAAGATTTCATTCTTCAGGCTGGTGGCCTTACCGACCATGCATCTGCTACCAAGATCGATGTAAGTCGTCGCCTGCGTGACCCGAATGCCACAGAAGCAGGTATGGAGGTGGCAAAAACCTTCAGTTTCTCACTGAAAGACAACTATATGGTCGATGGAGAGAAAAACTTTGTCTTGGAACCGTACGACATTGTTCAGGTTCGGCGCAGTCCTGTTTTCAGAACACCAGTTCAAGTAACAGTAACTGGTGAAGTTGCTTTCCAGGGCAATTATACCATGGAGACAAAAAATCAGCGATTGAGCGATGTTGTGAAGGCTGCTGGAGGAGTACTGCCAGGTGCATACATCCAAGGGGCTCGCTTGATCCGGAAAATGACGGAGGACGAAAAGGCTCGTATGCAGAATGTTATCAAGTTAGCCCGGCAGACTGCAAGTGAAAAGGATTCCTTGGCACTTGAGAAGTTGTCATTGGAGACTACTTATTCAGTTGGCATACATTTGGACGAAGCTTTGGCCAATCCAGGATCGACACAAGATATTGAATTGGTGGATGGTGATGTCCTGACAGTTCCTCTTTTCAACCATACAGTCCGTATCACTGGCGAAGTCAATTCCCCGAATACAGTGGCATACGAAGAAGGCGAGAATTATAAATACTATATTGAACAGGCAGGTGGCTTTGGGGAAAGAGCCAGAAAGCGTCATGCCTATATCGTCTATCAGAACGGAACGATTGCAAAGGCGAAGAAAGGTAAAATAGAACCAGGATGCGAGGTGGTCGTACCCACCAAGGCACCGCGCGATAATTCATCTGTCACGCAATGGCTTGGAATTGGTACAAGTCTGGCATCTCTTGGTACAATGTTTGCTACAATTGCTAATCTTGTCAAAAAATAAGGCGAAGGGAATCAGCTGATAAGTTGAATACCCTCTTCGGAAATAGTGATAAGCCGTCGGCGATAGAGATCGCCGATGGCTTTTTTATAGTCTTTCTTTGAGACCTGAAAACGCTCATAGATCTGCTCGGCTGGCGACTTGTCGCCAAGATCGCACTTGCCGTCATGCTCATAGAGATAGCGAAGCAAAACCTCTGCAAAATCCAGCACACGCTGACGTCCGTCATTCTTCTGATAGCGTTCGACCTTCGCTGTCGCCATCAGCCGATGGGTCTTTTCATCTTCCATAATATAGACATAATAGGTCTTCCCGATTTCCATCCGTTTCTTCTGCTCACGGAATGGACAGAAAAGATCCTTCATCAGTCCCCATTTGAGGAAAGCACCATACTCATTTGTCCAGGCGCACTCCAGATAAGCGAACTCGCCCACCTTGGCTATCGGATGCTCCGTAGTGGCAATGGTCCGTTCATCCTGGTCAAGATAGATGAACACTTCCAGATTGTCACCAATTCGCATGTCTGGCGTCACATAACGATTCGGCAACAAGATATTCCCCTCGTCACCACCGTCCAGATACAGACCGTAATCCGTACGTTTCTTTATTCTGAGGGTATTGTAGTCTCCAAGTTTAAGCATAAAAGGCCCCCTAAGTTAGGGGGATGGGGGTCTGAACGACCTGACCATCCCGCAGATGAATAGTTCTATCCGTAATAGCAGCAAGAGTTTCATCGTGAGTGACAATAACAAACGTCTGTCCGAACTGGTCACGCAGATCAAAAAACAACTTGTGCAGGTCTTCCTTGTTACGGGTGTCAAGGGAACCGGAAGGCTCGTCAGCCAAGACCACCGCTGGGTTGTTGACCAACGCACGGGCTACGGCAATACGCTGTTTCTCTCCACCAGACAATTCATTGGGTTTATGTGATGCACGATCACTCAGGCCCATAAAGTGAAGAAGTTCCTCTGCACGGGCCTTTGCCACCTTCTGAGACTTCCCCGCGATATAGGCAGGAATCATGATGTTCTCTATGGCTGTGAACTCCGGCAATAACTGATGAAACTGGAACACAAAGCCCAAATGCGTGTTCCTGAAATCAGAAAGGCGTTTCGACGACAAAGAAGTGACATCAATACCATCTACCCGCACCGTACCTGTGTCCGGACGATCCAACGTACCGATGATCTGCAATAAGGTCGTCTTTCCTGCTCCGCTGGGACCGACGATGCTAACCACCTCGCCCTTGTCAATATGGAGGTCTATGCCCTTGAGCACCTGCAGTGCCCCAAAACTCTTTGTTATATTCTTTATGTCAATCATACTCTTTCCACTTTCCTCTTTTTATGAATCCACTTGGATATGGTGTCATAGATACTATGCTCCTCATGGTGCTGTGCTTCCGTGAAGCTCATACGCTCATCTTTCGTATTACCGAACTGGTCAGGGAAGATGATCATGAGGTTCTTGCCCGAGAAATGCTTCTGCAGTTCATCTGGCAGCCGCTCCAAGGCGTTCTTGTACGAGATGGTTCCCTTACGGGCCGTCACCACCACGAACAGATGGTCTTCAGCGATACCGGCTGCCAACCGCGGCAACTCGTTCCAATGCTCCATCGAAGTATATTCAGCCCTGACATTCGGATGACGGTTGTTGATGTATTCCGCTATCAGCACCAACGACTCATTACGTCCGTGAAACTGTATGCGACAATCCAACTGTCCTGCCAGTCTGCTCAAACGCTCCAGCCAACGGTGGAAGCCGGGCTCAAACTCTGCCCTGGAAGGCACCACCACCTGAATGCGGCGCAGGGTAGACATCGGCTGCACGAAACGGGTAAGGATAATCTGACGGTTCAGGCCGTTATAGAGACTCTGAATGAATTCTCCCCAGAAGCGAGGATTGATGTCGGTATGGACGTGCATACCCATAATGATCTCTGAACAGGCAAATTCCCGGAAGGCATGCTTGATGCCGTTGGCTATGTTCGTGGCAAGGCGTACCTGTGTCTGTACCTTGACATCAGAGGCACTGGCAGTCTGCTGTAACCGTTCAAGCAACTGCAGTCCCTGTTGTCTGGCAGTATTACTATTCTGGTCATCATAGACCACGTTCAGCGCCACCAGTTCACGATTCAGCCGCTGGTCACGCATCAGGATAGAGAGGTAAAGCAGATGTGGGGCGATCTCCGGATATTTCACGCAGAGCAGAATCTTCTCATCGTTGGTCTGAGGACTGTCAATATGAGGATGACGCTTCTCTTGCAGGATGATCTGTTGGGCGGCATGCTCTGTCATCAGGGTACTGATGATACAAGTGACGAGGATCATGATCACCACGCCGTTAAGCATGTCATCGTTCACCAAATACTGTCCGGGAGCCACCTCCAGCCGCATACCCACCATCACCATCGCGATGGCACCTGCCGCATGGGCGGATGTCAGGCCGAACATCATATTGCCATCGGCTTTCGGCAGACGGAAAAGAAGACTGGAGATATAGGCGGCAGCGGCCTTTCCGAAAGTACCGAAAAAGGCAATGAGGAACACGATCCACAGTATGTCGATACCCGTAAAGAGGGTGCGCACATTGATGAGCATACCCACACCTATCAGGAAATAGGGGATGAACAGAGCATTACCGATAAACTCGATACGATTCATCAAGGGCGAGACGTGTGGGATATATCTGTTGAGGATCAGTCCGGAGAAGAACGCGCCGAAGATTCCCTCGATACCAATGAGCGAGGTGAGAGCTGCACTGAGGAACATGATGCCCAACACGAAGATATACTGCATCACCGCATCACTATATCGGCGGAGGAAATAGCGAGTCAATTTGGGAATCAGGATGATGCTGCCCGCACAGAAGGCTGCGAACTTCACCACGAAGAGTATCCAGAACAACCAGCCACTACCGCTCTCGAAGGAACCGGAGAGAGCTGCCAGCATCACCAGAGCCATAAACAACGAAATCATCGACGAGCCCACGCTGAGCATCACACTCTGATGGCGCTGCAGACCGTAACGACCAATAATAGGATAGGCTATCAGCGTGTTCGATGCCATGATACAGCCTAAGAGGAACGAGGCCATCGAAGAGTATCCGAGCACGGTCATCGCCATCACATAGGTCAGGATCAATGGCACAAAGCAGGTGAGCAAGCCGAAGATAATAAAGGAACGGGTATGTTTCTTCACGCCCTCCATATCCATTTCCAGTCCAGCCAGGAACATGATATAATAGAGTCCTACCCTACCAAACAGTTCAAAGGAGTTGTCACGCACCAGGATATTGAAACCATACTGGCCGATCATCACGCCTGCCAGCACCATTCCGATGATATGCGGAATACGCAGTTTACTCATCACAATAGGTGCAACGAGGATGATCAACAACACCACAAAGAAGATCAACGTGGGGTCTGTGATTGGCAAATACTGTAGCATGAGCCCCCTAAGTTAGGGGGTTGGGGGTCTGAACACCCTCGCAACCTCTGTTAATACAGGTATTGATATAGTCTCTTATCTTTACCAATACATTATCTAATCCCTGCTCTACTTCTTCGTTTCTAAACCTTAATACTTTTATTCTATTCTCTTCAAGGAACAAGGAATGCTCTTCATCCTTTTGCCAGACCTTCTCCTCCTCATGTACGCCCCCATCCAATTCAATACACAACCTAAGTGATGGACAGTAAAAATCCAGAACATATGGTCCAAAGCCATGTTGTTGCCGGAATCGGTATCCATTAAGCTGTTTCCCTCTAAGTTTCTTCCACAACATTCTCTCCGTCGGAGTCTCTGTTTTTCTTAACAACTGACGGTATTCTTTCGTTGCAGGATGATTTGAATAGTTCATGAAATCAATGATTTGTTTGCAAAATTACAACTTTTTTGTGAATTATGAAATAAAGACAAAGTTTTTTTGTAATTTTGCACCCCAAAAAGAGATAATTAAATAGTATTAATTTGGGTTGGTGGGAATGATGAGGTTGTTCAGACCCCCAACCCCCTAACTTAGGGGGCTTTAGTATGAAAGTAGCAATTGTAGGTGCAAGTGGAGCCGTGGGACAGGAGTTCCTGCGGATTCTTGACGAGAGGAATTTCCCGATGGATGAACTGGTGCTGTTTGGTTCTGAGCGCAGCGCAGGCAGGAAATATACCTTCAAGGGAAAAGAGATTGAGGTGAAGTTGCTTCAGCATAACGATGACTTCAAGGATATTGACATCGCCTTTACTTCGGCAGGTGCAGGCACATCGAAGGAGTTTGCCGAGACCATCACGAAGTATGGTACCGTGATGATCGATAACTCCAGTGCTTTCCGTATGGACGACGATGTACCCCTCGTAGTGCCTGAGTGCAATGCAGAGGACGCCCTGAACCGTCCTCGTGGCATCATCGCTAACCCGAACTGCACGACGATCATGATGGTGGTCGTACTCCAGCCGCTGGAAAACATCTCTCATATCAAGCGCATTCACGTGGCCTCCTATCAGAGTGCCTCTGGCGCTGGTGCCGCTGCTATGGCCGAACTCCAACAGCAGTACAAGGAGATGGTGGAGGAAGGTGAGGTGAAGACTGTCAAGAAGTTCGCCCACCAGTTGGCTTACAATGTGATTCCCCAGATCGATGTCTTCCAGCCCAATGGCTACACGAAGGAGGAGATGAAGATGTACAACGAAACCCGTAAGATCATGCATACCGATGCCAAGTGCTCGGCCATGTGTGTTCGCGTCAGTTCTCTCCGCTCCCACTCTGAGTCCGTGTGGATTGAAACGGAGAAGCCCATCAGCGTCGAAGAGGCCCAGAAGGCGATTGCCGCTGCCCCTGGTTGTACGCTCAAAGACGATCCTTCTACCCTCACCTATCCCATGCCGCTTGAGACTGCTGGCAAGGATGATGTCTACGTTGGCCGTATCCGCAAGGATCTCACTGACGACTGCGGTCTGACCTTCTGGCTCTCTGGCGACCAGATCCGTAAGGGTGCTGCCCTGAATGCTGTTCAGATTGCTGAGTATCTGGTAAAGGTTGGTAATGTTAAGTAAGAAATCATTATATAGGGCAGCCTGTCTGGCTGCCCTATTATTTGTCTTCGCCTGCGGTGGTGGCGATGACGACGGCCGACGACTTGGTGAAGTCATCGTTGGCACTTGGCAGCGTGGCTGGGGTGAAGGCGATGTGGTGATTGAAGGTAATACAGATCTGAACCCTAGTAACTTCACCTACGATCAGTTTGTGTTCAACGACGACGGCAGTTACAATGGTATGGTGCGATCTGGAACTTTCATCGCCTACGACACTAACGGCTACGTTATCTTCGAAGGGAAATACCAGTGTGACAATCACAACATGAGACTGGAGCCAGATGGTGAGGACAAAATGCTGGCGCAAGTGGTATACTTTACCGACAACACCCTCCAGTTACGATATGAGAACGAAGAATTCGGCGTGACCGTCACCTTCATCGTCCGCAAGCTCTAACCTTCCACCCTCTACATTCCTCTTTCCACTATTCCTCCTCATCTACATCTGACTCATGGAAGACATAGTTGATGGTCGTCTGGCTATAAGCAGAGAAATATCCCAGACACCCGCCTGTAAAGTTCGGGATGGGGTTGGTATTGGTATTATCCATAATCTGCATAGAGTACAGATAGTCGTAGGTCCGTTGGTCGATGGCACGCAGTTCTAACTTTAACTGATCCCCTTCTCTAAGCATGTCTTTATCATCGCTGCCTTCTCTGGCGATGGAGTACAGTTGTTGCAATTCCTTGTTTGGATTCTGATCGTCGCGCTTTACGGCCCATCGGAAACCAAGCCCGTTACGATAGATATGCGAGAAATACCAATTCTCCTCATTGGGGATATCCTGGAACAGCAACTCTCCCATTAAGAACCGCTCGCTCATAATCTTCTTCCAGATGAAGTGGAACTTATTGATCCTCGGCATGCGCTGCATCGTCGAGGTCGAGATGAAATGATGACCTCCCACCTCCACATCTATCTGATACGTCACACCCACCATACCCTTTGCCGTCGCCTGATAGATGCCATTCTTCTTATAGACAAGCTTGGTCTCGCTGCCATCGCTGCCAGTCACAACGATGCTGGCGTCTGCAACATCGCTCGTCGTATGGTTATCATCCATATCCTGCGTCATACTGACACGGGCTGTCATCCCATCATTGGAAACGGAAGCCTCCACCACGTAGATTGGTTCCACGCTGCGATAGTCGACGTCGATCTCCTTCTCGCATCCTACTAACCCTAACAACCCTAATATCCCTAATATCCCTATCTTCTTCATCTTTAGAATTGAATATTAAACGCCACACTCGGTACAATGCCGAACAGCGAATACTGCTTGGCTTTGGTGCGGGCTCCGTCAGCACTATCCTCAAAATTGATCAAATAGGGGTTATACCTATTATATATATTATAGATGCCGAACACCCATTGTTTCGTTATCT